>JAEMQF010000286.1 GCA_022758925.1 Burkholderiales bacterium | reverse complement strand
TGACCATGCGCCGGCTGTTTCGGCATCAACGCCGTGGAGTTTGTGCGCGTCACGTCGCGACGCTCTGATCCAGATCAACGGGCGTGCGCGTTGCGTGGCCGGCGGTCGAAATCACCAGGTTCGAGGACCGTGCAACGCGCGTCGGACCGTGCGCGACCTCAGGCGCGGTGCGCTCTTCGCCGCAATTCGTCCCGGCCCTTCGGGTTGGGTCTGCTTTGGGGCGCAGGCGTCGTTGCAAATGCTCGCCGTGCCGCCCGGCACGGCTGCGCTTTGCGCCTAGCCTGCGCCCCAAGGCAGACCCAACGCGGGCACGACCCAAAGCCCGATGGGCTCTTAGGGCAAACCCACTCTTGGGCCTCGGACAAAGCGGGTTAACCTCGCCACTGTCGCAGACAGCCTGCTGCTGCACACATCAAAGACCAGACTCACGGAGACCCGCATATGCACCTTCACCCAACCCCACGCCTTGCCGCCCTTGCCGTCAGTGCGTTTCTCGTTTCCTGCGGCGGCAGCGAAGAGCCCGCCACAGTCCCCGAGGAAACCCGCGCGCAGGACACCCGAACCTTCACCGCCGACGCCACGGCGACGACCTTCAACGCAATGGCGGCTGCGGCCGGCGACGTGACCGACATGAGCACGACCAGCCGCTGGGCCGGCGTGCTGAACGGAGCGGGCTACCGCGTCGAGGTGCCGCTCAACTGGAACGGCAAGCTCGTGATGTACGCGCACGGTTACGCCGGCACCGGCACTACGTTGGGCATCTCCAATCCTTCGATCCGCCGCTACCTGGTCCAGAACGGATATGCCTGGGCCGCGTCGAGCTACAGCAAGAACTACTACGACGTGCGCGCAGGTGTCGAAGACACGAATGCACTCGCACTCGAGTTCACCAAGATCGCCGCCAGCCGCTCGCGCCCTCTCGTGGCACCGACCAAGATCTACATCACCGGTCACTCGATGGGCGGGCACATCACAGCCGCGGCAATCGAGGACGAAGCGTACGCGACGGCGCAGAACAAGGTGAAGTACAACGGCGCGGTACCGATGTGCGGCGTGATGGGCGACACCGAGCTGTTCAATCAGTTCGCCGCGATGCAGGTGACGGCTCAGGCGCTGGCTGGAGTTCCGAGTTATCCGACTGCAAAGTGGTCCGAAGTGAGCACCTTGGTGACGACGACCCTGTTCACGACCTTCCCATCCGTACCCACCGCCACTGGCCAAAAGTACCTGTCGGTACTGAAGAACATCACCGGCGGCACACGCCCGATGTTCGATCTGGGTATCGCCTTCGGCGGCAGCTTCCCGTCGGCCTATGGCACCTTTGGGGGCGATGGCACCGTGACCGGCATCCTGAACAAGAACATCCTGGACACCAACGCCTACACCTACACCATCGACGGTGATGCCGCCGGCTCGACAGCGCTGAACGCGTCGGTGCAGAAGCTGACGGTAGCGCCCACCGCAAACCGGCTGCGCAGGGACGGCCTGCGCTGGATTCCCCAGGCGAATGGCGAGTTCAAGATCCCGGTGGTCTCGATCCACACCTTGGGCGACTTGTTCGTGCCGTTCAGCATGCAGCAGACCTACCAGAAGCGCGTGGCCGCGAAGGGCAACGGCAGCTGGCTGGTGCAGCGCGCGATCCGTGGCGCGAGCCATTGCGACTTCACCGTGGCCGAGCAGGCGGGCGCGTTCGACGCCATGATCAAGTGGGAGCGTGACGGCATCAAGCCCTTGGGCGACGATGTCGTGACCCCTGCCACTGTGGCCGCCACGACCTACGGCTGCGCCTTCACGAACAATACCCGAGGGCCTGACGAAAGCGGAACGACGAACGCCCTTCGCCCTGCGATCGTTGCGAATTCTGCGCCCTGCCCTTGACCCTTTTCTTTGCCCGTTGAATCGAACGGGCAGCTTGAGCGGTGAACCCGGGTTGCCCACTGCGTCGGGCGTGCGTTCGCCGCAAGCGACGCTCGGCTGCCGTGGGCAACTCTTGGCGTGGGGTAGAACGGTAGGGTTGCTTGTGCAACCCGGTTTCATGCGCAGGTAGTCGGAGACGCCTCTCCAATCGTGGCGTATCCGCGCTTGGGCTGTTCCGCGCACCCTGAACGGCCGCTGGACGTCAAAGCCCGGGCACTCACTCCGGCTTGATGCCCGCGGTCTTGATGACCTTGGTCCTTAGCTCGATCGTTCGAGCCAAGCTGCCCGCGGAAGCCGCAGGCCGGAGCGGGTCGGCTTGAGCGCAGGGGTTTAGCCACCTGCTTCCCTTTGCGGCCAGCTCAGGGAGCGTGAAGCTCTTCCCGCAATATCCGCCGCAGCGTTGCCACGGTCAGTGGCTTGGCCTCTGGCTTTTTCTTGCCTGCGCCTGTTGCAACCTTGCGCAAGAGAGCGTTGATCAGCGTTTGATAGCCAACGCCCTCAGCCTCTGCCTGAGCTCGGAAATGTTCGATGATGTCATCATCGAGCATGATTGTGATGCGGGTTTTGCCCGGAGACGGAATGACCGCCCCGCGTTTGGCTTTGCTAAAATCGTACTCGCTACGCATGGTATCGGTCTGCCTCGCCGCGACTGGCCTTGCGAGCGGAAATCAGGCGCGTCCGCTCTTCGCGTTGGGTATGAATGACCACCAAGACACGGCCTAACGAATCAACGCCAAGCGTTACAAAGCGCTGCTCAATTCGAGAGTCTGGGTCTTCAATCGTTAGTGCCATAGGGTCACGAAGCGCCTGTTCGGCATGGGCGAAGCTGACACCGTGCTTGCGCAGATTCGTCTTGGCCTTGGCCGGGTCGAACGCGATGGGCATGCGACATTATGCATACCTGATGCATATACGCAAGCGTCCGGCGAGGGTGTGCGTGTTTCAGGTGGTTAACTCGCTCTTGACGAAATCGCTGTAGGCCTTCACGCCCGCCGGCGGCGACCGTGCCGTGAATCAGCCCGGCACTCACTCCGGCTTGATGCCCCCGGTCTTGATGACCCTGGTCCAGAGTTCGATCTCGCTCTTGACAAAATCACTGTAGGCCTTCGCGCCCGCCGGCGGCACGACGAAGCCCACCGATTCCAGGCGCTGCCTGATTTCCGGCGAGCCCATGATCTTGTCCATGCTCGCGCCAAGCTTGTCGACGATGCCCTGCGGCGTGCCCTTGATCGCTGACAGGCCCGACCACGACAGCGCCTGGAAGCCGGCAAATCCGCTCTCGGCGATTGTCGGCACGTCCGGGTACAGCGGGTTGCGCTGCGTGCTCGTCACCGCCAACGCGCGCAGCTTGCCGGCCCTGACATGCGGCAGCGCCACGTCCTGGTTGATGAACATGAGCGGGATCTGACCCCCCAGCAAGTCCTGCATCATCGGGCCGCCGCCGCGGTAGGGAATGCCGACCATGAAGAAGCCGTTGCATTCCTTCACCCCCTTGGCGCATTCGCTGGCACGCTGCTTCAGCAACTCCATCGCCATGTGGCCCGACGCCGCATGCGTGTAGCCGTAGTTGAGCTTGCCCGGGTTCTTGCGCACGAACTCCACCAGTTCGGCGAAGGTCCTGTACGGCGTGGCGGCGTTGACCACGAGCACGTTCGGGCCCGAATGCACCTGGCTGATGTGGACGAAATCGCGCATCGAGTCATAGCCCAGTTTCGGGTCGAGACCATGCGCGACCGCGTTCTGGCCGACTCCCGTTTGCAGCAGCGTGTAGCCGTCGGGCGTGGCCTTGGCCGCGCGCAGCGTGCCGATGGTGCCGCCTGCGCCGCCAATGTTGTCGACAATGAACTGCTGGCCCAACTCTTTGGACAGTGCTTCGGCCAGCATGCGCGCCATGATGTCGCTCGTGCCGCCTGCCGGGAACGGGCTGATGATCTTGACGGGCTTGCTCGGCCAGTTGTCTTGCGCCGCAACCGGCAGGGTCATGTTGGCGCCAAGTGCGATGCAGGCGCCGAGAGAGAGGAGTTTCAAGAGCAGTTTCATCAGCGATTTCCTTCCGGTTCAGGTTGCACCGTGGGCTTCGACGTAGAGCGCGTACAGCGAATGGCAGCTCGTCATGTACAGGCGGTTGTTCTTCGGCCCGCCGAAAGTCAGGTTCGCGCAGCGCTCGGGCAGGCGGATGAAGCCTATGGCCTTGCCCTGCGGGTTGAACACCATCACGCCGTCCAGATCTTCCGACCTGCCTTTGAGCTGAAACACCTTGCGCCCGCCGACATCGGTGGCTTCGCCTTGCAGCGCGCCATTGCTGCCCCATCCGCACCAGAGGTTGCCGTCACGATCGACGCGAAAGCCGTCGAGTGCGCCCTGGTCCGCAGCATCGATCAGCTTCGTGCGCGCGCCCACGCTGCCATCGGCATTCACGTCGTAGCTCCAGATGCTGCGGTTGGGAGTGCCCTTCCACTCGACCACGTAGAGCTTCTTCTCGTCGGGGGAAAAGGCCAGGCCGTTCGGATTGACGATGTCGGTGATGACGGCGCTGAGCTTGCCGTCGCTGCCGTGGCGATAGACATTCGTGCTCGCCTGTTCGGGCTTGGCGCGAAACCCTTCCCATTCGCCGTTGATGCCGAACAGCGGGTCGGTGAACCAGACACTGTCGTCGGACTTGACGACGATGTCGTTCGGCGCATTCAGCTTCTTGCCCTCGAAGCTGTCGGCCAGCACTGTGAGCTTGCCGTCCTTTTCAGTGCGCACCACGCGCCGCGTCACCGAATGCTCGCAGGTCAGCAGGCGGCCCTGGCGGTCGCGCGTATTGCCGTTGGCCCAATTCGCGGGGCTGCGAAAGACGCTGAAGCTGCCGTCCTTTTCGCTGTACTTCATGATGCGGTTGTTGGGAATGTCGCTCAGCAGCAGATAGCCACCGTCGGGGAAATACACCGGCCCCTCGGCCCAGCGCATGCCCGTGGCCAATTGTTCGACGGTGCTGCTGTAGATGCGGTACCTGGCAAAGCTCGGATCGAGGATCTGCACTGCGGGGTCGGGGTAGCGTTGGTTGGGCTTGTACTCGAACGACTGCGCGCCGGCCAGGCCGCTGAGCGCGGCCAGCCCACTGCCGGCAGCGGTCTTGAGGAATGCGCGACGCGCTTGCACAGGGTTCAGGATCTCGTCTTGCATGAGTCGTCTCCTTGGTGGTGGTTGGTAAAACTGAGTGCGGCGCATCGCCGCTCGAGGAACAGGGGTTGCCCAGGCATCGTGGCGGCTAACGAACGAGCGCAGGCCGCTTCGGGTCGAAGGCCCAGCCTGGGATCAGGAACTGCATCGCTGCCGCATCGTCGCGCGCGCCCAGGCCATGTTGCTTGTAGAGTGCATGCGCTTTCTCGACCTCGGTTATGTCGAGTGCGACACCCAGGCCCGGCTCGGTCGGCACCTGCACCCGCCCGCCGACGATCTGCAGCGGCTCTTGCGTCAGGCGCTGGCCGTCTTGCCAGATCCAGTGCGTGTCGATCGCCGTCACCCTGCCCGGCGCAGCGGCGCCGACGTGAGTGAACATCGCGAGCGAGACGTCGAAGTGGTTGTTCGAATGCGAGCCCCAGGTCAGGCCCCAGTCGCGGCAGGTCTGGGCCACGCGCACCGAGCCGGCCATGGTCCAGAAGTGCGGGTCGGCCAGGGGGATGTCGACCGACTGCAGCGCCAGCGCGTGCGCCAGTTGGCGCCAGTCAGTCGCGACCATGTTGGTCGCTGTCGCCAAGCCCGTGGCACGGCGGAACTCGGCCATCACTTCGCGCCCCGAGAAACCGCCCTCGGCGCCGCATGGGTCTTCGGCATACGCCAGCACGCCACGCAAGTCGCGCATCAGCCGGATCGCGTCTTTGAGCGGCCAGGCCCCATTCGGGTCGAGCGTGACACGCGCCTGCGCAAAGCGTTCATGCAGCGCGGTGACGGCTTCGACTTCGGCCTCGCCGGCGAGCACACCTCCCTTGAGCTTGAAGTCGTTGAAGCCATAGCGCTCGTGTGCGGCTTCGGCTTGGCGCACGATGGCCTCGGTCGTGATCGCGGCTTCATGGCGCAGGCGGAACCAGGCGTTGTCGGCGCCGGGCTCACTCAGGTAGGGTAGCGTGGTCTTGCCGCGATCACCGACGTAGAAGAGGTAGCCGAGCATTTCGACCGACTCACGCTGCTGGCCTTGCCCGAGCAAGGCCGCGACCGGCACGCCCAGGTGCTGGCCAAGCAGGTCGAGCAAGGCCGATTCGACCGCGGTGACGGCGTGGATCGTGGTCCGCAGGTCGAAGGTCTGCTCGCCGCGGCCTGCGGCGTCGCGATCGGCGAAGCGCTGCTGCAAACGCTGCAGCAGCGCCTGCACATGACCCAGGCTCTGCCCGACCACCGAGTCACGCGCGTCTTCCAGCGTCTGACGAATCTTCTCGCCACCCGGCACCTCGCCGATGCCGGTGTGACCTGAACTGTCAGTCAACAGCAGAAGGTTGCGGGTAAAAAACGGGCCGTGCGCGCCGCTCAGGTTCAACAGCATCGAGTCGCGGCCGGCCACCGGAATGGCTCGCAGCGAGGTGATCACGGGGGTGGTGTTCATCGTCGCCAATCGGCATCGCCTTGAGTCATCGTACAACCCGCGCCGCGCCGCGCCGGCGCTCGCGGCTGTTCGCCAGGTGCGTGCGCATCGCCGCGCGCGCAGCGTCGGCGTCTTGGCGGGCAATGGCTTCGTGGATGCTTTCATGCTCGGCGTTGACGCGGCGCAGGTAGGCGCGGCGTTCGTCGTCGAGCGGCGCCTCGGGGTCGAGGCGGGCGCGCGGAATGATGTGCGTTCCCAGCGAATCGAGCAGGCTGCTGAAATGCGCGTTCTGCGTCGCGCGCGCGATCTCGGCATGAAACCGGAAGTCGGGTCCGACCGCGTCGCGGCCGGCCTCGACCGCGGCCGCGAACTGATCAAGCGCCTGCCGCATCTGCGCCAGGTTCGCGCCACTGCGCCGCTGCGCCGCAAGAGCCGCGGCTTCGGTCTCGACCCCCATGCGCAGCTCGAGCATCGCGATCACATCGCGCAGCGTTTCGAGTTGCTGCGGGCCGATGCGAAACGCCGCCTCGTCGCCGCGGCCGACGACGAAGCTGCCGACCCCGTGCCGGGTCGCGACCAGCCCCGACGCCTGGAGCTTGGACAGCGCTTCGCGCACCACCGTGCGGCTGACGCCGAAGGCGCGCATCACCTCGCCCTCGGTCGGCAGCTTGGTGCCGGGCGCGACACGGCCGTCGCGGATCGGTGCCTGCAGCGCGTCGACCACGTCGTGGGCGAGAGAGCGCGGGCGGCGGCGGGTGGGATTGTCCATGCAGTGGACCAGTGCAAACCCCGAGTGACTCGCCTTGACGGGGTGTCGGCGAGCCGCAACAATGCCCCGGTTGTACGACAACTGATGAGTCTGCGCAACCGGGCCAATCCGGATCACCACCACCGCCTTCAGTGCCTGCCTTCGCTTCCACCGCCCCGAGGCCCGAATCACACCTCACAATTCACACCCCAGGAGACTGCCCATGAATCCCCAGTTCCAGCAACGTCGCGCGCTCATGGTCGGCGCCATCGCGGCCGCGGTTTCTTTCTTCGCCCATGCCCAGACCGTGCTCAAGGCCGCCGACGTGCACCCCCCGGGCTACCCGAACGTGGTCGCGATCGAGAACCTGGGCAAGAAGCTCGAAGCCGCCAGCGGCGGCCGCTACAAGCTGCAGATGTTCCCCGGCGGAGTGCTCGGCAGCGAGAAGGAAGTGGTCGAGCAGACGCAGGTCGGCGCGATCCAGATCGCGCGCATCTCGCTCGGCGTTCTCGGCCCCGTGGTGCCCGACGTCAACGTCTTCAACATGCCTTTCGTCTTCCGCAGCGAAGAGCACATGCGCCAGGTGATCGACGGCGCGATCGGAGACGAATTGCTCGAACGCATCAGCGCCAGCCCGGCCCGGCTCGTGGCGCTGGGCTGGATGGACAGCGGCTCGCGCAGCCTGTACACGAAGAAGGCGGTGCGCCAGATGTCGGACCTGAAGGGGCAGAAGATCCGGATGATGGGCAACCCGCTGTTCGTCGACACCATGAACGCGATGGGCGGCAATGGCGTCTCGATGGGCCACACCGAGGTCTACAGCGCGCTGCAGACCGGCGTCATCGACGGCGCCGAGAACAACCCGCCGACGCTCTTCACCTCGAACCAGTACACCGCAGGCATCAAGTACTACACGCAAACGAATCACCTCATCATCCCCGAGATCTTCGTCATGTCGAAGGTGACGTGGGACAAGATGACTCCGGCCGACCAGGCGCTGCTGAAGAAGTTCTCGCGTGAGGCGCAACTTGAACAGCGTGCGCTGTGGGACAAGAGCGTGGCCGAATACAGCGCCAAGCTCAAGGCCGCCGGCATCGAGTGGATCGCGATCGACAACAAGCCGTTCTACGACGCCACCGCCCCGGTGCGCGCGAAGTACGGCGCGCCCTACACCGACCTCATCAAGCGCATCAACGACGTCAACTGAGGCCGCTTCGCCCACAGCCGCGGCGCGACCCGAAACGCGGCGGCGCGGCTGTGACGCGGCGGTCTGCGCCTGTGGCCATTGCAGACCGGAACCCGTATGGACCCATTGCTCTCGCGCCTGCTCGACCCCGTCTATCGCCTGTGCATCTGGGCCGCGGGCGGGGCCATCGTCTGCATGTCGCTCATCATTCCCTGGGGCGTGTTCGCGCGTTATGTGCTGGGCAGCGGATCGAGCTGGCCGGAGCCGATCGCGATCATGCTGATGGTCATGTTCAGCTTCTTCGGCGCCGCCGCGGCCTACCGCGCGAATGCGCACATCGCGGTCCACATGCTCACCGCCGCACTGCCGCCGCCGCTGCGCCGCGCTGCATCCTTCATCAGCGATGGCGCGATGCTGGCGGTCTGCGTTTTCATCGTGGTCTGGGGCACCAAGCTGTGCATCGGCACCTGGGGCCAGTCGATCGACTCGCTGCCGTGGATGCCGGTGGGGCTGACCTATGCGGCGCTGCCGATCGGCAGCCTGTTCACTGCCCTGTTCGTGCTCGAACGTATGGCCTTCGGTTCGATGGCGCAGCGTGCGCTGGTGGCCTTCGGTGAACCCGGCGCCAACTTCGACGAGGCAGCCCCCTGATGGACGCGCTGGTGCTGATGGGCAGCTTCTTCCTCTTCATGCTGCTCGGCGTGCCGGTGGCCTATGCACTGGGCATGGCCTCATTGATCGGCGCGTTATGGATCGATCTGCCGCTGGATGGCGTGATGATCCAGATCGCGAGCGGCGTGAACAAGTTTTCGTTGCTCGCGATTCCCTTCTTCGTGCTCGCCGGCGCGATCATGGCCGAAGGCGGAATGGCGCGCCGCCTGGTGGCCTTTGCCGGCGTGCTGGTGGGCTTCATGCGGGGCGGCCTGGCGCTCGTCAACATCCTGGCCTCGACCTTTTTCGGCGCCATTTCCGGCTCGTCGGTGGCGGATACGGCGTCGATCGGTTCGGTGCTGATCCCCGAGATGGAAAGAAAGGGCTACCCGCGCGATTTTTCGACCGCGGTGACGGTCAGTGGCTCGATCCAGGCGACGCTGATCCCGCCCAGCCACAACGCGGTGATCTACTCGCTGGCTGCGGGCGGCTCGGTGTCGGTGGCAGCACTCTTCCTGGCCGGCGTTCTGCCCGGGCTGCTGCTCGGCCTGTGCATCGCCATCCTGTGCGTCGTCATCGCGCGCAAGCGCAACTTTCCCGTCGGGCAGCGCGTCGGCTTGAGAGAGGCGCTGCGCATCGGCGTCGACGCGCTTTGGGGCCTGATGACCATGGTCATCATCCTGGGCGGCATCCTCAGCGGTGTGTTCACCGCCACCGAATCGGCGTCGATCGCGGTCTTGTGGGCGTTCTTCGTCACCATGTTCATCTACCGCGACTACCAGTGGCGCGACCTGCCCAAGCTCGTGCACCGCACGGTGAAGACGGTGACGATCGTGATGATCCTGATCGGCTTCGCGGCCAGCTTCGGCTACCTGATGACGCTGATGCAGATCCCGACCAAGGTGACGGCGTTCTTCGTCAGCATCTCCAACAGCAAGGGCATGATCCTGCTCATGATCAACATCATGCTGCTGCTGCTGGGCACGCTCATGGACATGGCGCCGCTGCTGCTGATCCTCACGCCCATCCTGCTGCCGGTGGTCACGAGCCTGGGCGTGGACCCGGTGCATTTCGGCATGATCATGATCGTGAATCTCGGCATCGGCCTCATCACGCCGCCCGTGGGCTCGGTGCTTTACGTCGGCAGCGCGGTATCGAAGCTGCCGATCGGCGTCGTCACCAAGGCGATGCTGCCGTTCTTCGCCGTGCTGCTCGTGGTGTTGATGCTGGTCACCTACATCCCCGCCATTTCGATGTGGTTGCCGCGCTGGTTCGGGCTCTGAGCGCGGCTTTCTTGCGCCAACGCCGACGCGAGTAGCGCGACGATCGATGTACCGGCGCGCGGGTCGAAGCGGCGCGCGTGCCGCGCGCCATGCCGTTCAGGATTCGATCAGGCGCGCCAGCAGCGCGCCACGCGTGAAGGGCTGGCCCGCGGGCACGATGATCTCCTCGATCACGCCGCCGTGCGGCGCGGGCACGTCGAGCCGGGTGTGGACCAGGTTCGCGTGCGCCAGCGTCTGGCCTGCGTGCACGAAGTCGCCTTCTGCCACCAGCCATTCATCGAGCATGGCGTCGACGCCAGCTTCCAGCGATTCATGCAACGCCGGGTCAAGAACGATCTCTTTCACTTCGCCACCCTCCTTGCCGTGCCAGACAGCGCATGCCGACGCGTCGGCCGCAATCTGCCGGATTGTTGCCCTGAGCATCAAGCATGTGGCAAGCTGCGTGGCGGCTGCTTGACATCGCGCAATGCTGCGGCAGGCGTCTGAATCGAGCACGAGACGCATACCGAGTTGTGCATCTGCCTTGACGGCGCGGGCCATGCGGCGAACTGCAAGAGGCCACGGGCCCGAGCAGCCTGTCGGGCTCTGGGTCGTGCCCGCATTGAAGCACCGCGTTCCGCCGCAGCGGCACCTGTGCTCCTGCGGCGCCCGGTGTTGTGCACGCGCATCGTCGAGCGAGCCGAGATGATCCTCGTCAATGCGATGCGGTGCAGCGTGTCTACGCTTGCTCGCATGTTGACGACCGTGCCCGCAAGCATGGACTTGCACCACACCACAGCCGCTGGCGGTGGACGGCCTTGCGTACTCGGTGTGCTTGCCGAACGCAGGAGCCCGCGCGTCGACGCCCTGCCTCAACCAAGGAGATTCTTGCCATGAACAATCGCTTCGTTCGAACTCGCCTCACCGGCGTCTCGGCGGCAGTCGCTGTCACACTCGGTTCCGGCTCGGCGCTGGGCGCCGCGTTCCAGCTCAACGAGAACTCCGCGTCCGGCCTGGGCACTGCCTATGCCGGCGGTGCGGCGGTGGCCGAAGATGCCTCGACCTTGTGGTCCAACGTCGCCGGTATTTCGCGGATTCGAGAGAATCAGGTGGTGGGCGCCATCCACCTCATCAGGCCGTCGATCAAGTTCACAAACGAGAACTCGACGGCGGCGACCTTGCCGTCGGCACAGCCGCTGGGCAGCGAAAACGGCGACGCGGGTGGACTGAACGTCGTGCCCAACCTCTACTTGGCCGCACCGCTCGGGCCGCAATGGTCGGTCGGCCTGGGCCTGAACTCGCCGTTCGGACTGGTCACGGAATACAGCGATGACTGGATGGGCCGCTTTCAGGCCATCAAATCGAGCATCAAGACGATCAACGTCAACCCGGCAGTGGCGTGGAAACCGACGCCTCGCGTCGGAGTGGGGTTCGGCGCCAACTACCAGCGTATCGACGCCGAGTTCACGAACACGGTTCCGCCTGCCGGCAGTGGTGGCCTGAATTCAACCGCGGCGATCGAAGGCAGCGACGACGCCTGGGGCTGGAACCTCGGCGTGCTGTGGGAAGTCGACAACAACGTGCGGGTGGGCGCGCATTACCGTTCGAGCATCGATTACCACATCACCGGTACCGTGAGGTTCTCGAACGCCGCGTTGGCCGCGGCGAACGGCGACGTCACCTCGGACGTCAAGCTTCCCGCGATCCTCAACCTGTCGTATTTCGCGAAGCTCGACGACCGCTGGGACTTGCTGTTCGACGCGCAGTGGACGCAGTGGTCGACGATCGAGAACCTGACCTTCGTGCGCACCAGCGGCGTGGTGCTGGGAAGCACCCCCGAAAACTTCAAGGACACGTGGAAGGTCGCGCTCGGCGCCCACTACCGCTACAACAGCGCCTGGACGCTGCGCGGCGGTATCGCTTACGACCAGTCACCCGTGTCGGACGCCTACCGCACGCCGCGCCTGCCCGACTCCGACCGCACCTGGTTCGCGTTCGGGGGGCAATACCGCATCGACTCGAACCTCACGTTCGATTTCGGCGCGGCCTATGTCATGGCGAAGAAGGCCACGATCGACATCACCGTCAGCCCGGGGGGCAGCGCGGTGTACGGCAGGCTCAACGGCCATTACGACGCAAACACGGTGATCGCATCGGGCCAGTTCAATTACTCGTTCTGAGTCGGAAAGGGCTTGAGTTCGCGCGTCTGGCCGCGGGCGCTTGTGCGGCGCCCGCGGTTGCGCTCATTGGAGCCCCCTACGGCGCTGCGCGCCGGTCCCCCCAAGGGGGAATGAGCGCCTTGGGAGCGGCCCGGCGGCGCTCATTGCGCGTGCGACCCGGCCGGACCCTGCAGTCCATGGCGACCCATGGCGAGATCGAATGGCAGCAAGCGCAAAGACCGCCCGGTGGGAGCATTTCGAACACGCTGCCGACATCGGTGTGCGAGGTATTGCCGCGAGCAAGGCCGGCGCGTTCGAGCAGGCCGCACTGGCGTTGAGCGCGGTGATCGCCGACCCCGCGCGCGTGGCGCCGCTTATCCGCGTCGAGATCGAATGCGAGGGGCAGGACGACGAAATGTTGCTGGTGCGTTGGCTCAACGCCTTGGTCTATGAGATGGCAGTGCGCAGCATGTTGTTCAGCCGCTTCGACGTCGCGATCAACGGATCGCGGCTGCGCGCGGTGGCCTCGGGCGAGCCCATCAGCGTGCAGCGGCACCGCCCGGCGGTCGAAGTGAAGGGGGCGACCTTCACCGCGCTGCACGTGGCGCAAGGCAGTGACGGGCAGTGGACAGCCCAAACCGTGGTCGACGTGTGATGGACGCGAAACGACTCATCGAACGCGGCCCCTGTCATTGGGAGCTGCCCGCCACCGGCATGATGCGCGTGCCGGTGGCGGTCTTTGCCAGCGAGACCTTGCTGCGCGCGATGGACGACAAGTCTGTCGAGCAGGCTGTCAACGTCGCCTCGCTGCCCGGCATCGTCGGCGCCTCGTGCATGATGCCCGATGCCCACTGGGGCTACGGCTTTCCGATC
>JAEMQF010000044.1 GCA_022758925.1 Burkholderiales bacterium | reverse complement strand
GATTCTTCGCTCAAGACCTGGAAGGGTGACCAGTGGAAGATCGGCGGCGGCACGACGTGGGGCTGGTACAGCTACGACAAGGCGCTGAATCTGATGTACTACGGCACCGGCAACCCCAGCACCTGGAACCCGGCACAGCGCCCCGGCGACAACAAGTGGTCGATGACGATCTTCGCGCGTGACGTCGACACCGGCATGGCGAAGTGGGTCTACCAGATGACGCCGTACGACGAGTGGGACTTCGACGGCATCAATGAAATGATCCTGGCCGACATCGATGTCAAGGGCAAACCCACCAAGGCGCTCGTGCACTTCGACCGCAACGGCTTCGGCTACACGATGGACCGCACCAACGGCACACTGCTGGTGGCCGAGAAATTCGACCCGGCAGTGAACTGGGCAACTCACGTCGACATGAAGACCGGCCGCCCGCAAACGGTGGCGAGGTATTCGACGGCAAAGAACGGTCCCGATGTCAACTCCAAGGGCATCTGCCCGGCGGCATTGGGCAGCAAAGACCAGCAGCCCGCGTCGTTTGACCCGAACACCAAGCTGTTCTACGTGCCGACGAACCACGTTTGCATGGACTACGAGCCGTTCAAGGTCGAGTACACGGCAGGCCAGCCGTACGTCGGTGCCACGCTGTCGATGTTCCCGGCTCCGGGCAGCCATGGTGGGATGGGCAACTACATCACCTGGAACGCGGGCACGGGCAAGATCGTGCAGAGCAAGGCCGAAAAGTTCTCGGTGTGGAGCGGCTCGCTCAGTACCGCGGGCGGGCTGTCCTGCTACGGCACGCTCGAGGGTTACCTGAAGTGCGTCGATGCAAAAGACATCAACAAGGAACTGTTCAAGTTCAAGACGCCGTCGGGCATCATCGGCAACGTGTTCACCTATGAGCACAAAGGAAAACAGTACATCGGCGTGTTCTCGGGCATTGGTGGTTGGGCCGGCATCGGCATGGCGGCAGGCCTCGAGAAAGACACCGACGGCCTGGGCGCCGTGGGTGGCTATCGTGAATTGAACCAGTACACGGAACTGGGCGGCTCGCTCACCGTATTCGCTTTGCCGAATTAAGCGTTACCTGGTAGGGCAGGCATGCCGCCTGCCCTGACCCGAGGGGATGGCGCCCAACGGCTCCGTCCCCTTTTTCACGAGGGAACAAGGCGATCATGATTCGGAAAATTCTGCTGGGCCTGCTGTTGAGCGTGGCCGGGTCGTCATTCGGCCAGGCCGAGCTTTACAAAGTGGTGGATGGCTACAAGGTCGACGAGAACACGATGAAGGGCTTTCGCACCTGGCGCGCCGCCGCTTGCGACCGCTGCCATGGCGCGAATCAGGAAGGCCTGGTTGGCCCGTCATTGGTGAACAGCATGAAAACGCTGACCAAGGAAGAATTCGTCATCACCGTGCGCGACGGGCGACTCCAAAAGGGCATGCAAAGTTTTGGCACCAGCCCGCAGGTGATGGAAAACATGGATCATCTGTACGCCTATCTCAAGGGCCGCTCCGACGGTGCGATCAAACGCGCCCGGGTCGAGCCGATTCAATGACGCTGCGCCATTTGCGGTCCGGCCTGGCGTTGCTGCTGGCGTGTCTGCTGGCCATTGCGCTCCCGGGCGCGCCGGCCGCTGCACAGGACAAGCCCACCGAGCGCAAGGCGCTGCGGGTGTGCCAGGACCCCAACAACCTGCCGTTCTCCAATCGCAGCGGCGAGGGCATCGAAAACAGGATCGCCGAATTGTTCGGCACGGCACTGGGCCTGCCGGTCACTTACTACTCGTTCCCGCAGCGCCTGGCGTTCATCCGCAATACGTTGCGCTACAAGTTGCCTGACCAGGACTACCCCTGCGACATCGTCATGGGCGTGCCGGTGGGTTACGACCAGGTGTCGGTGACGCAACCCTATTACCGCTCGACCTACGCCATGGTGTTTGCGCCAGGCAACGGCCTGGACCAGGTTCGCAGCGCCGCCGATTTCCTGGCGCTGGACCGTGCCAAGCTCGCCAAGCTGCGCATCGGCGTGTATGACCGCTCGCCCGCTTCCGACTGGCTGAACAAACATGGGCTGATCGACTCCGGCGTGCCGTACCAGATGATGAATGCCGACCCGGACCAGTACCCGGGCGAGATCATCGAAAAAGACCTGGCTTCGGGCAAGCTCGACGTGGCCATCGTCTGGGGCCCGATCGCAGGGTACTTCGCCAAGCGCATCAAGTCACCGCAGCTCAGCGTCGTGCCGTTGAAGTCGGAGCCCGGAGTGCGGCTCGATTTCCAGATGGCGATGGGCGTTCGCTATGGCGAACGCGAGTGGAAACGCCAGGTCGAGTCGCTGATCGACGCGAAGCGCTCCGAGATTGCCGCCATCCTCGCCGACTATGGCGTGCCGCTTGTCGCTGACGCCGACGCTTCGCCGACTCGAGCTAAGCGCTGATCCTTTCGACGCTTGGCATGATGCAATCATGAGCCGGCTGCGTACCGTTTCTCTGTTGCTGGCAGCGGCGTTGCTGCCTGCGCTGAGCGCTTCCGCCGCGGAAGACTACTCGCCCGCCGAACGCGCGTTGTTCATGACCAACCAGTTTGCCACGCTCAAGCCGCCGCTGACGCTGCAGTACAGTTACACCAAGGGCGGCAGCCTGGAAGAGGGCTTCAGCGCCCACGTGGCGATTGCATTGCGCGCGCAGAGCAATGGCAAGTGCTGCACCGCGAACACGGACTTCCTGAGCGGCGCGCGCCGCCTGTCGCTACCTGAAGTCGAAGCGGCCGACGGGAATCCGGTGATTCTGTATTTCCTCGAGCGCGATATTCGCGAAATGAGTCGCCTCACGAAGGGCAAGTCGAACTATTTTCGCAAACGCATCCGCATGGCCATCTACGAGGGCGCACAGATCGGCGAACTGAGTCTGCCCTACAAAGGCAAGACAGTCGCGGCGCGGCAAATCGCGGTTTCGCCCTATCTCGACGACCCACTGCGTGTGCGCTTCGAGAAATTCGCGACCAAGCAGTACGTGTTCACCCTCTCCGACGCGGTGGCGGGTGGGGTCTACTCGATCCGTACGCTGGTGGCCGCGCAACCCGGCGCTGCGACCCCGCTGCTCGACGAGGAAATGGTCCTCGACGGCGCAAGTCCGGCGCCGCGAAACCCCTGACGAATCTTGCCCGTTGCCATCATGAACATCCAATCCCTTCGGCATCTGGCGGCCGGTTGCGCCATGCTCTGCACGGCGTTGGCCGCATCCGCCAACGACTTCCCCACCGTGGAGCGGGTGCTCTACGTTCAGGAGTGCATGAAGGCGAACCCCGGGCCGCGCTACGAGATGATGAACAAGTGTTCGTGCGCACTCGACACAATGGCGCGCGAAGTCAAATTCGAAGACTACTCAGGCATGGTCACGATCGTCAACGCGATGGCGATCGGGGGCGAGCGCGGCAACTCGCTGCGCGACAACGAAACCCTCAAGCCTGAGATCGAGCGCTATCGCGATCTGCAGGCGCAGGCGTACAAGGCTTGTTTCATCACGCCGAGGTAAGGCCGTGAACGCATTCGCCCACCCGATTGCGGCGCGCCTGCTGGCGTGTGCTGCGTTAACGCTGTGCGCCCCATGGGCCGGCGCGGCTCCGATGTTCCAGGCCAGCGACGACCCCGCGACGAGCCCCGTCTGGTTGAAGGTACGTGCCAGCCTGTTCGAGGGCCGCGCAATCGCCAAAGCGCCTGAAGGAGCCTTGGTCCTCGATGTACCGGCGCGTGCCATCGACGCGGCTGTCGTGCCCGTTGCGATCCGAACCCATTTTCCGCAATCGGCCGGAGCACCGGCGCGCCATGTGGCCAAGCTGTACCTCATCATTGACGCAAATCCGTCACCGATCTCGGCGATCTTCCAGTTCGCACCCGACAGCGGCCGCGCCGATGTCGAAACCCGGGTGCGCGTGGACGAGTATTCGCACATGCGCGCGATTGCCGAAATGAGCGACGGGCAACTCTACGCGACCACGCGTTTCGTCAAAGCGTCGGGCGGTTGCTCGGCGCCGGCAGGCAGCGACCCGGCCGCGGCGCTGGCGGGCCTGGGCAAGATGCGCTTTCGCATCGACGGTGACTTGAACGGCCGCGAACCAGTGCTCGTGCAATTGATGATCGACCATCCGAATCACTCGGGCATGGCAATGGACCAGGCGACACGCCAGTACACACCGGCGCACTATGTGCGCAACGTCGACGTCACACTCGGCGGCAAGCCGGTGTTCTCGGCCGATGTCGACTTCTCGATCAGCGAGAACCCGAACTTCCGCTTCTACTTCCGCCCCCAAGGCGGGGCCGAGTTGCGCGCGACGGTTGTGGACTCGCGCGACATGCGCTTCGTTTCGACGGACGCGACACGCGACGCACCGCAGTGACGCGGGCGCGCAAGAAGGGGTGGTCTATTGGCCGTAACGCGGATTGCGCGCGCGGCGCTCGGCCTAGGAGCCTGTCGGGCTTTGGGTTGGGCCCGCGCCGGGGCGAATTGCGGCGCCAATCTAGGCGTCGGCGACGCCGTGTGGCGTGCCACACAAGGAGCCGGCAACGACGAGTGGCGCCGCAATTCACCCCGGCCCTTCGGGTTGGGTCTGCTTTGGGGCGCAGGCGTCGTTGCAAATGCTCGCCGTG
>JAEMQF010000254.1 GCA_022758925.1 Burkholderiales bacterium | reverse complement strand
TAACGGCGAGTCGGGAACGTCGGGCTAGGAGCCTGTCGGGCTTTTGGTCGTGCCCGCGCCGGGGCGAATTTCGGCGCCAATATAGGCGGCGGCGCCGCCGTGTGGCGTGGCACACAAGGAGCCGGCCACGACGAGTGGCGCCGCAATGCGCCCCGGCCCTTCGGGTTGGGTCTGCCTTGGGGCGCAGGCGTCGTTGCAAATGCTCGCCGTGCCGCCAGGCACGGCTGCGCTTTGCGCCTAGCCTGCGCCCCAAGGCAGGCCCAACGCGGGTACGACCCAAAGCCCGACAGGCTCCTAGAACCGAATCTGAGTCCTCAAGGCTGGGATCAGGGCATTCTTGAAGCTGCCTGCGGCTGGTTTGACGTACTGGAGGTCCGCACCGACATACAACCATGGCGTCACGGCATAGCTGTAGAAGGCTTCGGCGCCTGCCTCGTCGCGGAACTTGGTCGAGGCAGCCAGGGTGTTCTGGAGCACATCGCTGAGGTCGTAGCGGAACACGCCCAGGCCGAAGCTGTCCTGCGGACGCCCGAAGAACAGCGCCTTGCCGCCGATCCCGGCGATGACCGATGTCTGCACATAGTTGGGGTTGCCGTCGGCGGTGGCCGCCTTGAAGTAGAACCCCCAGTTGACGTTGGGTTGCCCCAAGCTCTCCTGCAGGTTGTGCCTGAACTCGACGGAGACGTTGTAGGAGCCCTTCTTCGTCGTCGTCGTGAAGCCGGGTGGCAACGACGAGTAATCGGTCCCCTCTGCCGTGCTGTAGATGCCGGTCGCGACGTACGTGGTCTTGCGCCCGGCGAGCGTCGTGACGTGTGCGCCGCTGACGAAGACGTTCACGCCGTCCTTGAACAGATCGCCCGGAAAGTAGTCGTTGGTGCGGTCGTTGGGATCGAACACCATGATGGTCCATGAAACCGGCTCGGTCTTGATGGAGCCGATCGCCCCCATGAACACGACCGGGATGAGTCCACTCGGCGGTGCGGCGAAGATGAGATTCATGAAACGGTCGATGCCCCAACCGCCGTAGAAGGGGTCGGCCGCGAACAGGTCAATCGGGTTGAACTTGCCGATCGCGATGCTGTCTCGATCCCCCAGCTTCTGGGTGAAATACAGCGATGTCGCCACCAGTTGCTCGGGCGTCTCCACCGGCCAATACAAGGCCGTATTCACCGCGAAGATCGCGCCGCCGAGATTGGCCAGCGCCTCACCATGGCGATACTCAAAATGGGTGCGAAATCCGCCGCCTTCCCACAGGCCCATCCTGGCGCTGTCCAGGTTGACGAAGGCATCGACCTTGCCACCGTATTCGTACCCTTTGTCTCCGGTTCCCGATGCGAGCCCCTGATAGGTCGAGGTATGCCTGAGATCGAACGTCACGCCCTTGTCTTCGAGGGACGAGCGCAATCCCCCCCAATCCCCCGTCAAGGTGGAACGCGTCAGCAAATCCGACTTGGCGAGTGATTGCGCGGACTCCGCGGGTTTCGCCACAGCAGGCGGCGAACTCTCTACCGCCGCCGAAGATTGCGCGCATGCCCAAGGCGTCGCCAAAGCCCACAGCAGCAGAGTAAGGATGGGCACCAGCGCAGGGTGTCGCGAGAGCATGGCAATTCAGAACCTGTTCAAGAGCAGTGCATCATCAAGCTCCGCAGCCACTCTAAGCGCGGGTACCCGACGGGGATTGTTCCAGTGCAAGGAAACAATCGATTGCATCAGGACGAGCGCACGATCGAACAGTGGCTCAATCTTGAGAATCTGCGCGCGCCGCCCGCGAACCGTCAACGCGAATGAACCCCTGGGTCACGCACGCACTATCGGCTGCAGCGCTCCACCAGGTACAGGATCGACTGGTACGGAAACCCGGCCATCTCGGAAAGACCGATCTCGCAGGTGCGGCTGCTGGAATAGCCGGTGGCGCAACCCGCGGGCAACGCGCCTTTCAGGTGGCGCAGGGCATGCTCGTTCAGTTCCGGCCGCATGAAGCCACGCTCGCCGGCAAAGCCGCAGCACTGCACCTCGTCCACCGACACCACTTCGGCGCTGCAGCGCGCGGCAATCGCCAGCAGCTTGTCGGTGCTGCCCATCTTGCGCACGCTGCACACCGGGTGCACGGCGACGGCCTGCGGCTGCGGCGTGATCTTCAGGCGCGGCAGCACGCTGTCGTGCACGAACTCGATGCTGTCGCGGATGTGCAGCCGGGTGCCGGCGAACTTCTGCATGCGGTAGGTGCAGGGGCTGGTGTCGAAGACGATGGGCCAGCGTCCGCCCTCGCTCGCGTCTTGCAGCGCCGCTTCGAGCTCAGCCGACTTCAGATTCGCGGCGTGCACCAGGCCCTTGCTTTCGAAGGGCTGTCCGCAGCACTGGGCTGAAAGCGACGCGGGATGGATCACGTCGAAGCCGGCGCGCTGGAACAGCCGCCCGGCCACACTCGGCAACATCTCCACGCCGTCGTGGCCGCGCTGCGCACCCATGTTGCGCGCGGCGCAACTGGGGAAATAGACGATGCGCTCGGCGCGCTTTGGCGGCGCCGGCCGCGGCACGAAGTGCACCGGCCGCGGCAGTGCCGGCGACCATTTCGGCAGCCGCCCGCCGCTGGCCCTGCGCATGGCGTCGAGCGTGCCCTTCATCGCGCCCGTGCCGACGACGCGGTGCATCAGGTCGGCGCCGCCCAGCCCGAAGCGCACCGCGGCAGTCAGTGCGCCAAAGTGCGTGGCGGCGACGTCCGCGACCTTCTTCGCCGTCGGGCTCGCGCGCCGCCCGCGCAGCGCCTTGATCAGCAGCCCAGTCTCGATGCCCACCGGGCAGGCAGTGGCGCAAAGGCCGCAGGTGGCGCAGGTCTCGATGCCCTGGTAGTCGTACAGCGTGTTCAGCTCGGCCAGACGCTGCGGCTCGGTGCCGGCGGCATCGAGCCGGGCGATCTCGCGCCAGCCGACGATGCGCTGCCGCGGCGAAAGCGTCAATCCGCGCGACGGGCACTTGGGCTCGCAGAAGCCGCACTCGATGCACTTGTCCACCAGCGCATCGGCCGCAGGCAGCGGCTTCAGGTTCTTCAGGTGCGACTTCGGGTCGGGGTTGAGGATCACGCCCGGATTCAGCAGCCCCTGCGGGTCGAACAGCGCCTTGATGCGCTGCATGAGTGCAAACGCCGGCGCGCCCCATTCCATCTCGACGAACGGGGCCATGTTGCGGCCCGTGCCGTGCTCGGCCTTGAGCGAGCCGTCGTACTTGTGCACGACCATGGCGCACACCGCGTCCATGAAACGGCTGTAGCGCTCGACCTCGGCCGGGCTGCCGAAGTCCTGCGTGAAGACGAAGTGCAGGTTGCCTTCGAGCGCGTGGCCGTAGATGATGGCATCGCGGTAGCCGTGCTCCTGCAGCAACTGCTGCAGATCGAGAGTGGCTTCGGCCAGGCGCTCCACCGGGAAGGCCACGTCCTCGATGATGACCGTCGTGCCGGTGGGCCGCATCGCGCCGATCGCCGGGAACATGCCCTTGCGCACGTTCCACAGCGCCGCGGATTCGGCGGCGTCGGTGGTAAAGCGCAGCGGCGCGGCCAGTTCGAGCGCCGCCAGCGGTGCCGTCACGGCGTCGATCTTCAGCGCCAGCGCCACGGGGGTCTCGGCGCGGATTTCAACCAGCAGCGCGGCGCCGTCGACCGGCAACGCGCGCAGCGCGGCCGGCATGCCCGGCGTGTCCTGCACCGAGCGCAGCGACGCGCGGTCGAGCAGTTCGACCGCGGCCACCGGTGTGTGCTTGAGCAGGCTGACCGCGCTGCACGCGGTTTCCAGGCGCTCGAACAGGATCAGCGCGCTGGCCTTGTGCGCATGCTCTTCGACCGTGAAGTAGCTGATCTCGCTGATGAAGCCGAGCGTGCCCTCCGAGCCGATCATCAGGTGCGACAGCATGTCCACCGGGTCGTCGAAATCGATCAGCGCGTTCAGGCTGTAGCCGCAGGTGTTCTTCAAGCGGAACTTGTGGCGGATGCGCTGCGCCAGCGGCTCGTTCGCGCGCGTGTTGCGGCCGAGTTCGGCGAGTGCCGCGAGCAGGTGCGGCCGCTCCACGCCGAAAGCAGCGCGGCTGCGGGCATTGCGCGTGTCGAGCACGCTGCCATCGGCCAGCACCACGCGCATGCCGGCCAGGGTGTGATAGCTGTTCTGCGCCGTGCCGCAGCACATGCCGCTGGAATTGTTGGCGGCGATGCCACCGATCATGGCGGCGTCGATCGAAGCCGGGTCGGGGCCGATCTTGCGCCCCAGCGGCGCCAGCCTGCGGTTCGCGGCGGATCCGATCACGCCCGGCTGCAGCGACACGACGGCAGCGTCGTCGGCGATCGTCACGCCCTGCCAGCCATCGCCCAGCAGCACCAGCACCGAATCGCTCAGCGCCTGGCCCGACAAGCTGGTGCCGGCGGCGCGGAAGGTCACCGGCGTGCGCGCCTCGGCGCAGCATTCGAGCAACTGCTGCACCTCGGCTTCGCTTTCAACCTGCACCACGAGCTTGGGCACGAGGCGGTAGAAGCTCGCGTCGCTGCCCCAGGCCAGCAGGCGCAACGGATCGGTGATCAGGCGCTCGGCGGGAATGAATGCGCCGAGCCTGCGCTGCAAGGCGGCATAGGGTGCGGCGATCATGGCGTGGTGTGTCGACCTGGGTTCGAGTGTTTCGGCGCCTGGTTTGCGCTCAGCCGCGACCGGGTCATTCGGCCAGCAGCAAGATGTGCAGCCGGCGCGGGCCGTGCGCGCCGAGCTGGATCGTCTGTTCGATGTCGGCGGTGCGCGACGGGCCGGAGATGATGTTGATGCTGCGCGGCATGGGCAAGCCGTTCGCGCG
>JAEMQF010000148.1 GCA_022758925.1 Burkholderiales bacterium | reverse complement strand
GCGAGGCTGAGCCCGGACACAGACAGTCCTGTGGACTGGCTGTGCCTGGCGAAGGGCCAAGCCCCCGGCTTGGCGCGGCCTGCAAGGTGGAGCAACGCCGCCAGCGTGCCGCAGCGCGGCTCAATCGGGTGCGTAGCGCCCGCACCCAAACGGAGAGGGTGGTCGTGGGTAGAGATCTCGGTGTTCATGCGGTGTGGCCAGCGGGGGGGAAGCGGTCAACTGCGGTTTCTAGGTTCAATAGGCCAGCGGCAGGTTGACGCGCTTGCCGTCGCGCGCCGACAGGTACATTGCAATCAACAGTTCAAGCGACTTCAGGCCTTCGCGACCGTCGGTCTCGGGCTGGGCCTGGCCGCGCAGCGTGTTGATCACGTTGTCGTAGTAGAGCGGGTGGCCGAAACCATAGACCGAGGTGGTCTGGTAGCTGGCGTCGTCGATGCCCACGTCCATGTCGTCGGCTGCGTCGAAGTTCCAAAGCTGGATCTGATTCACGGCGACGCCGCCGATTCGCACCGAGCCGCGCTCGCCGAGGACGGTGATCGAACCTTCCAGGTTCTTCGGGTAGGTCAGCATCGTCACATTGACCGTGCCCATCGCGCCATTGCGCCACTTCAGCGCCGCAACGCCCGTGTCTTCGACTTCGATGTTGCGCGCCAGCGTGCCGGTATAGGCCATCACGCTCTCGACCGGGCCGACGATCCAGTCGAGCAGGTCGATGTAGTGGCTGGCCTGGTTCATGAACGCGCCGCCGTCGAATTCCCACGTGCCGCGCCACGCCGCACTGTCATAGTACGACTGGGGCCGGGTCCAGAAGACGTTGACGTTGACCATGTAGATACGGCCGAAGCGCGCTTTGTCGACTGCTTGCTTGAGCAGCTGCAGCGTACGGTTGCGGCGGTTCTGCTTGACGACGAAAAGGCGCACTCCGGCTTCGTCGCAGGCGCGCACCATGGCCAGGCCATCGCTCCAGCGCGTGGCCATCGGCTTTTCCGTCATGACGTCGCGCCCGGAACGGGCCACTTCGATGGCTTGCGCCGAATGCAGGCCGCTGGGCGTGGCGAGAATCACGCAATCGGCCTGGGTCTGCGCGAGCATCGGGCCCAGGCCGGCGTGTCCGGCTGCACCGGTGCGTTGCACCGCCTCGGCCACGGCCGATGGATCGACATCGCAGACATCCGTCAATTCGCAGTTGGCGGCGTGCGCCTTGATCGCCTCGAAGTGGTTGGCGGCAATCCGGCCGCAGCCCGCAAGCGCGAACCTGACCTTTCGGTTGAGGATGGGCAGACGCCGGACATGCATGGATCGAGGTTCCTTTGCGCAACGGTGCGGAAACGCGCCGCGCAGGATATGCGGTGGGCGGCGAATTCTACGTGCAGCCGCAGCCCATAAAATCGCGCGCAGACCAAAGGATGCCGATGAGCGATGAACGTGCGACAACTGCCACAACTGACGACAACCAATTGATCGTCGAGCGCCGCGAAAAACTCGCCGCGATCCGGGCACGGGCGAATGCGGAAGGTCGGGCCGCATTCCCAAACGACTTCAAACCGAAGAACGGCGCGCTGGACCTGTTGCACAAGTTCGGCGAGATGCCGAACGAGGAACTCGAGCCGCAGGGCGTGAAGGTCACCCTCGCCGGGCGCATGATGCTCAAGAGGGTGATGGGAAAGGCAAGCTTTGCCACCCTCCAAGACGGCAGCGGCCGGATTCAACTGTTCGCCACGCGTGACGCGCTCGGCGAGGCGGCCTACGAGGCGTTCAAGCATTGGGATCTGGGCGACATCCTGGGCGCCGAAGGCACGCTGTTCAAGACCCGCACCGGCGAACTCTCGGTGCGTGTGAGCACCCTGCGCCTGCTGACGAAGAGCCTGCGCCCGCTGCCCGACAAGTTCCACGGCATGGCCGACCAGGAGCAGAAGTACCGGCAGCGCTATGTCGACCTGATCACCGACGAAGACGCGCGCGCGCGTTTCGTCGCGCGCAGCAAGGCGGTGTCGTCGATCCGCCAGTTCATGGTCGAGCACCATTTCCTCGAGGTCGAAACGCCGATGCTGCACGCCATACCCGGCGGAGCAAACGCGAAGCCGTTCGTCACGCACCACAACGCGCTGAATCAGGAAATGTTCCTGCGCATCGCGCCCGAGCTGTACCTGAAGCGTCTGCTCGTCGGTGGCTTCGAGCGCGTGTTCGAGATCAACCGCAACTTTCGCAATGAAGGCATCTCGGTCCGGCACAACCCCGAGTTCACGATGATGGAGTTCTACGCCGCGTACTGGAATCATCATGATGTGATGGACTTCACCGAGGCGATTTTTCGCCATGCGGCGCGCCAGACCACCGGCTCGGCGAGCCTGAGCTATTCAGGTCGGCAGCTCGATCTGGAACGGCCGTTCGCGCGCCTGTCCATCACCGACTCGCTGATCACCCACGCCGGCCTCGATCAGCGCCAGGCGCGCGACACCGCGTGGCTGCGCACCAGGCTCGCTGCGCTCGGCGAAACGCCAGCCGAACACTGGGGCCTGGCCGAATTGCAGTTCGCGATGTTCGAAGCGGCGGTTGAAGACAAACTCTGGGAACCGACTTTCATCATCGACTACCCGGTCGAGGTGTCACCGCTGGCGCGCGCGTCCGACACCGACCCCTCGGTCACGGAACGCTTCGAGCTCTTCATCACCGGGCGCGAAATGGCAAACGGCTTTTCCGAGCTGAACGACGCCGAGGACCAGGCGGCTCGTTTCCAGGCCCAGGCGGCGAACAGGCACGCCGGCGACGAAGAGGCGATGTACTACGACGCCGATTTCATCCGCGCTCTCGAGTACGGCATGCCACCCACGGGCGGTTGCGGCATCGGCATCGACCGGCTCATCATGCTGCTCACCGACAGCCCGAGCATCCGCGACGTGATTCTGTTTCCGTCGCTGCGCACGGAAGGCTGAGGTCTGCTCGCACCTGGCGCCGTGCGTGGCGCGGGTCCCGCTATTCGCTCAGCGCTGCTTGAACGCCGCCTTGCGCTTGTTCACAAAGGCGTTCATGCCCTCTTTCTGATCTTCGGTCGCAAACAGCGAGTGGAACAGGCGCCGCTCGAACTGCACCCCGTCGGACAGGCTGGCCTCGAAGGCGCGGTTCACGCTTTCCTTGGCCATCATCACGCTTGGCGCGCTGAACTCGCAGATCGATTGCGCGGCGGCAAGGGTTGTCTCATGCAGTTCAGCCGCGGGGACGACGCGCGACACGAGTCCGCAGCGTTCGGCCTCCGCCGCGTCCATGAAGCGCCCGGTGAGAATCATGTCCATCGCCTTCGCCTTGCCCACGGCCCGCGGCAGGCGCTGGGTGCCGCCCGCGCCGGGAATGATGCCGAGCTTGATCTCCGGTTGGCCGAACCTGGCGCTGTCGGCGGCGATGATGAAATCGCACATCATCGCGAGTTCGCAGCCGCCGCCCAGTGCGAAGCCCGCCACCGCGGCGATCACCGGCTTGCGCACGCTGCGGATCGTTTCCCAGTTGCGCGTGATGTAGTCGGCCTTGTAGACATCCATGTACGACCAGCTCGCCATCGCGCCGATGTCGGCGCCGGCGGCAAAGGCCTTCTCGCTGCCGGTGATGACGATGCAGCCGATGCCGGCGTCGGCATCGAAGCTGCGCAAGGCCTCGCCCAGCTCCGTCATCAGGCCATCGTTCAAGGCGTTGAGCTGCTTCGGCCGGTTCAGCGTGATCCAACCTGTCTTCAACGCGCCATCGCCACGAACTTGCGTCAACAAGAATTCCGCGCCCATTCACATTCTCCTGGCAAGGTTGCGTGACAACTATACGGCGCGAGGCGAACCTTGAGTTTGGTTGCGATCGACGCTTGCGACAAGATCGGCTGCGGCCACGGTATTCAACCGGCCCGTTCCGGCACCGCATTCCATGGGAGCGATCTGGCGCAAGACCGGGGGGCTACTCGGCGGCGATCTGCGGCCGCCGGTCGAGCATCAGCTCGGCATAGGTCTCGGCATCCTGCTCGATTCGAATCCGCACCGGCAAGTAACGCAACTGCGGCGCGAACCAGATTTCGACCCGAAGCTCGCTGCCCGGTTGCGTGATGCGCCTGGGCATGACGTGGAACGCGTTCACCTGCCCGAAGGGGGTGTACAGAACTTCTTCCTTCATCACTTCGTAAGTCCAGCGATCGATGTTTTTCGGCAGCGCCAGCGGCACGACGAACTGCTTGCCCACGCGCAGCAGCTCGGGGTTGAGCGTGAACATGAAGGTCAGCTGAACGAACTGGCTCGCCGTATCCTGGACCCCGGGCCAGCGCTCGCGCCGCTCGCCCGAAGGCATGACCACGGCGTCGGGTTCGAACAACATCGTGAGGCGGCGCCGGTCCCGAAACACCACCTTCGTGTCCTCGTCGTAGCGGCGCGGGGACAGCCCTGTCGGCGTGATGTCGCCGTCGCTGCTCATGCGGCGCGAGATCAGGGGCGCCACGCTCGCGCCGATGACGAGGTCCAGATGCACCTGGTAGCGCGTGCCCGAGCGAATCCACTCCACCTGTGCCGAACCCAGCACCTCGCCGCGGTAGTTGCCCGTGAGCGCATAGGTCAGGCGCGTTGACGTCGGCCAATCGAAGACCTCGATTGCATTCGCCACTGCAGCTGCCGCCGACGCGACTGCCGGGGCGGAGGCGGCCGTTTCAGGGGGCGTGACGATAGCGGCCGCTTCGGTCGACTCAGGAGTCGAAGGGTCGACCGGCGTGCCCGGTGCCGGGGTGACATTGCCTGGCGCCGGTTCGGTTTCGGTCTTGAGCAGCGGTTCAGGCGCCACGTCCGCCTTTGCGAGCATCGCGTCTTGTTCCGCAGGCGGATCGATCGCCACTTCGGGCGCTGACGCCGCCGGCGCCGGCACGGCCGCCGCGGTTCTCTTCTTCTTGGCGGGCGCAGGCTTCGGCGGCAGCGGCGCCACTGCGGGCGGCGCGCTCAGCGTCATTTCGCGCACGTAGGCCACTTCGATGCGCGGTGGCATCACGTTCACCAGGCTGAATTCTGCCGCCCTCGCGGCGACCCATCGCACCACCCCAACGTGCATCACGAGCACGGCCAGGATTAGCGTGACCCAGACACTCAGGCGCGCGCCATCGGGCGCCAAGCCGAACATGCGGCGCAGACGACTCAGCCGCTCAGCCATGCCTGGCGCAGCCCGAACGCGGTGCGTGGCGCCTTGGCCGCGACCCTGAGTGTGACCGTTGCGTTGTCGCGATCCGCCAGCTTCGGCACCAGCAGCTTCAAGGTCATGATGCGCTGGTCGCGCGCGACCAGCAACGGGGCCGCTCGGCCCGGTTCGAACAAGCGCAGGGCGTCGTCGAGACGGCGCAGCCGCCACGCACCCAGCCCTATGATCTCGTCGCCCGCGGCAAGGCCGGCCTGCTGCGCCACGCCGCCGCGCAGCACATGCGTCACCTTGATGCCTGTCAGGGCGCTTTCATTCAAGCGAACTCCCAATCGCTGCGCAAGCGTCGCCGGCCGCACCTGCCACTCGACCCCAAAGGATTGCAGCAGCGCCTGCAACGGCAGCTCGCGCACGCCATCGACCCAAGCCGTCAATTCCTTTTCGAAGGAACGTCGGCCCACGCTGCGCAGCGCGGCGCCGATGTCGCTGCGCGAAATCGGGCCGCCGCAGCTCGTGCGCCACAGGTGTCGCATCACGTCGTCCAGCGTGCCCGTGCGGCCGGCGCGCAGTGTGAGGTCGAGCGCGAGCGCCACCAGCGAACCCTTGGCGTAGTAGCTGATCGTGGCATTCGGCGTGTTCTCGTCGGCGCG
>JAEMQF010000087.1 GCA_022758925.1 Burkholderiales bacterium | reverse complement strand
CCCCGCATGGCGATGACCCCGCATGGCGATGGCTCCGCATAGCGATCGCCCGGCATAGCGGCCCGACCCTGGCAGCCCAGGGCGCAGCCGCTCGTCACATCGCGTCCAGCGGATAGATCGGCCGGCGCACGTGTTTGAAGTCGAGCGCCGCATAGTCGGACGTGCACACGCCCGTCCCGGCGCACTCGCCGACAGCGTGCGCGCGCGCCTTGCGGCCGGCGCGCCAGTGAATGCGGCTCTTCAGCATGACGAAGCGCTTCGTTTCCGGTGCGATGCCCACGGCAGTGAACGCCGCGAGATCGTGCGGCTCGACGTGGCTGGAGATGACGACGATCTGCACCTTGCCGGTGTCGAACACGGCGCTCGGGCCCATGTCATTGATTTCGCCACGCCCCATCGGGCCGCGATTGCGGTAGCGCCCGTCGCTGATCAGGCGCACGCGGCCGGTCACGAGGCGTGGCTCGCCTTTCAGCCGAATCGCCGGCATGTCGAGTTTGCCGCCGAGCGGTAGCGTCACTTCGGCGCCGATGCCGGCCGCGATCAACTGCTGCACCGCGGCGGGGTCGAAGATGGCGAACGCGGCCACGTCTTCCAGACCGGCATCGAGGATGGCGCCGAGCACCGTCATCGTGTCCATCGTTCCGCCCGAGGCGCAGTTGTCGCTGTGGTCGAGCAGCACGACGGGGCCGCTGCCGGCGGGTTTGGCCGCGGCCAGCGACTGGGCGCGCGCCATCGAGACTTCGAGCGGCAGGGTGCTGTAGACGAACTTCCTGCGCTGTTCCCAGGCCATGTCGAGCAGCTCGTCGCACCAGCGCCGCGCCAGCGCAGCGTCGGCGTCGGTCACGACCACGGCCGACAGGCCGGCATACTCGATGTCGGCGTTAGGAAAGCCGACGAAGGCGCTGGCGCACAGTGCCCCTTGCGCCTCCATCGCCCGGCAACGCGCCTGCAGCTCGCGGTTCGGCGAATCGTCGGTTCCCTGGCGCATCACATGCGGCAGCATCGGCCTGCGGCCGAACGCCAGCGTCGGGCGCGCGCGGCCGGCAAGCTGCGCCAGGATGGCGCGGCCGGCGCGCTCGCCGGTCTCGTACATGTCAACGTGCGGATAGGTCTGGTAGCCCGCGATCACGCTCGCGTATTGCCCCATCGCATCGTAGAAATTGGTGTGCATGTCGAGTGCGACGCCGATCGGCACCTTGGGAGCGATGGCGCGGATGCGCCGCAGCAGCTCGCCTTCGCCGTCTGCGTGGGTCTGCGTCACCATCGCGCCGTGCAGGTCGAGCAGCACCGCGTCGCAACCCTTCGCCACCGCGTCGCAGATGCGCCCTGCAATGTGCTCGAACGCCGCGTCTTGCACCGGGCCGCTCGGCCAGGCGCTCGCGGCGATCGGGATCACGACCTGCGCGCCTGCGGCCTGCGCGAGATCGATGAACGCGGCAATCGCGGCGCCCGTGCCCTGGTAGGCCGCGAGTGCCGCGTCGCCCGTGGGCGGATCGCCGCCGCCGGTGGCGAAGCGGGCAAGCGGCGTCGGCACCGGCGAGAACGTGTTCGTCTCGTGCTTCATCTGGGCGATGACGAGCTTCATCAAATCTCCTGCTGGTCGAAGTTGCTCAGCGGATCAGCCACCCAACGAGGCCGGCGGCGACGGTGCTGCCGAGCACGATCACGGCGCCGCTGAGCCAGCGCAGCCGGATCCGATTCGCCTCGATGCCCTTGATCAACAGCGCGTTCTGATCGGCAAGCGCCTTGATGAGTTCGGACGAAGCCAGCATCTGATCGTGCAAGTCAGATACCGCCGCCTCCAGCGTCGCGAGCCTGGCCTGAAGTTCGGCGAATGCCTCGGAATCGACTGTCGAAGGCGGGGTTGAATCCGCCGCGGGCTGCGCAACCGGGGGCTTCTTGCCGACGCTGCTCCACAACTTCTTCGCGCCGTCGGCGACCTTGGGCGCATTCGCGATGACCTCGCCCCACGGTACGCTTTTCAGGACAGTCAGCCAGCCGATTGCCATGGGTGATCCTAGCGCATCGAAGTGACTGCACTCGCCGCCACCACGGACAAGGGCGATAGATTGAATCCGGAGCAGCGGGCACGCGAAGACATCGACCGGCTGCTCACTGCGGCCGGCTGGGCGGTGCAAGGCGTTGCGGCAGTCAACCTGCATGCGGCGAAGGGCGGGGCGATCCGAGAGTTCCGGCTCAGCCCCGGTCGGTTTCGGTATTCGGCGCAGAAGTACCCACTGTCCTGGCCAGTTTGACGGCATCCCTGGCGGCATAATTTGCCGGCGAGCTTGCCATGCACATCATCATCGAATCCCACCGCGATCAAGTCCACCAGTTGTGCCGCCAGTTCGGCGTGCAGAGCCTGGACGTGTTCGGCTCGGCCACTGGCGACGCATTCGACCCGCAGCGCAGCGACATCGATTTCATCGTCGACTTTGGCCCCGAAGCGCAACCGGACCTGTTCAACCGCTATTTCGGGTTGAACGAGGCCTTGGCCACGCTGTTCGGCTGCAAGGTCGATCTGGTGATGGCGCGCGGCATGGTGAACCCGCACTTCATCGCCTCGGTCAACCGCACTCGGCAGCCCGTCTATGCACGCCCGATCGCCGAAGCTGCTTGAAGACATCCGCGACTCGGCCGCGTTCGTCGGCGAGGTGACGCAGGGTCGCACGCTGGCGCAATACAGCGCCGACCGCCTGCTGCGCCAGGCGGTGGAACGTAACTTCGAGATCATAGGCGAGGCGGTCAGGCGACTGGCCCAAGTCGACCCCGACAGTGCCGAGCGCATCGCGCAGTACCCGCAGATTATCGCGTTTCGCAACATCCTGATCCACGGCTATGACCTGGTCGACCATGCGTTGGTGTGGAGCACGGTGCAGACGCAGCTGCCCGCGCTGCTGCGTGATGTGCAGGCATTGTTGGCGCAGCACTCGTGAGGGTCGGACCGGGGCGGCTGCACCGACTGCGCGGCGTCCATTTTTACGGGACCAGTTCAGTCCCGGAGTCGTTGGCGGCCCTGCTGCCACTGGCCATGCCGGCGCCCAGCAAGAAGAAGCTGCCAGCGGTGCTGATGCGCGAGGTCATCTCGCCGTTGTGCGAGGGCCGCTGGCTGGCTGGCGGCGGGCGAAATTGCCATCTTGGTCGCACGCGACGCGGAGAAGCTTCAGTCCCGATTCTTGACGGCAATGGTTCGTGAGGGCCTGCTGGAACTACGGCACCCGGATGTTCCCAACCGGCCGGATCAGGCGTACCGATCGCTCTCACCGAAAGCATAAATGCCTCCACCCTCGAGCAGAAGCTCTGGAGGTATTGCAAGGTGCCAATGCGCGCATCGAGTGGAAAGATGAGCAGGGGCGCACGTTGAAGGAATTGCAGGTGCAGAATCGGTGAGCACCTAAATACCCAATTCGGGTATGCTTATGCCCATTATGGGTATGACGAGGAAAGCCCCCCGAACGAAGGCACGCCCTGCAAGCCTCGCGGACGCGCTGTTCTCCGGCACGCAGCAGCGCGTGCTGGCGTGGCTGTTCGGCCAGCCCGGGCGCAGCTTCTACGCCACCGAGTTGATCGGGCTGGCAGGTGCGGGCTCTGGCGCAGTGCAGCGCGAACTGGCGCGCCTGGCGCAGAGTGGGCTCGTCACGGCACGCGCGGTCGGCAACCAGAAGCATTACCAGGCCAACCCCGAGGCACCGATCTACGCCGAGTTGTGCGGCATCGTGCAGAAGACCGTGGGCTTGGCCGAGCCCTTGCGCGAGGCGCTGGCGCCGCTCGCGGCGCGCATCCAGGCGGCATTTGTCTACGGGTCGGTCGCAAAGCGCGAGGACACCGCCTCGAGCGACATCGATCTGATGCTCGTCAGCGACGACCTGGCCTACTCCGATCTCTACGCGGCGCTCGAAGCCGTGAGCAGCCGGCTTGGCCGCAGCGTCAACCCGACACTCTATACGCCGCAGGAACTGGCCAAGCGCGTGAAGAAGAAGGAGGCGTTCGCGACGCGCGTGCTGGCGCAACCCAAGCTGTGGCTGATCGGAGGTGAAGATGCCCTCGGCCTTTGACAACCTCTGTGGCGCGGGCAAGCCGCTGAAGGTGGAGCCACCTGACGCCAACGAGTTCGCGGGCCTCAAACGTTCGGGCCTGGCGCGGCTGAAGGACGCTGCCACCGCCTCGCTGTCACTCGAAAGCCGGTTCGATCTGGCCTACAACGCTGCGCACGCGTTGTGCTTCGCCGCGTTGCGCTGGCACGGCTACCGCTCGAGCAACCGTTATGTCGTGTTTCAACTGCTGCCGCACACGCTGGGGCTGGGCCCCGAGGTCTGGCGCTTGCTGTCCAAGTGCCATGACCTGCGCAACCTCGGCGAGTACGAGGGTGACCTCAACATCGATGAGCGCATCGTCACCGATCTGCTTGCGGCCTGCCGTACCGTCGCGGCCATGGTCGAGGCGCTACCACCCATCGCAAAGAAATGAGCGCCGTTCAATGCGGACGGTCCTCAGCCGGACATCATTCCCGCCGCCTGGGCCTGGTATCAGGGAATCACAGTGAAGTCACGCTTCAGTGGGTCGTCGAGAGCGACAAAGCGCAACGCGAGACGAATCGCATTGACAAGACCCAGGCCGGCATCTACGATGTAGACACCTGTAGATACATTGGGGGCGAAACGATGGCGACCAAGCGGCTGCGGATGGAACTCATGGTGTCGAAGTGGGGCAACAGCCTGGCGCTGCGCTTGCCGGCTGAATCGGCCCGGAAGATGGGTGTGGGTGAGGGTGATGCGCTCATCGCCGAGGTCTCGGCTGACGGGCGCCTGGTCCTCGCCCCGGTAGGCCGTGCAATCGGCAAAACCGAATCGCGCCGCCTGCGCCAATTTCTCGGCCGTCAGAAAGAAACGGCACCGGTGGTCGGGGAGATGCGCCGCAGCGCGCGCTTCTGATGATCTACGTCGATACGAGCGCCCTGGTTCCGGTTTTCATCCGGGAGCCGAAGAGCGAGGCGGTCATAGGCTGGCTCGAGTCTTCGGGCGAGCGTCTGGCGATCAGCGAATGGTCTCTGGTCGAGTTCGCTTCCGCTGCCGCGATCAAGGT
>JAEMQF010000342.1 GCA_022758925.1 Burkholderiales bacterium | reverse complement strand
CCGGGCCGCCCCAAGTTTCCTTGACCCCCTCGGGGGGCTGAGCCCGCACCGAGTGAGCGCCTGCGCGCTCACGAGTGGCTGGCGAAGGCCATCGGGCCTGCAAGCCCGATGGCGGACGACGTATGTCGTCGGCCTGGGGGCCCTCACTAACGCACGCAGTCGACCGAGTAGCGCCGCGCGCCGCCTTCGCCTTCGTCATCGACCAGGCCGTGAACGTCGGTGTCGAAGCCCGGAAACGCCGCGTTGAATTCGCGCGTGAACTGCAGGAAAGAGACGATCTTCCTGTTGAAACGCTCGCCCGGAATCAACAACGGGATCCCCGGGGGATAGGGCGTCAGCAGCGAAGTCGTGATGCGACCCTCGAGTGCATCGATCTCGACGCGCTCGGTATTGCGCCTGGCGATGTTCGCAAAGGCGTCGCTCGGCTTCATCGCCGGGTGCAGGTCGGACAAATACATCTCGGTGGTCAGGCGTGCGATGTCGCGCTTGGCGTACATCTCGTGCAGGCTTTGCGAAAGGTCGCGCAAGCCCATGCGTTCATAGCGCGGATGCTTGGCGCAGAACTCGGGCAGGATGCGCCACATCGGCTGGTTCTTGTCGTAGTCGTCCTTGAATTGCTGCAAGGCCGTGAGCAGCGTGTTCCAGCGGCCCTTCGTGATGCCGATCGTGAACATGATGAAGAATGAATACAGGCCTGTCTTCTCGACCACGACACCGTGCTCGGCGAGGAACTTGGTGATGAGCGAGGCTGGAATTCCAGTCTTGGCAAACTTGCCCGACATGTCGAGCCCGGGCGTGATGATCGTGCTCTTGATCGGGTCGAGCAGGTTGAAACCCTCGGCCATGTCGCCGAAGCCATGCCATTTGGCGCCGGCTTTGAGAATCCAGTCGGCGGCGTCGCCAACCCCTTCGCCCACCAGCTTGTCCGGGCCCCATACGTTGAACCACCAATCTGCGCCGTACTCCTTGGCCACCTTGCGCATCGCGCGCCGAAAATCGAGTGCTTCGCGTATGCTTTCTTCCACGAGCGCCGGCCCGCCCGGTGCCTCCATCATGGCCGCGGCCACGTCGCACGACGCGATGATCGCGTACTGCGGGCTGGTCGAGGTGTGCATCAGGTAGGCTTCGTTGAACAGGTGCCGGTCGAGCTTGCGCGATTGCGAGTCCTGCACCAGCACCTGCGAGGCTTGGCTCAATCCGGCGAGCAGTTTGTGCGTGGATTGGGTGGCGAACACGAGTTGGTCTTTCGGCCTCGTGTCCCATTTCGCAAGCGCGTGATAGCCCTTGTAGAAGGCGTGGAATGCAGCGTGCGGCAGCCACGCTTCGTCAAAATGCAAGGTGTCGATGTAGCCGTCGAGCGCCTTCTTGATCGTTCCGGTGTTGTAGAGCACGCCGTCGTACGTGCTCTGCGTGAGCGTCAGGATGCGCGGCTTGACACTTTGCGGATCGACGCCGGCGAGCAGCGGATTGGCCGCAATCTTGCGCTGAATCGCCGCCGGCGAGAACTCGGATTGTGCGATCGGCCCAATGATGCCGTAGTGGTTGCGCGTCGGCCGCAGGAACACCGGCACCGAGCCCGTCATGATGATCGAGTGCAGGATCGACTTGTGGCAATTGCGGTCGACCACCACCACATCGCCAGGCGCCACCGTGTGGTGCCACACCATCTTGTTCGACGTGCGCGTGCCGTTCGTGACGAAAAAGCAATGGTCGGCGTTGAAGATGCGTGCCGCGTTGCGCTCCGACGCGGCCACCGGGCCGGTGTGGTCGAGCAATTGCCCAAGTTCGTCGACCGCATTGCAGACGTCGGCACGCAGCATGTTCTCACCGAAGAACTGGTGAAACATGCGCCCGACCGGGCTCTTGAGAAACGCCACGCCGCCCGAATGCCCAGGGCAGTGCCACGAGTACGAACCGTCTTGCGCATAGTCCACCAGCGCGCGAAAGAACGGCGGCGCCAGGCCATCGAGATAGCTCTTCGCTTCGCGGATGATGTGGCGCGCCACGAACTCGGGCGTGTCTTCGAACATGTGGATGAAGCCGTGCAGCTCGCGCAAGACGTCGTTCGGCAGGTGCTGCGAGGTGCGCGTCTCGCCATACAGGTAGATCGGGATCTCCGCGTTCTTGAAGCGGATCTCCTGGATGAACTTGCGCAGGCTCACCACCGCGGGGTCGATCTCAGGGCCCGGCGTGAACTCTTCGTCGTCGATCGACAGGATGAACGCACTTGCCCGGCTCTGCTGTTGGGCGAACTGGCTCAGGTCGCCGTAGCCGGTGGCGCCGAGCACCTCGAAGCCCTCCTTTTCGATCGCCGCGGCGAGCGCGCGAATGCCCAGGCCCGAGGTGTTTTCCGAGCGGAAGTCTTCGTCGATGATGACGATGGGAAAGTTGAAGCGCAGCATGACACTCCTCGACGGGCCGGCGGCGGAAGGCGCGAAGTGTAGGGCCAGCCGGCGCTGCGGGCGTTGGCCCCTACACTGGCGCAAGGCTGCGACGGCGGCGCCTTGCACAATCACTCGGTGAAGGGGATTCGATGGACTTTTCCAATGCGAGCTACTGGTGGGTCGCTGCCGGCGTGGCCGTCGCGGCCGAACTCGCCAGCGGAACGTTCTACCTGCTGCTGTTCGCCCTGGGCCTCGCAGCCGGCGCGATCGCCTCGCACCTCGGCTTGGCGTTGAACGCGCAGATCGTCGTCGCCGCCGTCGTCGCGAGCGGCACCACAGCGCTGTGGCACTGGAAGCGTGCGCGCCAGCCGCACTCGGCGCCGGCAGCGCAGAACCGAGATGTGAACCTCGACATCGGCGAGCGCGTGCACGTCGCGCAATGGGGCGCCGACCGCACGGCACGCGTGCAGTACCGTGGCTCCACCTGGACCGCACGCCTGGCCCCCGGCGCCGCAGCGACCGGTGGCGAGCACCGCGTCAGTGCCGTCGAAGGCAATTGGCTGGTTCTGACCCCGCGCACCGAAACCTGAACCCACTGCTGCGCAACTGCAGGACGATGCGCTGCATCGTCCGCCCCCCGAGAGGGCCAAGGAACCTCGGGAACGGCCCATCCATTCCTTGTGAGAAAGCAAGTCATGCACTTCGAAATCGCGCTGATCGTCGCCGTCATCGCCGTCTTCTTCATCGTGCGCACCTTCAAGATCGTGCCGCAGCAGCACGCCTGGGTTGTCGAACGGCTCGGCAAGTATGACCGGACGCTGACACCAGGCTTGAAGTTCGTCGTGCCGTTCATCGAGCGCGTGGCCCACAAGCATTCGCTGAAGGAGGTGCCGCTCGACGTGCCGAGCCAGGTCTGCATCACGCGCGACAACACCCAGTTGCAGGTCGACGGCATCATCTACTTCCAGATCACCGACCCGATGCGTGCAAGCTACGGCTCGAGCAACTACGTGTTCGCCATCACGCAACTCGCGCAGACGCTGCTGCGCTCCGTGATCGGCAAGATGGAACTCGACAAGACGTTCGAGGAGCGCGACGCGATCAACCACTCGGTGGTGAATGCGCTGGACGTCGCGGCACAAAACTGGGGCGTGAAGGTGTTGCGTTACGAAATCAAGGACCTCACACCGCCCAAGGAAATCCTGCACGCAATGCAGGCGCAGATCACCGCCGAGCGCGAAAAGCGGGCGCTGATCGCGGCGTCGGAAGGCCGCAAGCAAGAACAGATCAACATCGCCACCGGTGAACGTGAAGCCTTCATCGCGCGCTCCGAAGGCCAACGCCAGGCCGAAATCAACAACGCGCAAGGGCAAGCCGCGGCCATCCTCGCCGTGGCCGAAGCCAGCGCCGAGGCGATCCGCAAGATCGCCAACGCCATCCAGGCGCCCGGCGGCGAGCAGGCGGTGCAACTCAAGGTCGCGGAAAAGGCCGTCGAAGCCTATGCTCACCTGGCGCAGAAGAACAATACGATGATCGTGCCAGGCAACATGAGCGAGGTGGCTTCGTTGATCGCCACGGCGATGGCATTGATCAAGGCGAAGGCGCCCGGCGCACATTGAAGCTGGAAACCGCGCCAGGCGAGCGCCGCCCCGCGTCAGAAACTGGCCTTGACCTTGAACAGGAACTGGACCTTCTTGATGTCCGCAGGCGCACCGATCGGAAACGCCAGGTCGATGTGCAGCACGTTGCTGAACGCGGCACGCGTGTTGAAAAGGCGCAGGCCCAATCCGACATCGCTCAGCCAATCGGAGTTTTCGCTGTTCTCGACTGCGCCGCCCCAGGCGCGGCCACGGTCGAAAAAGGCAGCGGCGCCGATGCGGAACAGTTGAAAGTAATACAGGTCGGTATAGAGGCGTTCTTCGAGCGTCAGCAAGACACGCCGCGTGCCACTTTGGTAGCGCAGAGGGTAGCCGCGAAGACCGTTGTCACCGCCCAGCAGCAATTCGTCGGTAGGGTCGGGGTTGGTCAGCGTGTCGCCGGCCGCGGCTGCGTAGAACAGCCAGCGCTTGTCCTGCGGCAGGTAGTACTGGCCCAGCGCGCCCAAATGCTGGCGCCGCACCTGCCCCATCGTGTACTGGCCGGAAAGCGCAGCCGAGGCGAGCAGGGTATGGTCGGCAACGGGTTCGAAGCCGCGCGCCAGCGTCGCCGAGTACAACCAGGCATCGCGGGTGGAACCGAAGGCAGCCAGGGCGCGACCCAATTGCACGGTCGAGGCCAAACCGATCGCGACAAATTCAGTGCGATCGATCAGGTTGCGATTGCGCTGCTTGAGGAAGCGGTCCTCGATCACCTCGAAGCGCAGAAATGGCCCCTGCAGCTTCTCGTCTATCGGCAACTGCGCAGGGGCCACCAGCCCCGGCTCGAACGCATAGGCATTGTCCTGCAGGCTGACGCCGATCGAATAGCGCTGCACCCAGCCGTCAACCCGGCCTTGAGACCAGCCGGCGTAGGCTTCGCCCAGCTGCTGCCGGGTTCGATACTGACTCTCGATAACACCGGACTTGTAGAAGGCATCGATGCGGTCGTCGCTGGAGGCCGAAACGCCGGCCGCCCAGCGCGTGTCCAGCGCGTAGAAGGGCTGCGCGATCGACGCCGCATCGCGACTGCCGTCGCTGTTCTTGGCATGGCTGTAGCTCAGCGCCGTCCAGCCACCGAACGCATGATCGTCGTTGAACTGGAATTCGGTGCTCGAACGATCGACATTCTTGGAGCGGCCGTAGCTCAGCGCCGCGCCGGTGCCCGCCACGCTGTAGTCGCTCAGCCTGATGCTGCCCGCATTCGCCCCACCCGCGCGGCTCAGGCTGAAGCCCAGATCGAGCGTCCAGGTGTCGCGCGTGTGGACTTCGATGTCGACCACCCCGTCGCGGTACGCCACCGCGCGCACGTGCACGTCGTAGAGCTGGCGAAAGCTGCGCAGCACGCGTTCGGTCTCATCAATCCGACTTGCCGAAAGCGGCTCGCCGCTGCGGAACAGCAAAGCGCGGCGGATGACGTCAACGCGCGTCTGAATGTGCAAGGCATTGGCCCAGCGAAACAGGAGTTTGTTTTCATCCGGATTCTCGAGGTCGAAGATGTCGCGGTTGATGATCCGGATCTCGCCAATGACCGCGCCTGCCGCCTCGAGCTGCGCGAACGACGGCAGCGCTGCACTCGGTTCCTGCGCTCGCGCCACGCATGGGACCAACAGCGCAAGTGCCTGCGCGAGTGCGAGTGCGAGCATGCACAGACGCATCCTCGCGGCAAAACGCAGTCGGCGCACGATCAATGCCGACATTCAGGCCATCGACGCAATGCTGTGAACGGCAGAGTCACTCTTTTCAAAGGGCCGGGCTCGCTCGAGCCGGGAGTCGGCGCAGTGGTTGCGCCGCGGGAACTCGCGGCGATTCAACGTGGCTGACCGCGGCCGCGCGCATCTTAGACGATCACGCAGCGAGCGCTGCAACGGCCTGGCCCGATTCGCCGAAAGGGTCGGCTAAACTGCTGCGCCCCTGGAGAGGTGGATGAGCGGTTTAAGTCGCACGCCTGGAAAGCGTGTGTGGGCTAATCCCCACCGCGGGTTCGAATCCCGCCCTCTCCGCCAGGGATGCGCCTCGCAAGGTCTCAAGACGACCCACAAGACGCCAGAAGAGAGCCCGGTCAACAGGGGCTTTGTCGTTTCCAGGAGTCTCGCAAAGCCGTTTGACATCGCGCGCAATTTAGGGGACTCATTGGCGGACTTGTCCGTGGTCCGAAGCCTCGGATTGTTCGCGCCGACCCAGATCTGAGCCACCGTGCCGACCGAATATTGAGCCAGGGGTGGAAGCCGCGTTTGAGATGCCCGGCGCTGGACAAGCGCAGGTCATGGCTTGGTTCGTTGATCTCCTCGATGATGGTTTGGTTGCGCGGGGGGAGACGCGTAGGTCGCAGCGCGTAGCCGCTTTCCCCGCGCGGGGGCAGGTCAAGAGGTCGGTTGCGCTCGCTCCGGTTTGCCTGGCTTGCGAGCCTGCTGACGCGCCTTGATGCGCTTCTTGGCCTCGGCGCTGCTGCGCATGAATCGAAATGCGCGCCGGTCGCTGTCCAAGAAGAACGTCGGCCTGAGCATGGGCTACACCTCTGCGGTCAACGACGCGCTCGCGCTCAGCTCCGTGTTCAGCGGCAGCTTTCGCAGTACGACGGCGCCCGTGAACGGCTCGCTTCCGCCCACGCGCGAGCGCTGCCGGTTGCAGCGGGGCATGACCTGGCTGCTCGCGCGCGGCCAGTTCATGGAACCGGGCGTGACGATGCGGCTGGGCGGCGAGAACCCCGATGCGTCCATCTCGCTGAACGTCGCCAAGACGTTCCAGCATCACGGCGCGATCAACTCGACTGGTCTGCCCGATGCCCATCTGGATGAGCGACAGCCCCAGGAGTCAGACCCCGTTCCTAGCGTGGTCAAGTGTAGAGATCGGCCTCTGTTTTGGCCCCTTGGGATGGGTGCGACCAATTGCCGCTGCGCGTGTCGCGCCCATCGGCCAACTGCGATCCGCAACGGCACTCGGCCCCCGCCGCCGAGCGGGCAGCGTGCGCCGCGCCGACGGGTAGGCGCAACTTGCTGCGAGTTCGCGCTGTAGCCATGGCGCGCGGTTACTAATTCCTGCCCTTCGGGGCGTAAAGTCCCGCCTGTACGTACACGTGGAGGCGACTGCGATGGCGCGGCAGAAGCGGCCCTCGGCGCTCGGCGCTCGGCGCTCGGCTGTCGTCAGCTGGTCGACGATCTCAGGCCATGTCTCGGCCTTTTGGGGGGGCTTGCCTGCAGCGCCCGACTGCGAGCACGATGATTCACGGTCAGGCGGACGTTGGCCCGCCAAGGCTCATGGAGATGCTCGGCAAGTGAAGAACAGTCTTGGCCGGAAGATCTTCGTCGCGTCGCTCGCCGCGCTGGCGCTGCTTTTGGGCTGCTACGTCTTCCTTGCCGCGGACCTGACCAAGTGGAACCTTGCGTCGTCCCATGTCATGCTGGACTACCAGCGCGCCATGCTCGATGGCCAACTGCACACGGCACTGACGCGCGCCATGGGTGAGTCGGCCGCCTACGCCCTGACCGGCAACCACGGCTACGAGAAGGATGCCGCCGAGGCATTGAAGCAGGCGCATGAGGCTGTCCGCCGGTTGCGCCAGATCGTCGAACCATTGCCGTCTGCCGAAGGACAGGGTGAGCACCGGGCGTTTCTGGAGCGGCAGGAGAGCCTGCTGCGACAGACCGAAGGGGCAATGGGGCAAACGACCGCTGCCTTGTCCGAGCCCGGCAAGAAGGCCGGCACGGCCGGCGCCGCCGAAACCGTGGGCTTGATCTACGCCCAAGCGGCCGATGCCGATGCGCTGTGGGCGGCGATCGTGGCGCACCACGCCGCAGAACTGCAAGAGAACGAACTGACCCTGCGCTATCACAGCCGCCGTGCCCAGTTATTGGCGCTGGCCGGGGTGGCCGCCTTCGCGCTGGCGCTCGGCCTGATGATCCACTACGTTCGGCGTCGCATCGTGCAGCCGATCGCGGCGCTGGCCCGACTCACGGGCCTTGTTGCCGCGGGTGACCTGACGGTTCGCGCCGAGGTGACCCGGGGCACCGAGATCGGCCAGTTGCAGCACAGCTTCAACGCCATGGTCGAGGACCTGGCAACGCAACGCCGCGAGCGCTCGACGCTGCTCCAGGGCCCGGCGCATTCGCGCGACGTCGCCCAGGCCGCCAACCGGGCCAAATCCGAGTTCCTGGCCAATGTCAGCCACGAGATCCGCACGCCTCTGCATGGCGTCCTCGTCAGCCTGGATCTGATGCGCGAAACGGCGCCCGACCCGGGGCAGCGCGAGCTGGTGGACATCGCGAGCGCATCGGCGCGCAGCCTGCTTCGCATGCTCACCGACCTGCTCGACTTCTCGCGCACCGGAGCCGCCAATCTGCCGCTGGAAGCGGTCAACTTCGAACCCCGGCGCCTGGTGCAACGGATGGTCGGGCTGTGCGCGCAGCGGGCGGCAGACGAGGGGCTGGCGCTGAACTGCCGCGTGGCCCAGGACGTTCCTGCACGCGTGTGCGGCGATCCGATGCGCATCGGCCAGGTGCTGCTGAACCTGCTCGACAACGCGATCAAGTTCACCGAGCGCGGATCGGTCGATGTGTCGGTCTCGCTTGCCGGGCCGCCGTCGGCGGCCGGCGAGGCAGGGCCAGGGGTGCCGCAGCCGCGGCGCTGGCTGCGCCTGAGTGTCACCGACACTGGCATCGGCATCGCGCCGGCGGCAGCGCAGCAGATCACCAAGCCCTTCTATCGGTCCGAGTATGTGGACTCCCGCGGTCCCCCAGGCCTTGGGCTCGGACTGGGGATCGCGCGCCGGCTCGCCTCCAGCATGGACGGCGAGTTGGGCTTCGAGAGCGAACTCGGCAAAGGGTCGAACTTCTGGTTCACCGTGCGCCTGCAGCCCGAAGGCCTGGCCGAGGCGACGCCAGCAGCAGCCCGAGCCCAGCCGCGACCCTTCCCGGCCGGTGCCTCGGTGCTGCTGGTCGAAGACCAGCGTGACATCCGGGAGGTCGTGGCGCGCGCCTTGCAGCGACCGGGCCTGAGCGTCACCACCGCCGAGAACGGGCGCGTCGCCGTGGCGCTGGCCGAGCAGCGGCAGTTCGATCTGATCCTGATGGACTGCCGCATGCCGGTGATGGACGGATTCGCGGCGACGCGGGCGATTCGTGCGCTCGACGGCGCGCGCGGCCGGCTGCCGATCGTCGCGGTGACCGCCTACGGCCTGACCGAGCCGAAGCAGCGCTACCTCGACGCCGGATTCGACGACCTGGTCGTCAAGCCCTGCACCCTGGAGGACCTCGAGACGGCCCTGCACCGCTGGCTCGTGCCGCGGCGCAGCGATGCCGATTTCGGGGGCAAAGACCAAGCCGAAACCGCCGCGCCCACGGCCACCCCCGGCGCGGTCGCACCAGGTATCCCGTGACGAGCCCGCGTCGCCGACGCCTGGCCAGTGCGCGGCGTGCTGCTGCGGTCCTTCAGGGGCGAGCCAGCGCCGCGTCCGCCTCGGGTTCTGCCTCCGTCGGCACCTGAGGTTCGTCGCTGGTCGGCTCGGCGGCCGGGGGTTGCAGGCTTTCGCGCGCCGGATCCGCAACGCTGCCCGGCGCTGCGCGGCCGGGTGCCGACCGCTGCGTGGCGGGCGCAACGCGCTCTGCAGCCGACGCCGGCCGCGTATCCGGTGAGGCCGACGGCCGGCTCGGCGCGGCGGGCAGCGCCACCGCCGAGAAGCGCCAACCAGCGTAGCTCCTCGCACCCTCGAACTCGGCATACAAGGCCGGGAAGCGCGCCTGCTTCGCCGGTACGCCGCTGGCGCGGCTGTAGACGCCGATGAGTCGGCCCTGCGCATCTCGCAGCAGGCCCCATTCGGAATTCCGCGTCATCGGATCTTCGTAGATCTGGCGCAGGAACCGGCGCTGCGCGGGGGTTCGCGGATCGAGCAGCAGGTCTTGCAGCGAACGCGGAAAGCCGGCGTCGCGCTCGGCGCCGGCCTGCGCATAGGCCACGATCGCGCGCCGGATCTGGTCGCCCGCCCACAGCAGCTGGGTCTCGCGTTCGCGGCGCTGCCATTGGCTCCAGACCGCAGCCCCCGCGGCCAGCGCGCCGTTGGTGATGGCCACCGCGAGCAGCAGCGCGAGATAACTCACCCCACGCTGCGGGGCATGCCGGCTCACCATGTGTTGACCGTCGACCCGTCGCGCGCCGTCGCCGTCGAGCCGCTCTTGACATCGTAGACGCGCCCTGGTTCCGGCGCCGGCGGTGCGACCAGGGTCCAGCTGTCGCTGGCGCTCGTCAGCGGGTCGACGGGAACGCTGCGCAGATAGCGCTTGGCGACGAGTTCGTCGAGCGTGTCGGGATAGCGGCCGTTGTCGGCGTAGTGCTTGTCGATGGCGTCGCGCAGCAGCGCCAGGTTCTGCTTCAGCGTGGCTTCTTCGGCGCGCTTGACGCCGCCGTAGTAACGGGGCACGGCGATCGAGAGCAGCGTGGCGATGATGGCCAGCACCACCAGCAACTCGATGAGCGTGAAGCCGCGACGCGTCACCATAGTCGGTACGCAATGCCGTTCATCCCGTCGGCGCCGGACATCGAATGCACGTCGTAGACGTCGCGCCCTTCCCGCGGTTCGTCGGGCGGGCTGTCGTAGCTGCGCTTGGCCCAGGTCTGTGCCGGGGCGAGCTGCGGGTCGGCGTGCAGCGGGTCGCGCGGCAGGCGGCGCAGGAAGTAGATCTTCGTCTTCTTCGCGCTGCGCGCGTCCTCGACACCATCGACCAGCAGTTGCAGGCTCGGCGGATAGCCGCTCGCGTCGGCCGTCTTGAGCACGCGGCCGTCCTCGACCGCCTGCTTGTAGGCGTCGATGGCGCCGCGAATCTGGCGCAGTGCCGCGCGCAGTTCGTTCTCGCGGCTGCGTTTGACGCTGAGTTCCGCCAGCGGCAGAGCCACCGTCGAGAGCACGGCGACGATCGTCGCCGTGACCATCAACTCGACGAGCGTGAAGCCCGCCTGGCGCCGCAGCGGTTTCATGGCGCCGACTTCAAGTGCAGCGGCACCGACCCTTCCACCGGCAGGCGCCGGTTGCCGGGATCGACGCCGATGATCGAGCTGATCTGCAAGCTGGCGTTGGCCTCGGGCCGGCGCGCCTTCAGGCGCAGCTTGAGCAAGGAACCCTCACCCTTGGCCGACCCGGCGCCCGAGGCACCGATGGTGGCGAAGACGACGCCCAGGCCGGCGTCGATGCGTGGCGTGAAGACTGCCGAGCCGCCCACCTGGTTGAAGTAGCCACCGTCCTGGACGGCCAGCACCTCGTACTGTTCGGGGTCGTAGCGCAGCTGGATCGACGCGCCCTTGACGAGCCCGTCGCTGCGCGCCTTGAGCTCGACGAAGAACGCCTCGCCGGCCTTGACGTTTGCCGGCGCCTGCCACGACACCTGCAGCGGCAGCGCGGCCTCGGCTGCGACGGCCAGCGTCGGTCTTGCGGCGGCGGCCGGCCCGGGGTCGGCACCCGGCGCGGCGCCGCGCGATGCGGCGGGCGCGGACGCGGCCTCCGGCAGCGCCTGCACGAAGGGCGTGCGCGTGCGCACCGCCGCTTCGGTGCCCGACCAGAACTCGGCCAGTGCGGCGTCGGTGCGATCGACGCCGCGCACCAGCCGAGGTGTGATCAGCAGCACCAGTTCGCGGCTGCGCTGTTCGGTGCGCTTGGTGCCGAAGATGCGGTCGAGCAGCGGCAACTCGCCGATGAACGGCAAGCCCGAACCGGCCTGGCTGTCCTGGTCGGAAATCAGGCCCATCAGCGCCTGCGTCTCGCCGTCACGCAAGCGCAGCACGGTCGACGCGTTGCGGGTGCCGATCTCATAGGCGACGCTTCCCGCCTTGGTGATGGTCTGCGCGCCCAGCGACGAGACCTCCAGGTTGATCTTGATGGCCACCGTGTCGTCGGCATGGACCGTGGCCTCGGCCTCGATCTTGAGGCCGACCTCGATGTACTGAATCTGCTCGGTGGTCACCGGGATGGTCCCGGTCGCGGCACCGGTGTTGCCGACGATCGTGCTCGAAATCAGCGGCACGCGGTCGCCCACGTGCACGCGGGCCTTCTCCTTGTTGCGCACGCGCACCCGCGGATTGCCCAGCGTCCTGGTGTCGCCGTCGGTGCGCAACAGCTTCAGGCCGAAACCGGTATCGGCGGCGATCGTCGTGCTGTTGAGCACCTTGATGTCGGCCACCGTTCCGCTCGGGCCGGTGAACAGCGTCGGGTAGGTGATGCCCAGGTCCCTGACCTTGCTGCGCGACACTTCCAGGATCTCGAGTTCGAGCACGACCTCGGGGTCGGCCTTGTCCTGCGCTGCGATCAGGCGCTCGGCGGCGCGGATCACGTCCGGGGTATCGCGCATGACGATCATGTTGACGCGCTCGTCGACGAAGATGTCTTTCGTCTTGAGCATCGTGCGCAGCAGGTTCACGGTCTGCTTCGGGTCGGCGTTGCCGACGTGGAAGGTGCGCATCACCAGCTCCTGGTGTTCGCGCTGCTTCTGCGGCGTGTTCGGGTACACGAGCACCGTGTTCTCCGTCAGGATCTTCTTGTCGAGCTGGTGGTTCTGGATGATCAGGTCGAGCGCATCCTCGACGCGCACGTTGCGCACGAAGATCGAGATCCGCAGGTCGGCGCGGACCTCGCGGTCGAGGATGAAGTTGATGCCGGCCGAACGCGCCAGCGCTTCCATCACGAGCTTGATCGGGGCGTCGCGGAAATCGAGGTTGACCGGGTTCTGCAGCCTGGACGTCAGCGCCGGCACCGCGAGCGCGCGCTTGCGTTCGAGTTCGCGCAGCTCGCGGTCGAGCTCACGCGCGGGGCCATGGCCCGGGTTCTCGGCCAGGATCGCCCTGACCATCAGGTCGGCGCTGAGGGTGTCGCCCGCCGTGATCTTGGCCTTGGCGTCGGCGGCCAGCACTTCGTGGCGGCGCGCCGCTTCGACGGCCGCCAGGCCGGCAGCGGCGCGGGCATTCGCCGTGTCAACCGCCAGCACCTGGGCGAAGGCGCTGGCGGCGGCGTCGAGGCGGCCGGCGGCGAATTCGGCAGCGCCCGCGCCGAGCAGCCGGTTGATCACCTGGTCACGCGCGCGGATGTAGGCCATGCGGGGCTCGACATCGGCCGGCCGCTCGCGCATCGCCGCTTCGAACTGGCCCAGGCCTTCCTGGTAGCGCCCCTCGTCGATGGCGACCTGGCCGTCGCTGAGCACCGTCGAGCAAGCCGCGCAGGCGGCGAGCAGGACGACCAGCAGGGCCCTGGCGGTCTTGTGTGTCACGGTGGAACTCCGATCGCAAGCACCTGGCGCTGATTGAGCGGCAAGTAGGTGAAGCGCAGCTGCCCGCCCTCGGCGCCCTCGGTGCGGTAGGTCGAGTCGATAACGTCGCCGACGCCGGCCACGATCAGGCGCTCGCCCTGCATCAGATACCAGACCGTGCGTTCGGCCGATTCCTGGATCGAACCCATGTACTTGAAGGGCAGTGGCGGGGCCTCGGGCGGCGGTGGGGCCGGCGGCGCTGCCTCGGGTGCCGGGGGTGGCGCCGGCGGCGCGACGAACCAGCTCTTGACGGCGAGGGCGTTTGCGGCCGCCGCAGCGGGCGCGACGCGCTGGGCGATGAGCGTCGTGTCCAGCGCCGCCAGGGCCGCGTTGCGATCGTAGGCCGGCGGCGTTTCGGCGCGCCGCGGCGCCGGCTGCGGGCCGGCCGCCGGCGCCGCCATGGCCGCAGCGCCGAGCAGATCGACAGCGCGCAGGGTCACCACGCTGGCGGCCTGTGAGGTCGGTGCCGGCGTCGGGCCGGGGCCCGCGCGGGGCTGCGTCTTCCCGGACCGCAATGCCGTGTCTTCGGGCCCGTCGAGCCAGAGCGCCACCAGCAGCGCCAGCGCCGCCGTGCCCGCGAGCGCGTTGGACCGGGTGATCCGCAGGGGCTTCATTTGGCGAGGTGGAAGACGAAGCTGATCTGCGTGTCCACGCTACCGTCGGCCACTTCCTTGCGCTGGAACTGGATCTGTTCGAGCGACACCGTCGGCAGTTCGCGCAGCACGGCGCTGACGAACGCACGGATCGACGGATAGCTGCCCTGGATCGGCACCGTCATCTGGTAGCGGTCGAGCCTGCGCCCGGGCTGGCTGTCGAGCCGGTAGTCGGCGCGCTTGATCTCCAGGCCCAACTTCCGGGCGATGCCGTGCACGCGCCCGAGCCGATCGGTCAGACGATCGTCGCGCTCGAAATGGCGGTAGAACGCGTCCAGCCGCGCGCGCGGCGACTCGGGGCTGTCCAGCGCCTCGCCCATGCGCTCCACGGCGCCGTCGCGGGGCCCCTGCGGCTGGGCTTGCAGCGTGTCGACGCGCTGTCCGAGTGGCCGCACGACCAGCCAGTGCAGGCCGAGCGCGGCGCCGATGAGCAGCGCGCCGCCCCACAGCGCCAGGGCCGTGCCGTGCCGCCGCAGCAGCCACGTCAGGCGCTTCATGGCGCCGTCCTCCAGCTCGCGGCCAGAGTGAACTGCAGCGGCCGCTCGGCAATCTCCTCGCGCAGCTGATGGCTGATGAGGTGGACACCGGTCAGGACCTGTGTCTGCTCCAGCCTCACCATGAAACCGAGGATCGACGGGTAGCTGCGTGCTTCGCCGCTGATGCGCAGCACGCGCTTGCCGGCGTCGGGCTCGATCGACAGCAGCGCGGTGTCGGTCCCGATCGAGGTCTCGATCGACTTGAAGAGCTGCTCCCAAGGCAGGGCGAGTTCCTGCAGGGCCTGCCTGGCAACATCGAGCTCACGCCGGGTCTGCTCGTTCACGGGCTCCTTGAGCGCCGGCGCCGCCACCGCAGCGCTGCCTCGACGGCGCTGCCACTGGCTCATCTCGTCGCGCAGCCGCAGCGTATCGAGCAGGGCGTCGCCGAACAGCAGACCGCCGACCCCCAGCAGCAGCCACGCCGGCCAGGCCGGCCGCCGGCGCACCAGGTCGAGGTCCAGCGCGCGCATCAGGCGGCCCCGCACATCGCCAGCGTCCGGCGGCCCTGCGCCTCGCGTTGGCCGAGCAGCCGCGCCGGTGGCGCATTGTGCGCCGGCCAGGGGGCGCGCTCGCCGACGAGCAGGACCTCGAGCTGCGGCGCCTCGACCTCGGTGTCCAGCGTCGCCAGTTCCTGGGCGATCGTCTCCGCGGCATTCGTGCCGGTGCGGCGCGAGGCGATCTCGCGCCAGCCGTCCGCATCGAGCAGGCTCATGCAGACTCGACCCGCTTCGACGATGGCAAATGCCGTCCGGCCCTGGAATTGGCGGCGGGCCTCGTTGTAGGCGGCCATGAGCAGCGGCTGCAGCGAGGCCAGCCGCAGGCCGAGCCCGGCAAGCCGCGCGCCGAGTTGTTCGACCAGCTGCCGGTCGACCGCGCACGCCACCTGTGGCCTGCCGTAGCCGCCGTCGCAGCTGCGAATCAGCCAATCGGCCGCGGCGACGCCGTAGGTGCGCTCGAAGTGCAGGCGGGCCCATTGCTCGACCTCGGCCGCGCCGTTGAGCTCGGCCTGCCACGGCAGCACCAGGTAGCGCACGAGGTGATTGGAGAGCACGACCAGAACCGCCTCGCCGCGCACGCCGAGTTCGGCCAGCGGCGCCGCCAGCGCGTCCAGCGCGGCCTGCCAGGGCGGCTGGCCCAGGGCGGGCGCGCAGTCCGCGCCCAGTTGGCGCGCTGGACCGCGACCCAACCAGGAGCCGAGCCGGACGAGGTCGACGCGGTCGGGCGCCAGCCCGATGCGCAGGCGTTCAGCCGACCAGCGTGACACGGTTGATCTCCCGCAGCGTGGACTCGCCGCGCCTGACGCAATCGAGCGCCGCGTCGCGCAGGAAGCGCGTGCCGTTGCGCGCCGCCGCCTCGCGCATCAGCCGAACCGGCTCCTTGCGCACGACGAGCTCGCGCAGCTCGTCGTTCAGCGTCAGGATCTCGGCGATCGCGCGGCGCCCGCGGTATCCGGTGCCGCGGCAGCGGCCGCAGCCGCGCCCGATGCGGAAGACGAAGCCGCGCGCCTGCGCGCGAGCCAGGCCCGACTCGGCGAGCAGCGCGTCGTCGGGTTCGTACTCCACCGCGCATTCGGTGCACACCTTGCGGACCAAGCGCTGGGCCACGATGCCGTTCATGGCCGAGATGAAGGTGTAGGGCTCGACCCCCATGTGCACGAAGCGGCCGATGACGTCGAACACGTTGTTGGCGTGCACGGTGGTGAAGACCAGGTGGCCGGTCAACGCCGCCTGCACGGCGATCTCGGCCGTCTCGGGGTCGCGGATCTCGCCCACCAGGATGCGGTCGGGGTCGTGGCGCAGGATCGAGCGCAGGCCGCGCGAGAAGGTGAGGCCCTTCTTCTCGTTGACCGGGATCTGGGTCACCCCCTTGAGCTGGTACTCGACCGGATCCTCGATGGTGATGAACT
>JAEMQF010000238.1 GCA_022758925.1 Burkholderiales bacterium | reverse complement strand
TGGTTCGGCAAGCCCGCGCCGAGCGGCGTCCTGCTGAAACGCGAGGGCGTCGCGGCCGAGCGCCCGATGTTCAGCCAGTGGTGGCAAGATGTTGACGCGGGTGGCGGTGTGCTCGCGGTGAAGGGCGCGCCCGAAGCGGTATTGGCGCGCTGCAACCTCAACCCCGCAATGTTGGCCAGCGTCAACGCGATGGCTGAGCAGTTTGCGCTTCAAGGCCTGCGCGTGCTCGGCGTGGCCAGGGCCGAGTGGGCCCATCCGCAAGGCGCGAGCGCGGAGCCGCAAGCCGCGCCCGCGGGCGGCGCCAATTCGGGCGGCAAGCTGCCGCATGCGCTGCCCCTGGAGTGGTGCGGCCTGCTCGGCTTTCTTGACCCGGTGCGCGACGACGTGCCGGCGGCGATCGCAACCTGCCGCGAGGCGGGCATGCGCGTCGTCATGATCACCGGCGATGCCCCAGCCACCGCCGCCGCGATCGCGCGCGCAGCTGGCGTCGAAGGCGGCAGCGCCGTGGTCAGCGGCGCGCAGCTTGGCGCGATGTCCGATGCCGAACTCGACAGCGTCGCGGCGCATACCGCAATCTACGCGCGTGTTTCCCACGAACACAAGTTGCGCATCGTGCGCGCCTTGCAGCGCCGCGGCGAGATCGTCGCGATGACGGGTGACGGCGTGAACGACGCGAGTGCGCTGCGTGCTGCCGACATCGGCGTCGCGATGGGCAAGCGCGGTACCGATGTGGCGCGCGAGGCGGCGTCGCTGGTGCTGCTGGACGACAGCTTCGGCGCGCTGGTCGGCGCGGTGCGCATGGGCCGGCGCATCTTCGGCAACCTGCGCCATGCGGTGGGCTACCTGCTCGCGGTGCATGTGCCGATCGTCGGCGCCTCGCTGCTGCCGGTGCTGGCCGGCGGGCCGGTGCTGTTGTTGCCGCTGCATGTGGTGCTGCTCGAGCTGCTCATCGACCCGGCGTGTTCGCTCGTGTTCGAGGCCGAACCGGAAGCGAGCGACTGCATGACCCGGCCGCCGCGGCAGGCGCACGTCCGCCTGGTGTCGGCAGCGTCGGTGCTGCGCGCGTTGGGCATCGGCCTGCTTGCGCTGCTCGGCCTGGTCATGGTGGTTGCGCTGACCCGCATCGCCGGCCTCGCTGCCGAGTGGACGCGCCTGGCGACACTTGGCGCATTGGTGGTCGGCAACCTGCTGATGCTGCAGCGCTATCGCTACGCGGCCGCGGCGCACGACGCGCAGCAGGGGAATCGTGCGTTTGCCTGGCTGCTTGCCGGTGCCGCGATCGCGTGGGCTGCGATCCTGTTCGCCGCCTCCGTCGTGCCCCAACTCGGCTTGCCAGGGGACCCGGCATTGGCACTGGGCGGCGTCCTGTTTGCCTTGCTCGGCGCGGTGCTTGCGTATCGGCTGCGCGGCGGCGCCGCCGCGCCAGAGCGATTCCCGACCCAGGCCAGCGGATGAAAATCACTTTCCTCGGCGCAGCCGACACCGTCACCGGATCGAAGCACCTGGTCGACGCGGGCGGTGCTCGCGTGCTGCTCGATTGCGGTCTGTTCCAGGGCTTCAAGCTGCTGCGCGAGCGCAACTGGGCCGCGCCGGCAGTGCTGCCGGGCAGCATCGACGCCGTGGTCCTCAGCCACGCCCACCTCGACCACAGCGGCTGGCTGCCCGCGCTCGTCAAACACGGCTTCAAGGGGCCGGTGTATGCATCGGCGGCTACACGCGACCTGGCCGAGGTGCTGCTGCTCGACAGCGCACACCTGCAGGAAGAAGACGCGCGGCGCGCGAATCGCGGCGGCTGGTCGCGCCACAAGCCGGCGCTGCCGTTGTACGACGTCTCGGAGGCAAAGTCCGCGATCGCGAAGATGATCGCGGTGCCTGCCGGTCGCAGCGTGCGCATCGGCGACGCGAGCATCGGCTTCACGCCGGTGGGTCACCTGCTCGGGGCGAATGCGCTGCGCTTGGGCGCTGGCGGGCGCACGCTGGTGTTCTCGGGGGATCTGGGCCGCGCCGATGACCTGTTGATGCCGGCGCCGCGGCGCATCACTCACGCCGACTTGTTGCTGATCGAATCGACCTATGGCAACCGGCTGCACCCGATTGAAGACGTGCAGGCGCGGCTGGGCGCCATTGTTCGCACGACAACCCACCGCGGCGGCAGCGTGCTGCTGCCCTCGTTCGCGGTCGGTCGCGCGCAGGCGTTGCTGCTGGTGCTGCAACGCCTGAAGGCGGCAGGCGAAATTCCGACCGAAGTGCGAATCTTCCTCGACAGCCCGATGGCAACGGCAGCGACGGCTCTTTATCAGCGGTACCACAAGCTGCTGCGCATCACGGCGCGCGAAGCGGCGGCGCTGACCGAGGGCGTGAGCCTGGTCGCGACGCCCGAGGAATCACAACGCCTGACGCGCTTGCGCTGGCCGAAAGTGGTGATCTCGGCCGCCGGCATGGCCACCGGCGGGCGCGTCTTGTACCACCTGAAGGCGATGGCGCCGAACCCGCGCAACGCCATCGTCTTCCCCGGTTTCCAGGTCGGCGGCACGCGCGGCGCGAACCTGATTGCGGGTGCGAAGGAGGTGAAGATTCACGGCGAATTCATCGCCGTGAAGGCCGAGGTCAGCCATCTGGAGGGGTTCTCCGGCCACGCCGACGCGAACGAGTTGATGGACTGGCTGCGCGCAATTGACGCGCCGCCCGAGAAGACCTTTGTCGTGCACGGCGAACCGGCCGCGGCCGACGCGTTGCGCCTTCGCATCAAGAGCGAGCTCGGCTGGCCTGTGGCCGTTCCCGAGCACGGCTCGAGCGTCGAGGTTTGAGCCGCGTCGAATTCAACGTCGCTCGTATTGCCGATCTCCGAACAGCGTGTCGCGCGCCTTGTCGTCCATCAGCGGCTTTCGCAGATCGGCAAGCACCGCGACGCCACGCTGCACCGCTGGCCGCGCGCCGATCTCGTCGAACCAGCCTTTCAGGTGAGGGTAGTCGCTCCAGTCGATGCCCTGGTTCTTCCAGGAACGCAGCCAGGGGAAGATCGCGATGTCGGCGATCGAGTATTCCGCTCCTGCGATGTAGCGGTTGTGTTGCAGGCGCTTGTCCATCACGCCGTACAGGCGCTTGGCCTCGTTCGTGTAGCGGTTCACCGCGTACTCGATCTGCTGCGGCGCGTAGATCCGGAAGTGGTGCGCCTGGCCGAGCATGGGCCCGACGCCGCCCATTTGAAACATCAGCCATTCCAGCACTGCGTAGCGCTCGCGCGTCGACTCGGGCAGGAACTTGCCCGTCTTCGCCGCCAGATAGAGCAGGATCGCGCCCGACTCGAAGAGCGAGATCGGAGCCCCGTCGGGGCCGTCGGAATCGACGATGGCCGGGATCTTGTTGTTCGGGCTGATCGCCAGGAATTCCGGCTTGAACTGCTCGCCGGTGCCGATGTTCACGCCATGCACGCGGTACTCCAGACCGCATTCCTCGAGCATGATGTGGACCTTGTGGCCATTCGGCGTGGCCCATGAATAGACGTCGATCATCTGGCTGGACTCCAGGCTTGGGTTGCTCAGCTGTGCCGGCCGAGTTCGATCTTCGCAATCGCGTTGCGGTGCACTTCGTCCGGGCCGTCGGCAAAGCGCAGCGTGCGCGCCGCGGTGAAGAAGTAGGCCAGGGGAGTGTCCTGGCACATCGCGGCGCCGCCGTACACCTGCATCGCCCAGTCGATCACCTTGCCGGCCATGTTCGGCGCGACCACCTTGATCATCGCGATCTCCGCCTTCGCCGTCTTGTTGCCGGCCACGTCCATCATCCACGCCGCTTTCAGCGTCAGCAGCCTGGCTTGCTCGATCAGGCATCGGGCTTCGGCGATGCGCTCGCGCGTCACGCCCTGGTCGCTGATCGGACGCCCGAACGCGACGCGGCGCGTTGCACGCGTGCACATCAGCTCCAGTGAACGCTCGGCCAGGCCGACCAGCCGCATGCAATGGTGAATTCGCCCGGGCCCGAGCCGGCCCTGCGCGATCTCGAAGCCGCGCCCTTCGCCGAGCAGAATGCTGCTCGCCGGAACTCGCACATTTTCAAAGCGCACCTCCATGTGGCCATGCGGCGCGTCGTCATAGCCGAACACCTGCAGCGCGCGCAGCACCTTGATGCCGGGAGCGTCGGCGGGAACCAGGATCATCGACTGCTGCGAATGGCGTGGCGCGTCCGGGTCGGTCTTGCCCATGAAGATGTAGACCTTGCAGCGCGGGTCGCCGGCGCCCGAGGTCCACCACTTGTGGCCGTTGATGACGTAGTGATCGCCGTCGCGCACAATGCGCGCTTCGATGTTGGTCGCGTCGGACGACGCAACGGCAGGTTCCGTCATGGCGAAGGCGCTGCGAATCTTGCCGTCCAGCAGCGGCTCGAGCCATTGCCGCTTTTGCTCGGGCGAACCGTAGCGTTCGATCGTCTCCATGTTGCCGGTGTCCGGCGCGGAGCAGTTGAAGACTTCGCTGCACCAGGGCACGCGGCCCATGATTTCGGCCAGAGGTGCGTAGTCCTGGTTGCTCAGGCCCGTGCCACCCGAGCCGTGGGTGCTGCCGGCGCCTTTCGAGCCGTCCGCACTGGGGGGCAGAAACAGGTTCCACAAGCCCTGCGCGCGCGCTTTGGGTTTGAGTTTTTCGATCGTCTCGAGCGGCGTCCAGCGCTTGCCCGCCAAGGTATTCGCTTCGATCTCGGCGCCGATCGCCGCCTCGTTCGGATAGATATGTTCGTCCATGAAGCGCAGCAGCTGTTTGCGAAGCGCCTCGGTGCGGGGGGAATAACTGAAGTCCATGGAACGAACCCTCTTGGTTGAAGTGAATCGGCCGCGCCAGGCAAAGGCCCGCGCGGGTTACTGTTGAGCGACTCTCCAGCCCATCTCGGCCAGCGGGCGCGCGCCTGCGGCCGAGGTTCGCGCCTGCGCGCTGGCCGCGGTGCCATCGACGACACGCCGGGCGATGCCCTGCAAGATACCCGCCATCCGGAACAGGTTGTAGGCCATGTAGAAATTCCAGTCGGCCATCACCGCATCGGGTTCGCCGCCG
>JAEMQF010000359.1 GCA_022758925.1 Burkholderiales bacterium | reverse complement strand
GCGCGACACCGTCATGCGGTTCTCGGTCAGCGTGCCGGTCTTGTCGGTGCACAGCACGGTGGTGGCGCCCAGCGTCTCGATCGCGTTGATGCGCCGCGTCAGCACGCCCTCGCGCGACAACCGGCGCGCGCCCAGCGCGGGGAACACCGTCAGCACCACCGGGTACTCCTCGGGCAGCATGGCCATCGCCAGCGCAATGCCGGCCAGCAGGGCCTGCAGCCAGTCGCCGCGCAGCAGGCCGTGCACCACCACCAGCGCCAGGCTCAGGCCCAGGGCCAGCAGCGCCAGGTTGCGCACCAGCACGGCGGTCTGCTTCTGCAGCGGCGACGGCTCGGCCGCCAGCGTGCCCAGCGCCGTGCCAATGCGCCCGATCTCGCTGCGTGCGCCGGTGGCGGTGACGCTGGCCAGGCCATGGCCCTGCACGACCAGGGTCCCGGCATAGACGAGGGGCAGGTCATCGCCCCCTGGGCGCACGCGGCTTGCCGCGTCCGCACCGGTGGCTGCCGGTTGGTCAGGCACCACGGGCACCGCCAGCTTGCCCACCGGCACCGCCTCGCCGGTGAGCAGGGATTCGTCGATCCGCAGCCCGTCGGCCCCGATCAGCCAGGCATCCGCCGGCACGCGGTCACCCTCCTGCAGCCGCAGCAGGTCGCCGCGCACCACGTCGCGCCCGGCGATGCGCTGCGGCAGGCCGTCGCGGACGACCAGCGCGCGCGGGCTGGTGAGGTCGCGCAGCGCGTCGATGGCGCGTTCGGTCTTGCCCTCCTGGTAAAGCGTCAGGCCGAGCGTGACCAGCACGAAGCCGAACAGCGTCAGGCCCTCCTGCAGGTCGCCGAACACCAGGTACAGCGAGCCGGCGGCCAGCAGCAGCAGGAACATCGGCTCGCGCAGGGTTTCGAGTGCGATGGCCAGCAGCGTGCGGCGCGGTCCACCGGGCAGCGCGTTGGGGCCGTCGGCGGCCAGTCGGTCAGAGGCTGCCGCGGAGGAAAGGCCCTGCGGGGCAACAGCGATGTCATTCACGCGCGGCGCGTCAAGATGACTTTGAGCAAGTCGGCGACCAGAAGAAATGCGACAGCCAGAAACAACATGCTGCCGACCAAGATCGGTGGTATCGCCGCCATCAGCCAGCCCTGGGTGGCGAGGAGCGCGACAACCCCGATGTCGAGAGCAGTGGCAACGATGAGCCAGCGTCCCGGATAGGGTCTCGTCCAGAAGAAGCCGCGTCCGCGCGACACGTAGATCATGGCCTGTCCCGCGCCGATGACCAGCCAGACAAAGACGAGGGTCTGGGCTTCGGCGATGCCCAGCTGCAACGTGTTTGTCGCCACCCAGAACACCGCGCCGCTCAGGGCGAGGAGTAGGGCCGCGAGACCCAAACCGGCTGCGGTCAGCGGTCGTACGGCCCATCGGTCGGGCTGGGGCGAAGGAATCACCTGGTCCGTCGAAACCGACATCGCTGCGAAGTCACCGGCGAACTTGAGTAGAACCATCAGCAGTGGGTTGAGCACGAAGGCACCAAAGAAGATGACCCCCATGGCGACGAAGGTCGGCGTGCTGAGTTTGCGGGCAATCATGGCCAGGACGAAGTTCTGCATCCGCTGGAAAATCCGCCGACTTCCGTCGATGGCGATGACAACCCCACCCAGGCCGGGCTTGGTCAAGACAAGGCTAGCCGCCGCTTTCGCCACGTCGGTCGCGTTGGCCACTGCGATCCCGATGTCCGCCTGCTTAAGGGCCGGCGCGTCGTTCACGCCATCGCCGGTCATGCCGACCACGTGCCCCGCCTTCTGCAGCGCCTGTACGAGGAGGAATTTGTCCTGAGGAAAGACCCGGGCAAAGATATCGAAACGAGTGGCCACCTCCGGATCGAGATCTTCGCGGATCGTCCCGGCAGGAGCGACCCCACCGGTGATGCCAACCTGGGCCGCGATCGCTCGCGCGGTCGCTTCACCGTCTCCGGTAACGAGCAGAATTCTCACACCGCGCTTGCGCAGGTCTGCAATCAACTGCGCAGAGTCGGTTCGCGGCGGATCGCCCAGCGCGATCAGACCGGCCATGCGCAGGTTCAGCCCGGTTCCCGTCGCCACCGCCAGCACGCGCGACCCGTCGCCAGCAAGCCTTGCGACTTCGGACTCGACCTCCGGCCACGGTGCGTGCGCGAGCTCGGCGACGGTCGCCGGTTCGCCTTTGACGATATGCAGCGACTGACCGTTCTCGCGGACCGACACCTCCGAGCGCTTGGTGCTCGGATCGAATGGCGCAAAGCTCAGTCGCTGCGCAGAAGTCGCGACGATCCCGCGCTCACGCGCGGCCCTCAGAATTGCGAGATCGATCGGGTCCTGCGTCGCCTCGTCCGAGGCTAGAGCCGCCCACCGGAGCACTTCATCTGAAGTGGCTGGTGCAAATGGAAAGAGCTTTCCGACAGTGAGCTGGTTCTCGGTGATCGTACCCGTCTTGTCGAGACAGAGCACGTCCATCGATGCCGCGTCTTCGATCGCCGACAGGCGCGTGACCAGGATTCCGTTGTCGGCCAGCGCGCGGGCGCCGAGCGCGGCGGACATGGCAAACATCGACGGCAGGGCGACAGGTACGGAAGACATCAGCAGCAGCAGACCGAATGGCAGCATTTCAGAAAGCGGCGTGCCCTGGATGATCATCGCGACCAACGCGGCGGCGGCAAGAACCATGACCACCGCGCCGAGATACTGGGCGATCCGGACGATCAGGCGTTCGGTACGCGGCGGAGCGTTGGCTGTACGGACCAGCTCGGCCGTCTTCCCGAAGTAGGTGCGCGTACCGGTCGCCTTGACCACGCCGGTGGCTTCGCCGCGGCTGACCAACGATCCGGAATACACCGTGCTGCCGGCGCGCTGCTCGACAGGGAGCGATTCGCCCGTCAGCACCGACTGGTCCACCAGAATCTCGCCATCGGTGAGATGAACATCGGCTGGGACAATGTCGCCGACACGCAAGCGCACGAGGTCGTCCGGTACGATTTCGGCGGCGGGGACGACTTGCCAGTGCCCGTCCCGCTCAACGCGGGCGTTAACGGTCAAGTGCTGGCGCAGCAGCGCGAGTGCGCGCTGGGCCCGACCTTCGTGCAAAAAACCGATGTCCGCGTTGAACACCAGCAACGCGGCGATCACAGCGGCCTCGACCCGCTTGCCGAGGATCAGTTCGATGATGATGGTGAGTTCGAGCATCCACGGGATCACGCCCCAAAACTTGTGAAGCAAGGCGCCGATGCCTCGGGGACGCATCGGCGTCACCGAATTCGGACCGAACTTCTGCAGGCGTTCAGCCGCTGCCAGGCTCGTCAGGCCGTTCAACCCCGTCATGCCGCGCGCTGCGCGCAGCGCTGGAAGGCCGGCAGGTGACGGTCCTGCGACGCCGATCGCAGCGCCTGGAACACTTCAAGAATGTCCGGCCGCTGCGTGGCGAGCAGCAAGCGGTCGTAAATGGCGACGTTGTCGATCTCGCCCCGCACGCCGGCCACGCAGGCTTCGTGGACGCTGGCAAAACGCGGCGCTTTTGCGGCCCAGCGGTTGACGGGTGACGGCACGGCGTACTTGGCAAACAGCCCTGACAGTGCCGCGATGTGGCGCGCTTCGGCCTCGACGATGTTGATGAAGGGGCGCACGGGGCCGAAGTCGCGGATCACCTGCTGGTAAGTCTCGTGTGACTTGTATTCATCGTCCAGGGCATCGGCCAGCGCCTGTTGCTCCGGAGGGCTCAATGACGTTTGGCTGTTCAATCTGTTTCTCCTTAAAGAACGCCGGACTGCGGCGCGGGTTCGGGTGCCACGGCGGCTTGATGCATGCAGGCGTGGCTACAGCGAGAACACCTGCCCCTGTGCCGGCATCTCGACGTGGGTGTCGGTGAGCAGCGCTGCGAACTGGCGCATGACTTCTTCCTCGCCGTGGACCAGAAATGTGCGTGCTGCGCCGACCTGGCGCTGCCAGGCCAGCAGTTCGTCGCGGTCAGCGTGCGCCGAAAAGCCGTTGATGGTGTGGACCTGCGCGCGAACTGGAATCTCCTCGCCAAACAGCCGGACGGTCTTTGCGCCGTCGATGATCTGGCGCGCCAGCGTGCCCTTGGCGGCGAAGCCGACGAAGATCACGCTCGAGTTCTCGCGCCACAGATTGTTCTTCAGGTGATGGCGCACCCGACCGCCCGTGGCCATGCCCGAGCCGGCGAGGATCACCGCGCCGCCGGCGATGCGGTTCAGCGCGATCGATTCGGCCGTTTCGCGGGTGAAGTGCAGCCCAGGCAGGGCGAAGGGGTCCTGGCCGTCGCGGAACAAAGCGGCCGTCTCGACGTCGTAGCACTCGGCGTGACGCTTGAAGATTTCGGTCGCCGAAATCGCCATCGGCGAATCCAGGAAAACTTGCATGCTGGCCGGCAAACGACCCGTTCGCACTGCCTCGCGCAAGTAGAACAGCAGTTCCTGCGCACGCTCCAGTGCGAACGTGGGAATGACCACATTGCCGCCGCGGCGGAAGGTGTCGGCAATGGCCTGGCAGAGCTCCTCGACCGACGGCGCCAAGGGCTTGTGCAGCCGATCGCCATAGGTCGTCTCCATCACAACGACGTCGGTGCCGACCGGCGGCACCGGGTCGCGCAGCAGCGGCCGGCCGCGGCTGCCGAGGTCGCCCGAGAAAGCGATGCTGCACCGGTGCTCGCCTTCTTCGAGTTGCAACTGGATGCTGGCCGAACCCAGGATGTGCCCGGCATCCAGGAACGTGACGCGCCAGCCCGTCGCCAGGTCGATGGCTTGGTCGTAAACCGCAGTGCGGCCAAAACGCTCCAGCGTGTTCAAGGCATCGAGCTGCGTGTACAGCGGCTGCGGTGTCTTGTGCTCGCCCCGGCGCGCGGCCTTGCGCGCCTGGTAGGCAGCGTCTTCTTCCTGCAGGCGGGCAGCATCGAGCATGACCACCCGCGCGAGCTCGCGAGTCGCCGCAGTGGTGATGATTTCACCGCGAAAGCCACGCAGCGCCAGCAGCGGCAAACGGCCGCAGTGGTCGAGGTGGGCGTGCGTCAGCAACACGATGTCGATCGACGCGGCGTCGAAGCCGAAAGGCTCGGCGTTCTCTTCGTCCAATTCGCGTCCGCCCTGAAAAAGGCCGCAGTCGATCAGCACACGTTTACCCGCGCACTCGAGCAGATGGCACGAGCCAGTGACGCCGCGGTCGGCGCCGTGAAAGGAAAGTTTCATGTGGATCTCCGAAACAGCGTTGTGCAACTCCAAGGCAACGTTGGCAAGCCTCCCGCCTTGTGGCGATCCATGCGTGGGCCCCTCATGGGCTCGCCGCCATTGCGCCCGGCACGCCGCGCAACCGGTAGCCTACATAGGCGGTGAAGTCCACCATGAGACGAGTTCGATCTGCAGGACGGCGAGAAAGATCGTGCGCAGGGGGCAAGGGGCGCTGTGCCGTCCCTGCTCATTCAAGCGCTCGCCCTTCCCCCGCTTCTTCCACCGTGCGTCCGTCGCGGATGTGATAGATGCGCTTGAACGTGGGGATGATCTTCTCGTCATGGGTGACGACGATGATGGCGGTCTGGTACTGCGTGGCCATCTGGTTGAGGATGCGCATCACCGCCAGCGCGCGCTCGCTGTCGAGCGGCGCGGTAGGTTCGTCGGCCAGGATCACCGGCGGCTTGTTGGCCAGCGCACGGGCGATCGAGACGCGCTGCTGTTCGCCGCCGGAAAGTTCGGAAGTTTCCGCCTTCGCCCGGTGCGCCACGTCGAGCGCGGTGAGCAGTTCAATCGCGCGGGCGCGGGCCTCCCCGTTGGGTCGCCCGGCCAGCATGGGCAACAGCGCGACGTTATCGGTCACGTCGAGGAACGGGATCAGGTAAGGGGCCTGGAAGATGAAACCGATGCGATCCCGGCGCAGCACACGCAAATCCTTGATCTTCCAGCCGTTGTCGTAGATCACCTCGCCACCCAGGGTCATGCGGCCCCGGGTCGGCTCGATCACCGCCCCCAGGCACTTGAGCAGGGTGGTCTTGCCGGAGCCGCTGGGGCCGATGAGGCCGACCACTTCGCCGGGCGCCACCTGCATGTTCACGTCCTTGAGCGCATCGACGGCGGTGTCGCCCGCGCCGTAGCGTTTGCTCAATCCTTCGATCTGGATGCCCGCGGCTTTGTGCGTGTCGACCATGTCAGCCTCCAATGGCTTCGGCCGGATCGACCTTGAGCGCCGCGCGTATGGCCAGGGTGCTGGCGAGCATGCACACCACCATCACGATGACGAAGCCGCGCACGGCATCCTCGGGCAGCAGCAGCACGTATTTCGGGAACAGCGGCCCCCACAGCGTGGCAGCGATCTTGCCGACGATGAAGCCAATCAGCCCCAACCCCAGCGCCTGTTGCAGGATCATGCTGGCGATGGTGATGTTGTGGGTGCCGATCAGTTTCAGCACGGCAATCTCGCGGATTTTTCCGAGCGTCATGGTGTAGATGATGAAGGCGACGATGGCCGCGCTGACGATCATCAGGATCACCAAGAACATGCCGATCTGCTTGGAGGCCGTGGCGATCAGCTTGGCGATGAGGATGTCTTCCATCTGCGCCCGCGTGTACGCCTGCAGATGTTTCCAGCGGCGGATGTCCTGCGCCACCGCTTCGGGTGAATGACCCTCGGCCACCCGTACCAGCACGGTGTTGACGTTGTGATTGCTGGTCTGCGAGGCGTTGATGGCGTCCAGCAGGCCCGGCACGCCGGGGCGGTTGAGCGCCGGATTGGCGGCGGTGCGGGCCCGGCTGTTGACGATGGCATCGTTGTCCTTGAGGAACTGCGCTTCCTGGGCGTCCTTGAGCGGAATGAACACCATCGGATCGCCGCCGGAGGACACCATGCGCCGGGTCAGGCCGACCACGGTGTAATCGTGACGGCGGATGCGGATACGGTCGCCGACCTGAAAACCGGCCATCACATCGGCCATGGCTTCGTAATGGCCGCGGGTGATGCGCCGCCCCGCCACCAGATAGCCCGGCTCGCCCGGCTGGCCAGGCTCGAAGCCCACCACCATGGCGCGCACGTCGGTGTTCCCCTTGCGCACCTGCATGGTGAGGTAGGTGACGTTGGCAGCCTGCGCGACGCCCGACAGGCCGCGGATGCCGCGGTAAACGTCGTCGGGAATGCTCGACGACTCGGCATAGGGCCCCTGCGTGTCCTTCTGCACCACCCACAGATCGGCGCCACTGTTGTTGAGCAGCACCTTGGCATCGTCCACCATGCCGCGATACACCCCCGCCATGGTGAAGGTGACGCCGATGAGCAGCCCCAGGCCCAGCCCGGTGAGGACGAACTTGCCCCAGGAATGCAGGATGT
>JAEMQF010000314.1 GCA_022758925.1 Burkholderiales bacterium | reverse complement strand
CTCGGTGATCGCCGCGTACAAGGTGGTCGTCTTGCCCGAGCCGGTGGGCCCGGTCACCAGCAGCATGCCGTGCGGCTTGCTCGCCAGACGCCGGATCGACGCCATCGCCGGCGCATCGAGCCCAAGATTGTCCAGGCGCAACGACTTGGCTTCTTCGGTGAGCGACTGACGGTCGAGCAATCGCAGTACCGCGTCTTCGCCGAAGATGTTGGGCATCACCGACACCCGAAAATCAATTTCGCGCGCGTTCACCCGCACCTTGAAGCGCCCGTCTTGCGGCACCCGGCGCTCGGCGATGTCGAGCTCGGCCATCACCTTCACGCGCGAGATGATTTGCTCGGCCATGTCGTGCCCCTGCGCCTGCGTGATCGGCACCAACACGCCGTCAATGCGGTACAGGACATGCAGGCAGCCCGCATCGCATTCGAGGTGAATGTCGCTGGCTTGGAGCTTGATCGCGTCGTAGATCGTCGAGTTGACGAGCTTCACCACCGGGCTCGCATCGTCGCCGATGCTGGCCAGCGTGATCACTGCCGCCACCTCTTCATCACCCGCAGCCGCCGGGTTGCCGTCAAACCCGTTGATGGCGCGCATCTGCCGCTCAAGCTGCGCAAAAAACGCCTGCAAGTCTTCGGGGTGAGCCAATGCGATGCTGGGCACGTCATCGATCACGCCCCAACGGCGCAAGGCCCACTCTTCGGTGCCGCCGTCAAAAGGGTCGCCCAACACCAAATGCGCGCGACCGCCTTCATCGCGCACGGCCAGCACCTGGCGCTGCATGCCTTCGGTGTACGGGATGCGGTCAAACAGCGGCTCCATTGCCTGCAAGCTGCGCATGCTCAGCACCGGGCAGCCGAACTGCTCGCCAAGTGCAGCCATCACCTCGTCCGGCGACAGGCGAGCCAGTTCTTGCAGGCGCTGCACCGCTGTCGATTGGGCGCTTTCGCTCGACGACCGAGCACGCGCCATCAACTCGGGCGTGAGCAACGTCATTGCAAACTCCCCGCCAAATCGAAAATCGGCATGTACATCAGCACCACGATGGCGCCGATCACGATGCCCATCACCGCCATCAGAATCGGCTCAATCAGCTTCGAGGCCCAGTCGACCCAGCGCGCAAAGTCGTCGTCCTGAAGGCGCGCCGTGCGCTCCAGCATGTCAGCGAGTTGGCCCGAGCGCTCGCCCACCTTGATCAGCGATTCGGCCACCGGGTTGGCCAGGCCCACGGCGAGCAGCGCAGTCGAGAGCGACTGCCCCTGCTCCACGGCCAGCCGGGCCTGCGCCAGCCGCAGCTGCTCTGCCGGCCCGAGCAAACCCGTCACCATGCCCATGGCGCGCGGCAATGCAATGCCCGAGGCGAGCAGCAGACTCACTGCGCGATAGAAGCGCGCTTGCCTGAACTCGCTGGCCTTGCCGGCGAACCACGGCAAGCGCAAGAACGTGTTCATCAGTGCCGCCCGCCCTTGCGGCCGGCTCAGCGCCCAGATCGCCGACACGCCGACCAGCACCAAGCCGAGCAAGGCCACTTGCCAGTGCCCGTGAATCGCCTTGCCGAAACTCAGAAGCAGGCTCGAGAGCCACGGCATCTCGCGCCCCGACGACTCGTACACCGCGCTGAAGCGCGGCACCACATAGCCCAGCAAGAACAAAGCCACGAAGCCACCCACGGCCAACAACATCACCGGGTAGATCGCGGCCGAGATCAGCTTCTTGCGGATGGTGTCGAACTGCGACTGATAGGCAATGAAGCGCGCCAGCGCCTGGCGCATATCGCCGGTGCGTTCAGCCGCACGCACGGTCGCCGCGTAGACCTCGGGAAAGTGCTGCGGCATCGCCGACAGCACGTCCGAGAAGTTGCGCCCTTCGCGCAGTGCGTGGAGTATTTGCGCCAACACCTCGCGCACCAGGGGCTGGCGCTCTTTGGCGTGCAGCGTGCTCAAGGCTTCAGTCAGGTTCAGGCCCGCGTCGAGCAGTGCCAACAGCTCCTGGCTGAACAGCAGCAAGGCAAAGCGCGAGCCACCGCGAGCCGCCGCCGCATTGCTCATGTGCTCGATCGTCAACACCTTGCTGCCCTGCGCGAGCGCTCGGCGCACGGCTTCGGCCTCGGTCACGTCAAGGTGCTCGACCCAACGCGTCGCGCCGTCAGCGGAGCGCACGCGCAGGCGCACCCGGCTGCTGCTGGCGCCACGCGTGGGGGTGTCGGCTGGCGCCAGGGGTTCAGCGTAGGCCATGGCTCAAGATCGGCGGCACATCAAGCCCCGTTCGCTTCGAATCGAGTCTTGCGGAGGCAGTGGGGCTCCGGCTGTTAGCGGTAGGAAACATCAGCACCCTCACCCTCGCCCCCAGGCTGGCCATCTTTGCCATTGGACGTGAGGTCAAAGTCGCCCCCCTGTCCCGGTGAGCGGTAGACATAGGCATGGCCCCAGGGGTCGAGCGGCACTTGCTTTTGCAGGTACGGGCCACTCCACTTCAGCTCGTCGTTGGGCTTGTTGAAGAGCGCGGCCAAGCCTTGCTCTGTCGTTGGGTAGTGGCCGGTGTCGAGCCGGTAGGCGTCGAGCGCCTTGCCCAAACCCTCGATCTGCGCCTTGGCCGTGCCACGCTCGGACTTGCCCAGTTGCGAGAAATACCGGGGCCCGACATAGGCCGCCAGCAGGCCGATGATGACGATCACCACCAGCAACTCCAGCAGGGTGAAGCCGCGCTCCGGAGCGCGCGCCATGGCGGCAGGGTGCATACGCAAAGACCTCAAAATCGAAAAGGTGGTGTCGGCACGCCTGGGGGCTCCGAAAGCTTGTCCTGGCCTTCGACCCGCTTTGACCTGAGCTTGGCGAAGGGTCAGGCAGAAAGGTCTGCTTCTCTGAGGCTGAACGCGGCTCGGGATCACACCGGCCGGCAAGGCAACTCGGCCCCTGTGCTCAGCGCTGGATTGTCACACTCCAAGCCGCCCGCTGTTTGATGTAGCTGACCGGGTTCGCCAACTTCGTCGTCGAACGCAGCGTGATCGTGTCGCTCGACTTGACGGTCTCGTTCGTTGCCACCGCGCCCACCACCAAGTTGTCGGGCACGGTGATGGTGCCGGGCATGCCGCCGAGCGTGGCCGTCACACCCCGCACGCTGAGGCCGGTGTTCGTCACCTCGACGCGGAACACGTACTCCCACAGCCTGGTGCTCACCTTGAGCGAACTGACCAGGGTGTAGTTGCAGATGTGAATGTCAGGCGAGTTGGTGTTGCTTGACCTGTCGCTCGAGTCGGCATTGGTGGCGGCCACCGCTTGGCCCACGAGGCCGATGTAGTTCGGGTCAAGTGAAGATGCTGCGCCCAGCAAGATCTGGTAAGACTGCCTGCCATCGAGCACGCAGTCGTCTCGTCCCGTGACCGTGGCCGTTTGCGCCTCGCTCCAGTTCGCCGGCGTGAAGCTGAACGAATGCGGGCTCACGTCACCCTCACGCAGGTTGGTCGATGAGAGCGCAACCACCACGTCGGCAGCAGGCAGCTTGCCGAGTTTGACGGTAAAGGTCCTGGAGGTGCCCTTCTCATTCGTCGCCAGGTTCTTGCGCGAGACCCTGATCACACCCGTTTGCGTGGCGGTGCGAATCACCACCGCACCGGCCGCATACGCCCGGCCCACGCCCTTGGCGTCGTAGATCACGCCATAGACGTAGTAGTCCCCCGGCGCGAGCGCGGTGACGTCCCAGTCGTAGGTGCCCGATTGCGTGCCAGCGGTCTGGCGCAATCCGTCGACGATCAGATTGCCGGTGAACCCGGCGTTGCTGGTGCTGTAGTACAGCGCAATGTTGGGCTCGATGTTGGGGTCGGTACCCTCCCAGCGCAGCGTGGCGATCTTGCGGCTTCCGACCAGCGTGGGCTGAATGGGAGTTGCCGGCGCCGTGAGCTGAATCGTCGGGTCTTGATAAGGCCCGCTGCTCACGTAAAGCACGGTGGCGCCCGACCACGCGCTGGCCATGAGTTGCGGGTCGGCCGCGCGCACGCGCCACCAGTAGGTGGTCTTGTCGGTCAGTGCCGCCGACACGATCCAACCCGTGTTGCCCGAACTGCCCTCGATCACCTTGTCGGCGAGCGCCGCGTCGCGGTACACCTCGAACTGATAGCTCACCGCGTCGCCCTCGGGGTCGAGCACGGGGTTGGCTTGCAGGCTGGGCTGCAGCGCGGCCGTCCACGCTGCGTCGCCGGGGTTGGCCACCGTCGGCGCTGGGGGTGCTTCGTTGACGGCGTTCATCAGGAAGTCGCCACCGCTCCAGGCCGATTCGGCGCGGCCGTCCTGCGCCTTCACGCGCCAGTAGT
>JAEMQF010000200.1 GCA_022758925.1 Burkholderiales bacterium | reverse complement strand
GGCGAAGGTCGCGCCGATCAGCAGGCAGAAAGTCAGCAGCGAGGTGAAGAGGCGGTCGATCATGATGGGCTCCTGGGGGTTTGCGGTGCAGCGCTTTGGGCTGCGTTGAAGCGAACTCTATGAGCCTGGTCGCGGCAGTGAAAGCGGCATGCGACGAAGCGCGGAAAACCCGGGACGACATGCAAATAACGCCGACAAATGTTCGCCGACGAGGCCCGGCTTTGCGCCCCGGCCACGTGCGTGGGGTGGCGGCCGCGCCGCTTCAGCGCAGGCCGAGGCTGCGGCTGATGCTGCGAGCGAATGCGCCGCGCAGGCTGTGATCGCGCACGATCTCGCGCGCCGCGTTGTGGCCGGGCATGCCCGTGACCCCGCCGCCCGGGTGTGTGCCGGCGCCGCACATGTAGAGGTTTTGAATCGGCGCGCGGTAGTCGCCATGGCCAAGCACCGGCCGCGCCGCCCACAACTGGTCCAGGCTCATCACGCCGTGCATGATGTCGCCGCGCAGCAGGCCGAACTTGCGTTCCAGATCGAGGGGAGTGAGCACGCTGCGCGCAATCACGCTGCGCTTGAAGTTCGGCGCATGACGCGTCACGCTGTCGATGACGCGGTCGGCCGCGGCTTCGCGCTCATCGTCCCAGCTCCGGCCATCGGGCAAGTCGTAGGCGAACTGCTGGCAGAACAGGCTCGCGACATGGGCCCCCGGCGGCGCGAGGCTGGTGTCGACACAACTCGGAATCAGCATCTCGACGATGGGTTGGCACGACCAGCCGTCGCGCCGCGCATCGTGATACGCACGGTCCATGTAGTCCAGCGACGGCGCAATGCAGATGCCGCTGGCGTGGTGCTCGGCGCTGCTGCTGCCCGGCAGGCACGTGAAGTCGGGCAACTCCGACAACGCAACATTCATGCGCAGCGTTCCCGAGTCGCAACGATAGCGGGCAATCGCCTGTCTGAAACCGCTGTCGAGTTCAGTCGCGGGCACGAGGCGTTCGAACAGCAGCCGCGGGTTCAGGTTCGACACCACAATGTCGGCGCCGACTTCGCGGCCGTCTTCCAGCAGCAATCCGCAGGCACGCCGATTCGCCACCAGCACCCGCGACACGGTGGCGTCGAGAACGGTTTTCACGCCCGACTGCTCGCAGGCACGCGCCATGGCCTGCGTGATCGCACCCATGCCGCCCAGCGCATGGCCCCAGATTCCCGGCTTGCCGTTGACGCCACCGAAGCAGTGGTGCAGCAGCACATACGCCGAGCCCGCGGTGTCGGGGCTCGCAAAATGGCCGACCACCGAGTCGAAGCCATAAGCGGCCTTGATCGGGTCGGACTCGAACCAGCCGTCGAGCACGTCGCGCGCGCTCTTCACGAACAGCGCGAGCACGTCGCGCCGCTGCCCGATCTTGAGTTTCGCCAGTTGCCGCCCTTGGCGCAGCCCCGGCACTAGGCTGCCGGCAAGCGTCATCATGTCGGGTGGCGTCTGCAACGACATCTTGCGCAGCACATTGGCCACCGTTTCCAGCATGTCCTGATACGCGGGCAACTGCTCGGCGTCACGCGTCGAGAACTTCGCCACCTCGGCCTGCGTGCGCGCCAAACCACCCCCGAGCTTCAGGTAACGCTGGTCGTCCAACGGCAGAAAGTTTGAAATCGGGCGCTCGACGATGCGCAGGCCGTGCGCGTGCAGCTTCATCTCGGCAATCACCTTCGGCGCGAGCAGGCTCACGGTATAGCTCGCGACCGAATTCCGAAACCCGGGGTGAAACTCCTCCGTCACCGCCGCGCCGCCGACGAGGCCACGGCGCTCGTAGAGGGTGACGTCAAAGCCCGCGCGCGCAAGGTAAAAGGCGCAGACCAGCCCGTTGTGGCCGGCGCCGATGATGGCGGCGGTTTTCTTCGCCATCGGTCATCCCGACGAGGCGTCGCCCAAGGCTTGCCACGCAAGTGGCGTGGCGCCGGGGTGCCACGCCAGTGCAGGCATCAAATCGGGTCGGTGCGCTGCAGCAGCCACGCCAGCGCGTCGCCGCTGACGAGTCCGCGCAAGCGCGCACGCACCGTGGCGTGGTAGGCGTTGAGCCAGTCGATCTCGTCTTGGCGCAGCAGCGAACGCTCGATGCAACGCGTGTCGATCGGGCACAGCGTGAGTGTTTCGAACTCGAGGAAATCGCCGAACTCATTGCTTTGCGCCGGCACGTTGAGCACCAGGTTTTCGATGCGGATGCCCCATTGGCCGCTGCGGTACAGGCCGGGCTCGACGCTCGTGACCATGCCGGGCTCCATCGCCATCTGCGGCTCGGCAATCGTCTTGGAGATGCTCTGTGGGCCCTCGTGCACGTTGAGGAAGTAGCCCACGCCGTGGCCGGTGCCATGGCCGTAGTCCAGCCCATGCTCCCACAGGGGCGCACGCGCAATCGAGTCCAGCATGGGCGACAAGGTGCCGCGCGGAAAGCGGGTGCGGCTCAGCGCCATCGTGCCCTTCAGCACCAGCGTGTAGTCACGCCGCTGTGCCGCGCTGACGTTGCCGATCGGCCAGACCCGCGTGATGTCGGTCGTGCCGCCGAGGTATTGGCCACCCGAGTCGATGAGCAACAGGCCGTCGCCCTGGATCGCGGCGTGCGCTTCGGGCGTGGCGCGGTAGTGCGGCATCGCACCGTTGGCGTTGAAGCCGGCGATCGTGTTGAAGCTCAAGCCGACGAAACCGTTGCGCCGGGCGCGCGCCGCGCTCAAGTGCTCGTCGACCGTCAATTCCGTGAGCCGCTCAGCCGCGGCCAATGCGGCTTCGAACCAGGCGTAGAACTCGCAGCATGCGGCGCCGTCTTGCGCCATCGCCTCGCGAATATGTGCAACCTCGGCCTGGCTCTTGCGGCTCTTCAGCAGCGTGCTCGGGTTGACCGCCTCGACAATCCTTGCGGTCGCGTTCGCGCGCAGGCTGAAGGTGATCCGCCGCGGGTCGATCAGCAGCACGGCGTTGTCGGGCAGCGCGGCGAGTGCGGCGCCGGCTTGCGCGTAAGGCGCGACGCTGACCCCGTCTGCCGCGAGCGTGGCGCGCAACTCGGCGCTGACCTTGGCGTCGGCGACAAACAGCGTCGCGCGGTTCGCATCGAGCAGCGCATGGGCCAGGAACACCGGGTTGTAGCTGACGTCAGAGCCGCGCAGGTTGAACAGCCAGGCGATGTCGTCCACGGTCGAGATGAAGTGAAACGCCGCGCCGTGGCGTGCCATGGCTTCGCGCACCTGCTGCAGCTTGGCGGCGCGTGCCAGCGGCGCATGCGGCGCGACGTGTTCGTACACGGCCTGCCCCGGCAGGCCCGGGCGATCCGGCCAGATGTGGGCGAAGACGTCGAAGTCGGTGCGCAGCAGCACCCCGGCCAGGTCGAGACGGCTGCGCAACTGCTGCGCCGCGGCCAGGCCGAGCACAGTGCCGTCGACGCCCACGCTGCCGCCGCGTGCGACATTCGTCGCGAGCCACTCGACATGCAGGGTTGAGCCGCCGCTGGGAATCTTCACGAGTTCGATGCCACTTCCGGCAAGCTCGACCGCCGCCTGCTCCCAATAGCGGCTGTCGGCGAACAGTGCTGCCTTGTCGGGCGTGACGACGAGGGTGCCCATCGAGCCGCTGAAGCCAGACAGCCACTGCCGCCCTTGCCAGCGCTCGGGCAGGTACTCGGAAAGATGCGGGTCGCTGGAGGGCACGAGCACGGCGGCCAGGCCTTGCCCCTGCAGGCATTCTCGAACCCTCTCAATGCGCAGGCGGAATGGGGAGGTGCGGGTGTCCATGCGGCTCCAGTCGACTCGTCGAGGCGTCGGCGGATTCTAGGGGCCCGACCCAAAGCCCGGCACGCTCCTAGGTGTGGATCGTTGCCGGCGGCTGCGCCACCACCCTCGCGCTGCGCTCGAACGTGAAGTAGGCCCAGGCCCACTCGATCATCACGACCAGACGATTGCGAAACCCGATCAGGAAATAGATGTGCGCGAAGAGCCAAAACAGCCACGCGAGGAGGCCGGAGAAACGCAGCGCGCCGAACGGCGGCACGGCGAGGTCGACCACCGCCGCCTTGCGGCCGACACTGGCCAGACTGCCGTAGTCGATGTAGCGAAACGCCTTCGTCCGCTTGCCGCGCAGCCGGCGTTGCACGTTCGCCGCGGCGCAGCGGCCCATCTGTTTGGCCGCGGGGCTTACGCCGGGCACGGGTCTCGGCTCGCCGCGGCCGTGGCTCTTGGCGCAGGCCAAGTCGCCGATCACCGCGATGTGCGGGTGGCCGGCAAGGCTCAGGTCGGCCTGCACGATGACGCGCCCGGCGCGGTCGAGCCCCGCGCCGCTGCTCGCCGCGAGCGCGCGCCCGAGCGGCGCGCCGGCGACGCCGGCGGCCCAGATGACTGTCTTGCTCGGCAGGCGCAGCGTGGTCGTCAGCGCGGCGTCCTGCACTTCGCAAGTCACGCCGTCGGCGTCGATGCGCGTCACCTTGCAGCGCGTGCGCACGTCGACGCCGATGCGCGCCAGCTGTTCGCGGGCGCGCTGCGAAAGGCCAGGGGGGAAGCTGCCCAGCACACGGTCCGAGCCTTCGATCAACACGACGCGCGCCTGCCGCGTGTCGATGCGGCGGAATTCGTCTTTCAGCGTGTGCTGCGCGATCTCGCTCATGGTTGCAGCCATCTCGACCCCCGTGGGGCCGGCGCCGATGATCACGAACGTCATCCACGCTTCGCGCTCGGCGGCAACTTCACAGCGCTCGGCGCTTTCGAACGCGCCGATCACGCGCGCCCGGATGTCGAAGGCGTCGGCCAGAGTCTTCAGCCCCGGCGCAAAGCGCGCCCAGGCGTCGTTGCCGAAATAGCTGTGGGTCGCACCCGCGGCGACGATCAGATGCTCGAAGACCAGGCTCGCACCGTCGTCCAGCGTCACGCGGTTGGTTCCGGCGTCGATCTGCGTCACTTCGGCCTGCAGAATCGTCAGGTTGCCACGCCTCATCTGGGCGCGCAGCGTGTGGCGGATCGGGGCACTGATCGCCGGTGCGCTCAGGCCCGCAGTTGCCACCTGGTAGAGCAGCGGCTGGAACAGGTGGTGGTTCGTGCGGTCGATGAGCGTGATCTCCACCGGCGCCTTGGACAAGACGCGCACTGCCTCCAAACCGCCGAAGCCGCAGCCGATGACAAGCACGCGCGGCAATGTCGACGTCATGCCGTGGCACCGCCCGCAGTGGCCGCCGGCATGGCCAGGAATCGGGCACGAAGCTCGCGAACCGAGGTCAGGGTGTGGCGATGGGCTTTGGGCATGGCAGCGACAGCAGGATTGCAACGGTTGGCACGATAGCGCGCCGCCAGGATAGCGCGTCGGGCGCGTCGGGCTTGAGGCAACGTAGACTCGGTGCGATGAGCGAGTCACTGCCGCCCAGCGCCTACACCGCAGTCGGCGCAAACGCCTACCGGGCGAGCGCCTTGACGCGCGGCCCCTGGCACCCGCAACATCAGCACGCCGGCCCGCCGATTGCGCTGGTATGCCGCGCGCTCGAATCGGCCGCGCTCGAACACGGCTTGTCGCATGTTTCCCGCATCACGGCGAACTTGCTGCGTCCAGTGCCGATCGGCGAACTCGCGATCGAGGTCGCCACTGGCTACGTCGGGCGCAACGCCGGGCACTTTAGCGCGGAGCTGCTCGCGCGTGACAAGTGCGTTGCGCGTTTCACGGCGCTGGTGCAACGCGAAAACGCGGTGCGCCTGCCGGACGATCTGCCGGGCCATCCCTTGCCCAGCGTTCCACTCGGGCCGAACCAGGCGCCGCCAGGCAAATTCCCGTTCGCCGGCAGGCATGTGGGTTACTCGGACCTGGTCGAGACGCGTATCGCGAGTGGTCGCATGTTCTCAGGCCCCTGTGCAGTCTGGTTCCGCATGCGCCATCCTTTGCTGGAAGGCGAGGCGCCGAGCGTCTACCAGCGCGTGGCGGTCGCTGCCGATTCGGGCAACGGCATCAGCGCAATCCTGGACTTCGCACACTACGTCTTCGTCAATTCAGACCTGACCATCCACCTGCTGCGCCGGCCCCGCGGGGAATGGATCTGTGTCGACGCGCGCACGCACCTCGGCCCGGACGGCTGCGGCCTGGCCGAATCGAAACTGTTCGACACCGACGGCCTGATCGGCGTGGCCGCGCAAAGCCTTTCGATCCGTCTGCGTGATGAACGCGATTGAAACCTTCGAACAACAACCCAGGAAAAAGCGCCTTGCTCGGTGAATACGCACCAAGACCAAGGATTTGCGGCAGCGGCTGAATGCGTTCCAGGCCGCGCATATCCACCCGAACGAGGCGCGCTACGACGAAGAAATCGCGCTACTTTGCGTTCGCCACTGTCGCCAGTTCCTTCAACGTGAACGTATAGCTCACCTTGTCCAGCGGCTTGTGGCAAGCCAGGCATTCGGCCTGGTTCACGCCCGGGCGGTGCTGTTTGGCGCCGGTGAAGACGGCGTAGTTCCACTCGTCGTTGCGCAGCAGGGCGGGGATGTCCTGGCCCCAACCGCTGTCGCGCGCCATGGCCGTGTAAAAGAGCAACTGGTCAGCGACGAAGAAGCCGTTGCTGCCCTTGATCGGGTTCTTGTCGGCGTCGAGCTTGGTCGAATAGACCTCGGCAAAAAGGTACGCGCCGTTGGGCAGGTCCTTGCCTTCCTTCGCCGCTTTCATCGCGGCCGGGTTGGCGTAGTAGTAACGCACCTGCTTGGTCGCCGGGAAATTGATCGTGTGGTACCAGGTGAAGGTGTCGCGGTAGCCTTCCGGGAAACTCACGCCGGTCTTTGCCAGATTGGGCAAGAACGCCGACTTCGCGGTTCCGGCTGCGCCGGGCTGGGCGGCGAAGAACGCGGCCACATTGGCGATGTCATCGGCGCTGAGTTGCGCCGCGATCGCGCCCATGACCTGGTGCTTGCGCGAACCGTCTTTCAGCGCCTTCAACTGGTTCTCGAGGTACACGCTCTTCTGGCCGGCGAGATTGGGAATCGCGTCGCCGACGCTGGCGCCATTCGCGCCGTGGCACGCCGCGCACACGGTTTCGACCTTGGCCTTGCCGGCGGCCAGATCGGCCGCTTGCGCCAGGGGCGCCGCCAGCGCAAGGGCAATCAACGAGACGGGGTACTTCATGGTGCGTGGTCTCCTGTTTGGGTTTGTGCCGAACTGCCGGGTCCGGTTCGCGGTATACGCTTGGCCTGTACGTAGACTTCCAGGGTTTGCACGATTGGCCGCACCCATTCTTGCACTCGGCACTCGACATTGAAAGGTGAACCCGTCATGACCCTGCTTGCCACCACCGTCACGGCCGCCGGCGAGCGTGATCGCAAGTTTCATCTGCACCCGTATACCCAGTTGCGCCAGCTCGAAAAAGACGGACCCCTGGTGATCGTGCGCGGCGAGGGCGTGTTCGTCTTCGACGAGCAGGGCAATCGCTACCTCGAAGGCATGGCCGGCCTGTGGTGCGCGTCGCTCGGGTTTTCCGAATCGCGCCTGGTCGCCGCTGCGCAATGCCAGATGCAGACCTTGCCCTATTACCACTCGTTTTCCGGCAAGGTGGCGGGCCCGGTGACGGAACTGGTGGAAACGCTGATCCGCTGGGCTCCGGTGCCGATGGCGCGCGTGCTGTTCGCCAATTCGGGCTCGGAGGCGAACGACACCGCGTTCAAGCTGGTGCGCTACTACAACAACGCACGCGGCAGGCCGAACAAGAAGAAGATCATCGCGCGCCAACGCGGTTACCACGGCGTGACCGCGGCTGCCGCGTCGCTCTCGGGCCTGCCGAGCATGCACCAGCATTTCGACCTGCCGCTGCCGGGCGTGCTGCGGGTCAGCGCGCCGCACTACTATCTCGGCGCAGCAAAAGACGAAAGCGAGGCGAAGTTCGTCGAGCGCCTCGCGCAGGAGCTGGAAGACCTCATCGCGCGCGAAGGCGCCGACACGATCGCGGCTTTCATTGCCGAGCCGGTGCAAGGCGCGGGCGGCGTGATCGTTCCGCCCGCAGGCTACTTCGAGCGGGTGCAGGCGATCCTGCGCAAGCACGACATCCTGTTCATCGTCGACGAAGTCATCACCGGTTTCGGGCGCCTGGGCCAGCCCTTCGGCACGAATGTCTTCGGCTTGCAGCCGGACATGATCACGGTGGCGAAGATGCTGACGGCGGCGTACGTGCCGATGTCGGCGCTCTACGTCACCGATGCCATCTACCAGGTGGTGGCCGACGCGAGCGCGGCGCTGGGCACTTTCGGCCACGGCTATACGTACAGCGGCCACCCGCTGGCCTGCGCCGTGGCGCTGGAGACGCTGCGCATCTACGAGAGCGACGACGTGATCGGCCATGTGCGGCGCGTGGCGCCGCGTCTGCAGCGCGGCCTGCGCGCTCTGGCCGGGCACCCGCTCGTCGGTGAAGTGCGGGGCCTGGGGTTGATCGGCGCGCTCGAGCTCGCCGAAGACCCGGCGGCGCACAAACCGTTCGCGCCGGAGCGCGGCGTCGGTGCCTACTTCGTGCGCCGCGCGCAGGCCCATGGCCTGATCACGCGCGCGCTCGGCGGCGACATCATTGCGTTCTCGCCGCCGCTCATCATCAGCGAGGCACAGATCGACGCCATGCTCGAGCGCACCCAGAGCGCATTGACGGACACGCTGGCCTGGGTTCGCGCCACGGCCAAGGCATGAGCCCCCGCCCGGCCGCTCCGAAGGGGGCTCGCACCGCAGTGCGAAGCACGGAGGTTACCCAATGAGCAACTCTGTTTCCGCGGCGTGGCAGGAGTGCATCGACTTCGCAGCGGCGCATGAAATCGCGTGGCCGCGTGATCCTGAGCGGGAGCCGTCGCGCTGGGGGATTCACCACGACGATGTGCCGCCCTTCAATCGCTTGCGCGGTCCTGTGCACGCGCGCGGTGGTGTGTCGGGCGTGGTGTGGCGGCATGGCGTGGAGGCGCTGGCCTGGGGCGATGCCGATCGCGCCGACCTGACGTTCAGCGTCGCCAAGACCTATCTCGCGCTGCTCGCCGGCGTGGCGCACGGCCAGGGCCTGCTGCCCGACCCGGATGAGCCGGTGGCCAAGCGCGTGTCGGGAATCGGTTTCGAATCGGCGCAGAACCGGGCCATCAGCTGGACCCATCTGCTCGAGCAGACGAGCGAGTGGGAGGGTGAGTGTTTCGGCTTGCCCGACACGGTCGACCGCTACCGCAAGGTCGCGCTCGACCCGCGCCCGCAAGCCGGGATCAAGGGCGATGCGCGGCCATTGCAAACGCCGGGGAGCTACTGGGAATACAACGACGTGCGCATCAACCAGCTGGCGCTGGCCTTGCTGCACCTGTTCGGCAAGCCGTTGCCCGAGGTCTTCGATGCGGCCATCATGCAGCCGCTGGGCGCAAGCGCGAACTGGCGCTGGACGGGGTATGACGACGCCTGGCTCAGCCTGGCCGGTCGGCGCGTGCAAAGTGTTCCCGGCGGCTCGCACTGGGGCGCGGGC
>JAEMQF010000151.1 GCA_022758925.1 Burkholderiales bacterium | reverse complement strand
CAGCGCAGGCGGCTCTGCTCAGGCCAACGCTGCCACACTCGCAGGGGCGGCGCGACGGCCTGAGCCGCTGGAGCGAAGCGCCTGTGCAACTGCGCAGCGCAGGCGGCTCTGCTCAGGCCGACGCTGCCACGCTCGCAGCGGCTTCGCGCCTGCATGAGGCCGAAAGCTACGGTATTCGCTTTGCGCAACGTATTGAGTAAAAATACTCACCACAATGAGTGAAACTGCGAGTCACGCCTTTGAGCGCGAATACGTTGCAGTGCTGGTCACCCGCTTGGCCGAGCCGCGGCGCTTCCTGCATGTGGTGGCCGGCCCGCGCCAGGTCGGCAAGACCACGCTCGTGCAGCAGGTGCTGCCGCAACTCGACCGCCCCAGCGTCTTCGTCTCCGCCGACGAGCCGGCGCTGCGCGACGCGGCCTGGCTCGCCGCGCAGTGGGAGCGCGCTCGTCTGCTGGCGCTGGACTCTGGCAAGCAGGGCGCGGTGCTTGCGCTCGATGAAGTGCAGAAGATTCCCGGCTGGTCGGAGGCAGTCAAGCGGCTGTGGGACGAGGACAGCCGCCACCGCCTGCCGCTGCGCGTGGTGTTGCTCGGCTCGGCACCACTGCTGGTGCAGCGGGGGTTGTCTGAGAGTCTGGCCGGGCGCTTCGAGATCCTGCACCTGCCGCACTGGTCCTTGACCGAGATGCAGGCGGCCTTCGGCTTTACGCTGGATCAGTACCTCTTCTTCGGCGGTTATCCCGGCGCCGCACCGCTGGCGGGCGACCACGCACGCTGGCGGCGCTATCTGCTCGATGCACTCGTCGAGACGACTCTTGCGCGCGACGTGCTCTTGCTCACCCGCGTCGACAAGCCCGCGCTGCTACGGCGATTGTTCGAGCTCGGCTGCCGCTACTCGGGTCAGGTGCTGTCGTTCACGAAGATGCTCGGCCAGCTCCACGACGCCGGCAACACGACCACGCTGGCGCACTATCTGGAACTTCTGGCCGGGGCCGGGATGTTGACGGGCCTGTCGAAGTACTCCGGCAAGGCGCTGCGCAGCCGGGGCTCGAGCCCCAAGCTGCAGGTCTTCAACACCGCGCTGCTCACCGCCCAGTCCGGGCTCACGCCCGCCGAGGCCCGCGCCGACCACGAGTTCTGGGGTCGTCTCACCGAATCCGCGGTGGGGGCGCATCTGGCGAATGCCGCGGCCCGTGGCCTGTGCGAGCTGTACTACTGGCGCGAGGGCAACCGCGAAGTGGACTTCGTGCTGCGTTCGGGTCGCGTGGTCGTGGGCCTCGAGGTCAAGAGTGGGCGCGCACCGCGCGCGCACCCCGGCCTTGCCGCATTCAGCGAGGCGTTCAAACCCAAGCGCACTCTCCTCGTGGGCGGCGACGGCATCCCGCTGGAAGAGTTCCTGTCGCGCCCGGCCACCGACTGGCTGCGACCTTGAGGCCATCTTGATGGGCCGGAAATGCGACAAGCTGAAAATCTTGCTGCAGGAGCTGGTTCAGCTCGACAAGGGTGAGCCGCCGCTGCACATGATGCCGATGTCATCAGTTGCGAGGCAAAGGTTGCAGCATGCTGATCCGGTTGCCCTCGGTGTCGATGAACGAGACGTATTGACCGACACCCGGGATCACAAGCGGTTCACCGAGCACCGTGCCACCCGCGTGGCGCACCTTTTCGATCGCCGCATTCACGTTGTCCACCGCGATCACGACCGAAGGATGTTGCGCCGGCCAGTCGGGCTTCTTCGGGAAGAAACCGCCATTGATGGCGCCGGGCTTCGTCGGACCGGACGCGCCCGTCTCGGTGGTCGAGGCAAGTACGTAGTGGCCCATTTCCGCACCAAGCGCCCGGGTCTGCCAGCCGAACGCCTGTCGGTAGAACTCGCTCATGCGCGCCGCGTCTTCGTACGGCATCTCGAAGTGGACCACTGGGTTCAATTTGTCTGTCCGCGTTGTTGGGTGATCGGGGCTGACCCGAGGTAAGCGCCGGATCGGAATTCGCAAGCGCGGTGATTTCCTGTTCCGACACTCCGGGCTCGGGAATCATCGTGCCGGGCCCGCCTGCAATCATGCCGCAAATGCTTGCCCCCGGAGCCTGCCTACACTCAAAGCTTCAGCCCCAAGACCATGGACACAAGCATGCGCTGATCGCGCTCCCCTGCCCGCACCAACTTCATGGCGCAGGCGGCGCAGCGCAGCCGCAGCGCGCCGTGAGCCTGCATCTGTATGGACGCATGATGAACAGCTTCAACACCTATGATGTCGCGGCAGGCACGCGCCGGCGCGTGGCCGTGGCCCACAACGAAAGTTGAACCGATTCGCGCCGCCGCGCCTTGAACCCGATCGATCCCATGACCACGAACGCCACCCCCATGAACGGTGCCCAGAGCCTGGTGCAGACCCTTGTCGCAAGCGGCGTCGAGCTGTGTTTCGCGAACCCCGGAACGTCGGAGATGCACTTCGTCGCCGCGCTCGATGCGGTACCGGGCATGCGCTGCGTGCTCGGCTTGTTCGAAGGCGTGGTCAGCGGCGCCGCCGACGGCTACTTCCGCATGGCCGACAAGCCTGCGGCGACGCTGCTGCACCTCGGCCCGGGCCTGGCGAACGCGTCGGCGAATCTGCACAACGCGAAGAAGGCGGGTTCGGCGATCGTCAACATCGTTGGCGAACACGCGACCTATCACCTCGAGCACAACGCGCCGCTCACGTCCGACGTCGAAGGCATCGCACGCCCGATGTCGCACTGGGTGCGCACCTCGCGCAGTTCAGTGTCAGTGGCCGCCGACGCTGCCCAGGCCGTGGCGCAGGCGGCTGCGCCTCCCGGACAGATCGCGACGCTGATCCTGCCTGCCGACTCGGCCTGGGGGCCGGCCGAGGGCGCTGCGCCTGCCTTGCCGGTGCCGAAGCGCAGCGAAGTGCCAACGCACGCCGTCGAAGCCGCGGCCCTGGCGCTGCTGCGTGGCCAGCCTGCGGCATTGCTGCTCGGCGGCATCGCGGCGCGCGAGCGCGGGCTCGAGCTCGCCGGGCGTATCGCCGCGAAAACCGGTTGCGCGCTGCTGCTGGAAAACAATGTGCCGCGATTGCAGCGCGGCGCCGGCCGGGTGCGGGCACAGCGTGTGCCTTATGTGGTGGACGCGGCGTTGACCAAGCTTCAAGGTTTTCGCGACCTTGTGCTCGTTGGTGCCAAGGTGCCGGTCGCGTTCTTTGCGTACCCGGGCAAGCCGAGCCTGTTGCTCCCCGCCGCGTGCAATGTGACGCGGCTCGCCGCAGTCGAAGAAGACATCGTCGGCGCACTTGAAGCCCTGGCCGACCGTGTCGGCGCGCGTGGCATGCCGGCGGCGCACGTCGCGGCGCTCGAGCGCCCCGCACTCCCGAGTGGGAGCATCACAGCGATGGGCATTGGCGCGGTGCTCGCCGCACTCATCCCCGAAGACGCGATCGTCATCGACGAGTCGATCTCCGTCGGCCGCAACTTCGGCGCCGCGACGGCGAACGCGCCGCCGCACGATTGGCTCAACATCATGGGCGGCTCGATCGGCTTCGGCCTGCCCGCTGCCACCGGCGCCGCGATCGCCGCGCCGGGACGACCCGTGATCGTGCTCGAAGGCGACGGCAGCGCGATGTACACGCTGCAGGCGCTGTGGAGCTGTGCGCGCGAGGGCCTGAACGTCAAGACCTTGATTCTCGCGAATCGTGCGTACCAGATCCTGCGCGGCGAGTTCGCCAGCGTCGGCGCCGGCGCGCCGGGGCAGCGCGCGACCGACTTGCTCGGCATTGACCGACCGGCGCTGGATTGGGTGGCGCTCGCGAAAGGGCATGGCGTCGAGGCGGTTCGCGTCGACGACCTGGAGGCACTGGCCATCGCATTTCGCCGCGCACTCGCAAGCCATGGGCCATCCCTGATCGAGCTGGTGCTGTGATCGGCAGGGGCGGGGTTGTCCCGCTGGGCAGGGGCCCAACGCGGGTGATACGCTCGAATTTCGCCGATCGAGAAACGCACTGCGCGATCGAGGATCGGAACAGTCGTTGACCCAAACCAGGAGACGCACATGCTTGCGAAACGCTTCACTTCCCTGCTTGCCGGCACCGCCCTGTGGTGCATGCTCGGCGCCGCACAAGCGCAGGTGCCGCAATACGGCCTGAACATCAACTCCGAACAGGCGCACAAGGCCCTGGCTGCGGCGATTGCCGATGCGCGCAAACAAAACCTTCCGATGGCGGTGGCGATCGTCGATACCGCCGGCCAATTGGTGGCGTTCGATCGCATGGACAACACGCAGACCGCCAGCATCGCCGTGTCGCAAGACAAGGCCGTCTCGGCCGCGATGTACCGGCGCCCGACCAAGGCGTTCCAGGATGCGCTGGCCGGCGGCGGTGCCGGCTTGCGCGTGCTGACGCTGCGCGGCGCGAATGCCGTCGAAGGCGGCTTGCCGATCGTGGTCGACGGCAAGATCATCGGCGCGATCGGCGTGTCCGGTGGCTCTGCCGAACAGGATGGCGTTGTTGCTAAGGCCGGGCTGGACGGACTGGCGAAGTAATCGCCGCGCCCAGCGAGTGAGGCGCCTGGGCCGGGGTCGGCGGCGATCAACTGCGGTGGCACGCTCGCCCAGTCGGCGCCTGCGATGTGAATCGGCCATTGCGTTGTCGCAACATTTCTTCATTGCGAATTGATCGTTGCATGTTCAAAATGCAATGATGATTGGGCGGCAACTGCAAGCCACGCCGGCACCGAGCTGGATCTCGTCATCGAACAGGCAAGCCGCAAAGAGGTGTGGAGATCAAGTTCTCGTCGGCCCCGAAGCCGACCAAAGGGTTCTGGCAGGCCCTGCAAGACCTGCAGATCGACCGCGCCTATGTGATCGCCCCGGTGCCGCGGCGTTATCCATTGGCCGATCGCGTCGACGTGGTTCCGGTGTCGGAGGTGGCGACGTTGCTGACAGCCTGAGGGCGCAGGTTCGTCCGGTGCCGCGCGCGCTGCACCGCCAGCCGCGCCTCAGCCGTTAATCCGACACGGCACGCTGAGAAATCCGCGGAACCGCGCACGCCCGCCGCGCACGGATTCGCCCGCCAGCGCATAGCGCGGGAAGCGCGCAAGAAAGCGTGAGATCGCGGTTTCGCCCTCGAGCCGTGCCAGGCCCATGCCCACGCATTGATGAATGCCGCTGCCGAACGCCAGATGTCGGTTCGGCGTGCGGCCGATGTCGAAGCGCTCAGGCTCGCTGAACTGCGCCGGGTCCCGATTCGCGGCGCCGATGCACAGCGTGATCGAGGTCTCCTTCGGCAGTGCCACGCCGCCGACTTCAACCGCCTGGGTCGTGCTGCGGTTGCCCAGCTGGTTGCTGCTATCGAAGCGCAAGATCTCCTCGATCGCCGGCTTGATGAGGTCCGGCTGCGCGATCAGGCGCTGCCGCTGCTCGGGGTGCTGCGCGAGCGCGACGAGGCCGTTGGCGATGAGGTTCGTCGTCGTCTCGTGGCCGGCGTTGAGCAGGAAGATGCAGTTGTGCAGCAGCTCGTTCGGGCTGAGGCGCTCTGCACCCGCATCAGCGCCCGTTTCACGCCCTGCCTCGCCCAGGATCAGGTTCGTCAACACGTCGCGCTGCGGGTCGCCCGGGTGCAAGCGCCGCGCCGCGATCAGACCTTCAAGGTAGTCGAGAAATTCGCGCAGCGCGCGGTTGCCGCGCTCGGCGACGTCGGCATGCAGCACCGGCTCGAGCGCGCCGAGGATCGCGAGCGACCATCCACGCAGCGCAGCGCGTTCGCCCTTGGGCACGTCGAGCAGGTTGCCGATGACCTCGAGCGGAATCGCCGCGGCAAAATCTTCGACCAGATCGGCGCGCGGCTTTTGCGCCATGTCATCGAGCAATCGGTCGACGAGTGCCACCAGCGCCGGCTGCAGCTGCGCGATCGCCTTGGGCGACATCGCTCCCAGAATCAGGCGCCGCACCCGCGTGTGCAGCGGCGGGTCGTTGAACACCAGGCTCGTCGTATGGTGCTCATAGAGTAGCGAATCGCCGTACTTCGGCTTGAACTCGCGCTTCTTGTCGGAGCTGAACAGCTTCGGCTGCTTGTAGACGAATTCGCAGTCGGCGAACCTTG
>JAEMQF010000247.1 GCA_022758925.1 Burkholderiales bacterium | reverse complement strand
TTCATCGGGCCTTCGATCAGCGCTTCGCCGACCGTGCGGCGCGGATTCAACGAGCGGTACGGATCCTGAAAAACAATCTGCACGCGTTTGCGCAAGGGGCGCAGCGTGGCTGCGTTCATCAACGCGATGTCGGTGCCGCCCTCGCCGCCGGCCCCGGCGCCGGCGCCAAGGATGACGCTGCCGCCGCTCGGGTCGATCAGGCGCACGATGCAGCGCGCCACGGTCGATTTGCCCGAGCCCGATTCGCCGACGATGCCCAGCGTCTGGCCACGCCGGATTTCGAAGGCCACGTCTTGAGCCGCGTGCACGCTGCGGCGCTTGCCGAACCAGCTCTTGTCGGCGTAGGTTTTGGCCAGGCCCTTGACCTGCAGCACCACGGGTGCCAACGGGTCGCTCGGCCGCTGCCGGAGTTGCAGCGTCGGCACCGCCGCCATCAGCATGCGCGTGTAGTCGTGGCGCGGCCGCTGCAGCACGTCTTGTTTGGGGCCGAGTTCGACCAGATCGCCCAGGCGCAGCACGGCGACGCGCTGCGCCACTTCGGCGACGACACCAAAGTCATGCGTGATGAACAGCACCCCGGTGCCGTGTTTCGCCTGGAGGTCGAGCACGAGTTTGAGAATCTGCGCCTGCGTCGTCACGTCCAGCGCCGTGGTCGGCTCGTCGGCGATCAGCAGCACCGGGTCGAGCACGAGTGCCATCGCGATCATGATGCGCTGGCGCTGCCCGCCCGACAGCTGGTGCGGGTAGCTCGCGAGCATGCGCTCGGGATCGGGCAGCAACACTTCGCGCACGATGGCGAGCACTTTCTCGCGGCGCGCTGCCGGCGAGAGTTGCGTGTGCTCGCGCAGCACCTCGTCGATCTGGTCGCCGCACGTCATGACCGGGTTCAGCGCCGTCATCGGCTCCTGGAAGATCATCGCCATGCGCGTCGCGCGCAGTTCGCGCAGGCGCGCCAGCGGCGCATGCGTGATGTCTTCGCCTTGCAGCACGATGCGCCCGGCCGTGACCGGCAAGGACTTGTGCAGCAGGCCCATCACGCCCTGCGCGATGACCGATTTGCCCGAGCCCGATTCGCCGACCAGGCACAGGATTTCGCCACGGCCGACCGTGAACGACACGTCACGCACCGCAGTCGCGCGGTCGCTGCCGGCCGGCAAGCCGATGGTGAGGGCAGTGACTTCGAGAATGGGTTCGCCGGCCGCCATGTTCATGCGCCCTCGGCCAGGTTCGGATCCTGGCGCGCGCAGAGCCGGCTGCGTTTCATACCCTTTTCGCCATCTTCGGATCGAGCGTGTCGCGCAGCCCGTCGCCGAGAATGTTCACGGCGAGCACCGTCACGGCGAGAAAGATCCCGGGAAAGAAGATGTTGTGCGGATACTCGTTGAACTGGGCGCGGCCCTCGGCCATGACGTTGCCCCAGGTCGGGATTTCGGGCGGCAGACCGACGCCGAGGAACGACAGAATCGCCTCGACCAGGATGCCCGAGGCGCAGATGAACGTGCCTTGCACGACGAGTGGCGCCACCGTGTTGGGCAGGATGTGGCGCAGCATGATCTTCCAGGTCGGCGTGCCCAGCGACACGGCGGCTTCGACATAGGGCTCTTCGCGAATCGTCAGCACCAGCGAGCGCACGAGTCGCGTGACGCGCGGAATCTCGGGGATCGCGATCGCGATGACGACGGTCAGCAGGCTGCCCCTCCACATCGCGACGAGCGCAATCGCGATCAGGATCGCGGGAATCGCCATCACGCCGTCCATCACGCGCATCAACGCGTTGTCGACCCAACGGATGTAGCCCGCCACCAGACCGAACACGATGCCGAACGCGAGCGCCACGACGGCGGTGAAGAGGCCGACGATGAGCGAGACCTGGGTGCCGAAGATCACGCGGCTGTAGATATCGCGGCCGAAGCTGTCGGAGCCCATCAGGAAGCGGTGCTTCAGCGTCTCGCCGTCGAGCGTTGTGATCTCGCCCGACCTGCCCGGCAGCAGGTCACGGCTGGCCGGGTCGAACAGCGAAGGGTCGACTGTGCCCAGCCACGGCGCCGCCAGGGCAATCGCGATCAGCAGCAGCAGCACGATGCCGCCGATGCGCACCGAAAGATTGCGCCGCACGCGCATCCATGCGCTGGGCTGGGTACGCACCGCCGCGGCTTCGACCGAGAGCGCTTCGAAACTGACGGGGTTGCTCACCTGCGGCATTTCAGTACCGAATCCGCGGATCGAAGAACAGGTACGACAGATCGACGAGCAAATTGATCATCACGTACGCGAACGAAAACAGCAGAATCACGCCCTGGATGGTGGGAAAGTCGCGCGCCAGCACCGCGTCCACCGTGAGCCGCCCCAGCCCCGGAATCGCATACACCGATTCAGTGACGACGACGCCGCCGATCAGAAGCGCGATGCCGATGCCGATGACGGTGACGATCGGCACCGCCGCGTTGGCCAGCGCATGGCGCAACAGCACGGTCGATTCAGGCAAGCCCTTGGCACGGGCCGTGCGGATGTAGTCCTCGCCCAGCGTTTCCAGCACCGATGCACGCGTGACGCGTGCGATCAGCGCGATATAGATCACCGACAGCGTGATCGCCGGCAATGTGAGGTGGTAGAGCCACTGCCCGGGCCCGTCGGCGAAGCGTTTGTAGCCCTGCACCGGCAACCAGCCGAGCTTGAGCGAAACCAGCCAGATCAGCAGATAGGCGAGGACGAAGATCGGGATCGAAAAGCCGAGCACCGAAAAGCCCATCAGGCCGCGATCGAGCCAGCCACCGAAGCGCCACGCGGCGAGCACGCCGAGCGGCACCGCCACCAGCACCGCGATGCTGATCGTGATCAGCGCCAGCGACAGGGTCGGCTCGATGCGCTGGCCGATCAAGGTCGTGACGTCGGTCTTGTAATAGAACGACTGGCCGAGGTCGCCGCGCAGCACGTTGCCGAACCAGATCGCGAACTGCTCCGGGATCGAGCGGTCCAGGCCGAGGCCGGCGCGGATCTGCGCGATCTGCTCGGTGCTCGCGGCGTCGCCCGCCAGCACCGCCGCCGGATCCCCCGGCGACAGGCGCAGCAGCAGGAACACCAGCACCGCGACGATCAGCAATACCGGAAGCGTCGCGAGCAGGCGGCGGGCGAGGAAGGCGAACATCAGGCCGGGTTCAGCGACTTCTTCAGGTTCCAGTAAATGTTGCCGTTGGTGATGAAGAACCCGGTGATGTTCTTGCGCGTTGCCATCGGCTGGTTGTACTCGCCCAGCGGCGCATGCGTGCCGACTTCGAACGCGCGGGCGTGCAGCTGATCGGCCAGCTTCTTCTTCGTCGGCTCGTCGGTGGCGCGCATGAACTGGTTGCGAATCTCGATCATCTTGTCGTCGCTCGCCCAGCCGAACCAGCCCGACTTCTCGCCGCGCGTGTCCATCGTCGGGTTCGCGATCGGGCTCCAGACATCGAACACGTTCCAGGCCGTGAGGAACATGTGCCAGCCCCCTTTGTCCGGCGCATCTTTCTTGGCACGACGGCCGACCAGCGTCTGCCAGTCCATCGCCTGCAGGTCGACCTTGAAGCCGGCCTGGCGCAACAACTGCGCGGCGACGTCGGGGAGTTTCTGGATCGATGCCAGGTCGGTGGGCTTCATGATGACGATCGGCGTGCCGTCGTAGCCCGACGCCTTGAGCAGGTCCTGCGCTTTCTTCATGGTCGACTTCGCCTGCAAATCACTGCCGGCCAGGCTGCCATAGGGCGTGTTGCAGACGAACATGCTCGGGCAGGTCTTGTACAGCTCCTTCACGCCGACCTGGGCGCGCAGGAAGGGCTCCTGCGTCATGGCGGCGATCGCCGCCTGGCGCACCTTGGCGTTGTCGAACGGCTTGTGCAGGTGGTTGAAGCGCGCCATGTATTGCAAACCGAGATTCGCGTACAGGGGGAGTTGCAGCGTGGTATCGGCCTTCACGGTTTCGTAGTGGTCGAAGCCGAGCGCCTCGATGATGTCGACTTCGCCGTTCTTCAGCGCGTTGACCTGGGCCTGCGCGTCGCGCAACGCGAGGTTCCACTCGACTCGGTCGACGTAGACGTTCTTGCCCCCGGCGGTGCCCGACGGCGGCTCGCTGCGCGGCACGTACTTGGTGTTGTTGAGGTACACCGCCTTGTCGCCGGGCTTGAACTCGTCCTTCTTGAAGACGTAGGGGCCTGAGCCGGTGTAGTCGTCGATCTGCTTGAAGGCGTCGGTGTCGGCCACACGCTTGGGCATGATGAAGGGCACGTTCGACGATGGCTTGCCCAGCGCTTCGAGCACGAAGCCGCAGGCCTCGCCCAGGAAGATGCGGAAGGTGTCCGGCGTGGGCGAATCCATGCGCTGCACGAAGGTGAACAGGGCCTGCCCCATCGCGTCGCGCTTGCCCCAGCGCTGCAGGCTGGCGATGACGTCCTCGCCGGTCACCGGCTTGCCGTCGTGGAACTCGAGTCCCTTGCGCAGCTTGAAGGTCCACAGGCGGTGGTCGGGGCTCTCGCTCCAGCTCTCGACCATCTGCGGCTTGAC
>JAEMQF010000047.1 GCA_022758925.1 Burkholderiales bacterium | reverse complement strand
CGCGGCATGGGGCTGGACTGGCCGACCTCGCTGCAACTCATCGCCCGCTCCATCGACGCCGCGCACGACGTGCCAGGCGCGCTGCTTGCCAGTGGCTGCGGCACCGACCAGCTGGCGCCGCAGGATGCACGGTCGATCGACGACGTGATCCGCGCCTACGAAGAGCAAATGGAGGCGATCGAAAAGCTCGGCGGCAGACTCATCGTCATGGCGAGCCGGGCGCTGGCGCGCGCCGCGCGCGGACCCGCCGACTATGAACGCGTTTACAGCCGGGTGCTGAGCCAGGCGCGTGAGCCGGTGATCCTGCATTGGCTCGGCGACATGTTCGACCCGGCGCTGCGCGGCTACTGGGGCAGTGACGACACGGCGCAGGCGACGCACACCGCGCTCGGAATCATCGCGGCGCAGAGCCACAAGGTCGACGGCATCAAGATCTCGCTGCTCGACAAGGGCAAGGAAATCGCGACGCGTCGGCGCTTGCCGGCCGGGGTGCGCATGTACACCGGAGATGATTTCGACTACGCCGAGCTGATCGCCGGTGACGCTATCGGCGACGCCCCGAACCGGCGCCACAGCGACGCACTGCTGGGCATCTTCGACGCCATCGCGCCGGCCGCGAGCGCCGCGCTCGCGGCGTTGGCGCGGGGCGATACAGCCGCCTACCACCGCATCCTCGCGCCCACCGTGCCGCTGTCGCGCCACATCTTCTGTGCACCGACACGCTATTACAAGACCGGCATCGTGTTCCTGGCGTGGCTGAATGGCTTGCAGGATCACTTCGTGATGGTCGGCGGCCAGCAGAGCACGCGCTCGCTGCCGCACTTCGCGCAACTGTTCCGCCTCGCCGACGCAGCCGGGCTCATCGAACAGCCCGAGCTCGCCGTGCGCCGCATGAAGACCCTGCTCGCGTTGCACGGCGTCGACGGCTGAGCGCGGAAACGAACGCTCGCGAATTCGCCGTGATGCGAGACTTCTCGTCAGACCACCGCTGGCTCTCGATCAACACGGCGACGGTGCGCCGCCAACGCGGTGTCGACTGGCCGCTGCTCGAGATCATCGACGCCTGCGCTGCGCGCGGCATCCGCGCCGTTTCGCCCTGGCGCGACCAGGTCGCGGCAGCCGGTCTGCAGGCGACCATGCAATCCTTGCGTGCGCACGGCATCGAGCTCTCGGGCTATTGCCGCGGCGGCATGTTCACCTATGCCGACGCCGCCGGGCGCCAGGCGGCGCGCGACGACAACCGGCGCGCCCTCGACGAAGCCTGCCTGCTCGGCGCACCCTGCCTGGTGTTGGTGGTCGGTGGGCTGCCGGGCGCACTCGAAGGCCGGGCCGCGCATCGTGATCTCGCGTCGGCCCGGGCCCAGGTCACCGACGGCATCGCCGCGCTGCTCGACGACGCGCGCGAGCGCCACATGCCGCTTGCGATCGAGCCCCTGCATCCGATGTACGCCGCCGATCGCGCCTGCATCAACACGCTGCGCCAGGCGCTCGATGTCTGCGACTTGCTCGATCCACCCGGCAGCGGCGCGCTCGGCGTTGCGGTCGACGTCTACCATGTCTGGTGGGACCCCGAACTCGCGCAGCAGATCGAACGCGCCGGGCGGAATCGACTGCTCGCGTTGCACGTCTGCGATTGGCTGACGCCGACCACCGACCTGCTGAACGACCGCGGCATGATGGGCGACGGCGTGATCGAACTGCGCAAGATCCGCGCCTGGGTCGAGGCTCAGGGCTACGCCGGCTACAGCGAAGTCGAGATCTTCTCCGCGAACAACTGGTGGCAGCGCGACGGCGGCGAGGTGCTCGACACCTGCATCGAACGCCACCGGCGCTGCGTGTAGTTCCTGACCCCGCGCGGAATCAAGCCGTCGGCAGCTTGTGGCCCCTGAACTGCTCGCGCAGCCGATTCTTCAGCATCTTGCCCGTCGCGCCGAGCGGAATCGCGTCGACGAAGACGACGTCGTCGGGCGTCCACCACTTCGCGATGCGCCCTTCGAAGAACGCCAGCAGCTCTTCGCGCGATAGTTCCACGCCGGGCTTCTTGACGACGACGAGCAGCGGCCGCTCGTCCCACTTCGGGTGGAACGCGGCGATGCACGCCGCCATCGCGACCTTCGGGTGCGCCATCGCGATGTTTTCCAGATCGATCGAGCCGATCCACTCGCCGCCGCTCTTGATCACATCCTTGCTGCGGTCCGTGATCTGCATGAAGCCGTCGGCGTCGATGCTCGCCACGTCGCCGGTCGGGAACCAGCCGTCCACGAGCGGACTGCCGCCTTCGCCTTTGAGGTACTCGGACATGATCCACGGCCCGCGCACCATCAATTCGCCGGTGGCGGTGCCGTCCCACGGCAACTCGTTGCCGTTGGGGTCCGCGATCTTCATGTCGACGCCGTAGATCGCCCGGCCCTGCTTCGCTTGCACCGCGTAGCGCGCCTGCGCGTCGAGTTCCTCGTGTTTCGCCTTGAGCGCGCAAGCCGTGCCGAGCGGGCTCATCTCGGTCATGCCCCAGGCGTGCAGCACGTTCACGCCATATTGCTCGGTAAAGGTACGCATCATCGCCGGCGGGCACGCCGAGCCGCCGATGATGGTGCGTTTCATCGTGCTGAACTTGAGTTTGTTCGCTTCCACATACGTCAGCAGCCCTTGCCACACCGTCGGCACGCCGGCCGACAGCGTGACACGCTCGGACTCGAACAAATCGTGCAGCGACTTGCCGTCCAGCCCCGGCCCCGGGAATACGAGCTTGGCCCCGGTCATGCACGCCGCATACGGCAGACCCCAGGCGTTGACGTGGAACATCGGCACCACCGGCAGCACGACGTCGCGCGCCGACAGGCTGAGCGCATCGGGCAGCGCCGCGGCATAGGTGTGGAGCACGGTCGAGCGGTGGCTGTAGAGCACGCCCTTCGGGTTGCCCGTCGTGCCCGACGTGTAGCACAGCGACGACGCCGTGTTCTCGTCGAACACCGGCCAGTCGAACTTGTCGTTCTGCGCTTCGAGCAGGTCTTCGTAGCACAGCAAGCCGCTCACCTTGGAAGCAGCCGGCATGTGCGCGCGGTCCGTCATCGCGACCAGGGTGCGAACCGTCTTCAGGCGGCTCGCCACCGCTTCGATGATCGGCAGGAACGTCAGGTCGAAAAACAGCACCTGATCTTCGGCGTGGTCGGCGATGTACACCACCTGATCCGGGTGCAGGCGCGGGTTCAGCGTGTGCAGCACCGCGCCCGAACCCGACACCGCGTAATACAGTTCCAGATGGCGGTGGCCATTCCAGGCCAGGGTCGCGACGCGCGCGCCGGGCTTCATGCCCAGGCCGGCGAGTGCCTTGGCCAAACGCCGCGCGCGCGTCGCGAGATCGCGGTAGCTGATGCGGTGAATGTCGCCTTCGACGCGGCGCGACACGACCTGCTGTTCACCGTGGTGGCGCTCGGCATGCACCAGCAGTGACGAGATCAGCAGCGGCTGCTGCATCATTTGTCCGTTCATGGGGGTCTCCTGGTTGAACCTGTGGGCGCAGTTTATGGCTTGCACGCGGCGCGCCGCCAAGACCGGTTCACGGCCGGCGCCGCGTTGCCGCGGGCAGCTTGCGCCACGGCAGGTCGGCCGGGTCGGCGGCCATCGGGCCCGCCGCCTTGGCAATCAGCACATGGCTCGCGTGCGGCTGAAAGTCGGCGCGAAAGTGGTTCGAACTCTTCACGACCACGATGCGCATCTGCTCGGTGTGCACGCCCACCATGCGCAGCAACTCGCGGTCGAGCAACTGCTTCTTGCCGCTGACCACGGCGATGCGCACGCCGTCGATTTCGAGACACGCACTCGGACCCAGGCGCACCGTCAGCCCCGTCATCATCGGCCCGGTGAGCGTGCACTTGCCGTCGCTGAGCGCGATCACCTTGAAGCGGCCGCGCAGCGGTGCATCGCTCGCCTGGCCGGTGAAGGTGGGGACGGCGCTGCCGAGCGCGAGCTCGAGTTCGGCGCCGATGCCGGCCTGATGCGCGGCGCGCGCCGCGGCGGCATCGAACATCAGCCCCAGCGCCACCTGGCCGGGGAAGCGTTTGCCCGCGCCCTGGGCGAGCAAGGCGCGCAGCATGCCGGTGGTGTTGCTGTCGCCACCCGCGCCGGGGTTGTCCTGGGTGTCGGCGATGAGCACCGGCATCGACGCGCCCTCGGCCAGGCGCAGTGCCTGCGTCACTGCCTCGCGCGCTTCCAGACATTCCAGCAGCCATTGATCGGCAACGCTCGCGCGCGCATAGAGCTGCTGCACCGCGCGCTGCGCCGCCGGCCCATGACCCCAGACCATGGGCGCGCACTCGTCGAAGTCGGACGCCGGAAATCCCATGCAAAAACTCAAGGTTGTGGCGTGCTCGCGCTCCAGCGCCGTGAGTTCGTCGTACACGCTCTTCGCAGGTTCGGTCCAGGTGCTCTGCGCGTTGAGTGGAATCAGGAACGGCAGGCGCAGCGAATGCATGGGTTCGCGCTCGCCCGCCTTGAAGCGCCGCGCCAGCAGTTCGGCAGCGCGCTCACCGGTGTCGGCCATGTCGATGTGCGGGTAGGTGCGATACGCCACCAGCGCATCGGCCACGCGCAGCATGCGCCGCGTCACATTCGCATGCAGGTCCAGGCTCGCGACGATCGGAGTCCCCGGCCCGACGAGAGCGCGCAGCCGCGCCAGCAATTCGCCCTCGGTGTCGTCAACGTGCTCGGCCACCGCGGCGCCGTGCAGGTCGAGGTAGATCGCGTCCAGGCCGGCTGCGTCAGCGAGCGCGGCACGCACGTCGTCGCAGATCGCGCCGGCAATGCGCTCGAAGGCGTCGCGCGTGACGAACGATGACGGTATCGCTCCGGCCCAGCAAGACGGCAGCAGCGTCCAGCCGTGGCGCCTGGCCGCGGCCATGAAACCCGCCACCGGGATGTTGATGCCGCGCAACTGCTCTTGCATCGCGGCGCCGCGCACAAAGGCGGGAAACGAATCGCCGCGCGTGAACGCCGCCCAGTCGGCGAGGCTCGGCGCGAAGGTATTGGTTTCGTGTTGGTAGCCGGCGATCAGGACACGCGTCATGCTTCGTCACTCGGGGTCGGGCCCCGCGGCACAGGCGCGGCGGGTCGTGCAGTGTAAGCAGGCACAATTCCGCAGACTCACATGTACTGCTTGCACCCACCACCGGAGATCTGCCCATGAAGTTCCACCGCATGCTGACGGCCGCCGCGGCCTCGTTCACCGGCGCACTTGCGATCGCGCTGCTCGGCGCGACGCCCAACCCGGCCCAGGCACAGGCCTGGCCGACCAAGGCGATCGTGCTCGTCATCCCGTTCGCCGCCGGCGGCCCGACTGACGTGATGGGGCGCACCCTGTCGGTGGCGCTGACGAAGAACCTGGGCCAAAGCGTGATCGTTGAAAACAAGGTGGGCGCCGGCGGCACCATCGCCGCGGCCTATGTGGCCAAGGCCGCGCCCGACGGCTATACGTTCTTTCTGCACCACAACGGTATGGCGAGTTCAACCGCGCTCTATCGCAAGCTGGCGTTCAACCCGCTCACCGATTTCGAATACGTGAGCCAGGTCGCCGACGTGCCGATGACGCTGCTGGCACGCAAGGATTTCCCGGCCGCAACGTTCCAGGAAATGATCGCTTACGTCAAGGCGAACAAGGAAAAGATCAACCTCGCCAACGCCGGCCTGGGCGCCGTCTCGCATCTGTGCGGCATGCTGTTCCAGCAGGCGCTGGGCGTCGACTTGCAGACGATTCCGTTTCAGGGCACGGCGCCGGCGATGAATGCATTGCTGGGCAGCCAGGTCGACCTGATGTGCGACCAGACGACTCAGACGATCCCGCACATCAAGGCCGGCTCGGTGCGCTTCTATGGCGTGACGACGAAACAGCGCATCAAGGCCCTGCCCGACGCGCCGACATTGAGTGAGCAGGGCCTGAAGGATTTCGAGATGGTTGTCTGGCACGGCATCTATGCGCCGAAGGGAACACCCGGCGACATCACGGCGAAGATGAACACCGCGTTGCGCGCGGCGTTGAAAGACCCGGAGGTGCTGCGTCGCTTTGCCGAACTCGGCGCCGAAGTCGTGCCCGAGGCGAAGCAGACGCCCGCGGGCCTGCAAACCTGGCTGAAGAGCGAGATCGACCGGCTCGGGCCGCTGATCCGCGCAGCCGGCAAGTTCGCGGATTGAGATGGCTCGGCGGCGGGCTCTTCCCGGTTGAGCCGGGGGTGGCTCGAGGGTGACCGGCGACCTGTAGACGGCCCGAATGACAGGCGCATTTGGCCGCGGTCGTCGGCACTCATCTGGCCGCCGCTGATGCCAGGGGCCGCACCGAGACTGTCGAGTGCCGCGCCCGGGGCCTGCGGGCGGGGAAATGGCTCTTGACCCCCCCCATCCTCGCCGACGCAAGGGGCGGGCAAGCCGACCCCGGACCTCGCTCCCGCGCAGTCCTCGTGCAGAATCCGCGACGACGCCTTGGCGCCCGCCGAGTCAGAAGGAAACCCGTGCAGAACAAACTCGTGCGTCAGGTTGCGGCCGTCGCCGCGTCGCTTTTCCTTGCGGCCTGCGGAGGTGGTGGCTCAGACAGCGCGCCGCCCGCGCCCCCGCCGCCGGCGACCGGCCTGTGCGCCAACGGCGTGAGCTTCGCTGTCGTCACAACCGCAGCGCCTGCACCCGGCAAGAATGCCGCGGCGGCGCTGGTGGGTTGCAGCGGCAGCATCGGCAACCCACAGTGGACGCAGACCGCCGGCCCCGCCGTGACGCTGATGTCGGACAAGACGCAGACCATCAGTTTCGACCCGCCAGCGGCCGGCAGCTACGGTTTTCGGCTCGGCTTTCGCGATCCGGGCGGAGTCGACCGAAGCCAGGACGTGACCCTGGCGGCCAGCGGCAGCGCGGCCGCAACCCGCCTGACATTGCGGGTAAGCCAGTCGGTGCGCATGGGTGGCAATGTGTCGGTGCGCGCCTGGCCAACATTGGCCGCCGGCGAGACCGTTCAAAGCATCACCTGGACGCAGCTGGAAGGGCCGACGGTGACGATCGACAGCAGCGACCCGTATGTGGCGCTCTTCGTCGCACCCGACGTCGCCCGGGACACGCCGATCCGGCTGCGGGCCACGCTGCTCACGGCCAGTGGCCTCAGCGATTCCGACGAGGCCCTGGTCCTGGTCGAGCGCTACAGTCAAGCGCCGGCGTCCGACACCGAGGCGGTCTGGCACGGCGACCACGTTTCGCGGGTCTACGCCTACCGACCCAATGGCCGCTACGCCAACGTGCTGGCCGGCTGTGTCTACGAGGCCAACCTGCACTACACCGGCGTGCAGCGCAACACCTGCCCGTTGACGCTCCTGCCCTTCCTCGCGCAAGAGCCCTTCCTCGCGCAAGACAGCGGCGGCACGTTGCCCAGCGTCGAGCAGGTGATGGACCGCGTCGTCGTCTCGCACGACTGGCTGGGCCGCAACTTCGAGAATTTCCTGCGCACGCAGGACACGCGCGGCGACTTCCGCCGCATGCTGAACAGCGTGACCGCGGTGGTGCTGGGAGCGCAGGTGCGGCCGTCGTTCTACTATGCGGTGACGGGTGCGATCTACCTCGACGGCGACAATTTCTGGCTCACCCCCGACGAGCGCGACACGGTCAACGAAGCGCCCGATTTCCGCAGCGACTTCGACCGCGAACTTCAATACAGCGACCTTCGGCGCTACGTGCAGAACAGCCGCAGCATCTTCGTCTTCTTCGATGCACGATCGCGCTTGACCCGCGATGTGAATTACCTGCTCTACGAAGCGGGCTGGTTGATGTACCACGAGCTCGGGCATGCGCTGGACTTCCTGCCGCCATCGCAGTACACGGCACTCAACAGCGCGCTCGATGCGTGGGGCAACATCGGCCCGCGTTACTCGAACCAGCAGTTGACCTCGGACCTGGTCACGGCGGCGTTTCCGCTCACGTCCACCGAGATGGCCGGCCTGGCTCAAGTGAAGTTCCAGGGCGCGACTGCCAACCCCACGCAGCGCGGCTACGCGCCTGACCAGGTGGCGGGCTTCTTCAGCATCGACCGCGCCACCGACGAGTACAACTATTCGACCCAGTACGAAGACGTGGCGATGTCGCTGGAGGAGTTCCTGATGCAGCACCGCCTGGGCATCCAGCGCGACAAGGCCATCACCGACAAGATCACCGACTCGACGACAGGCTCGACGCTGATCGTGCGCTGGGGCCAGCGCGGCCGTGTCGGCGCT
>JAEMQF010000056.1 GCA_022758925.1 Burkholderiales bacterium | reverse complement strand
CCGACGCCTAGATTGGCGCCGCAATTCGCCCCGGCGCGGGCCCGACCCAAAGCCCGACAGGCTCCTGGGCGTTCGCCGCGCCAGGCCTGGCCGCGCGGCACAATCGGCAAACATCCCCAGAACGCGGCCACGCGCGGGCCCGCAATCCAACCCCATGCTCTACAAGTTCAAGTGCAAGGCAGCCGGCGATGTGATCATGCTCGGCCCGAATGGCGACCAGGTGCTGCGCATCGTCGGCAAAGAACCGGCCGCGCAAGGCATCATTGAAGCGGCCGATCTGCGCGCCGCGATTGCCGCGCTCGAAGCGGCAGTCGCGACCGACGAAGCCACCGCGCTGGCGGATGCAGCGGCCCCGCGTGAACGAGTCAGCCTGCGCCAGCGCGTCTGGCCACTGCGTGAGATGATGAAACGCGCCGAACGCGCCCGCCAACCCATCGTCTGGGGCGTCTAGTGGAACCTGAAGCGACCCGCATCATCGCCATCCGACATGGCGAGACGGCGTGGAACCGCGATGCGCGCATGCAAGGTCAACTCGACATTCCGCTCAATCCGGTGGGCCGGATTCAGGCGCAGCGCCTGGCCCAGGCGCTTGCCGAAGAATCGTTCGACGCGATCTATTCCAGCGATCTGCTGCGGGCGCTACAGACCGCGCAGTCGATCGCGGCAAATTGCCCGCGCGAAGTGATCACCGAGCCGGGCCTTCGCGAGCGCTGCTTCGGCGTCTTCGAGAGCCTGACCTACCGCGAGGTGCAGGTGCGCTGGCCAGAGCACGCGCGGCGCTGGCATGAGCGCGACCCCGATTTCGGCCCCGCCGGCGGCGAAGTGCTGCGCGAGTTCGACGCACGTTGCATGCAAACGCTGACCCGCCTGGCCGCAGCGCACCCGGGCCAGAGCATCGCGATCGTGACCCACGGCGGCGTACTCGACTGCCTGTACCGGGCCGCGACACGGGTCGATCTACAGGCAACTCGCTCCTGGGACCTGGGCAACGCCAGCATCAATCGGTTGCTCTACACGCCCCAGGGTTTTACCCTGGTCGGCTGGAGCGATAACTCGCATCTGGAGGGCGCGGCGCTGGACGACGTCGAGGCACGCGGCGCAGCCACCGGCACCGAAACAACGTTGCCGTGCGAGGTCAGCCCGGCATGACGCAGTGCGGCGACGCCACCGATGCGATCGACACGCCCGCGCTCGTGATCGACCTGGACGCGATGCAACGCAACCTGCAGCGCATGGCGGCGTTTGCATCCGATCGAAACCTGCGCCTGCGCCCGCACGCCAAGATGCACAAGAGCGCGATCATCGCCAAACTGCAAATCGAGGCCGGCGCCGTGGGCGTGTGTGTGCAGAAGGTCGAAGAAGCCGAGTCGCTCGCAGCCGGCGGCGTGCACGACATCTTCATCAGCAACGAAGTCATCGCACCGCACAAGCTGGCGCGGCTGGCGGCGTTGGCGAAACGCATCCGGATCGCGGTTGCGGTCGATTCGGAACTGGGGGTGCAGCGCCTGGCACAAGCGCTGCAATGCGCTGGCGCAACGGCCGACTGCTTTGTCGAAGTCGATGTCGGCCAGGGCCGTTGCGGTGTCGCGCCGGCTGCTGCCGGTGCCTTGGCGCTGCAGGTCACGGCTGCCGGCTTGCACCTGGCGGGCCTGCAGGCCTACCACGGCACGGCCCAGCACCTGCGCACTGCCGCGCAGAGTGGCGCCGCGATCGAGACCGCCGTTGCCCTGGCGCGCGCCGCGCAAGCGAGCCTGCTTGCCGCAGGCCTGGTTTGCCCGTTGGTCACGGGGGCGGGAACGGGAAGTTTCGAATTCGAAGCGGCCAGCGGAGTCTTTGGCGAATTGCAGTGCGGCAGCTATCTCTTCATGGACCGCGACTATGCCGAGAATCAAGTTTCACCCGGCGCGCCGCGCTTTGAACATGCGTTGTTCGTGAAGAGCCAGGTGATGAGCCGTGCTGTATCGCATGCCGTGATCGACGCGGGTCACAAGGCCTATGCCGTCGATTCAGGGCCGCCGCGCGTGTGGGGGCGCGAGCTTGAATTTGCCGGTTGCAGCGACGAACATGGTGTGCTGCGCGCGCGCGGCGATGCGTTGCCCGAGCTCGGCGAAAGCATCTGGCTCGTGCCCGGCCATTGCGACCCGACGGTGAACTTGCACGATCGCTATGTGGTGGTGCGCGGTGGTTTGGCGCACGGTCAGGTCGAGGCGCTGTGGCGCGTCGATGCGCGGGGCGCGATGGCCTAGGGGCATGAGATCGGTCGGCCGCGCCGCGCGATCAGTAGCTGATCTCGAAGCGATAGCCGTGCGTGTTGAGCACGGCGGCGCGTTGCCCGATCTTCTCGAGCATCACATCGGGTGCCACCGGCTCAGATTCGTGAACGATCTGGCCGTTGACGATCAAGAAGCGATCCTCCGGGTTCTTGGAGTACACCGATCCATTCACCACCAGTGGCGGGATCGCGCGGCGTACCTCCTCGGGGAGTTCGTGAAGCGCATGAATCCGCGGCTCGGTTCCGATTGCGGCACTCGCGCCCGGGCCCGACGCGGCTGCGCGCCCGGCGCCAGCGGTGCGGGGTATTTGTGCCGGCGGCGCTGCTTCGCGTGCTTGGGGCGATGCACCCACCGCAGCCGGGGCGGAGGCGGCCGGGGCGGCGGGCGTGGCCGGTGTGGCCGGCGCGCCGGCGCCGCGGGGAAGTGTCGTCCCAGTCGTTGCCGGTGCCGCCGTCGTTGACGCCGGGCGCGCCGAGGCATCTTCAGGCGCAAACGCCTTTGGCAGGACTGCAGGCACGGCTGCGGGGTCGGCAGCGCCTGGGCGAACCGGCGCCGGTGTGGCCGGCGAAAGCGCTTGCGCCGGCGCGCGCATTGGCGCCTCGCGCGAGGCCAGCACCCAGGCCAAGACGCCGGCCAGCAGCGTGCCAGTGGCCGCCAGCGCCCAGACCCAGCGCGCGGCTCGCGGCGCCGCAGGCGCTTTGTCCAGCGCCAGCGGCATCGAAAGGGCGTGGATGCCCGGGACCTGGCCGCGCTCGCGTTCCGAATCGGCGCGGCGCAGGGCGTCGAGGATGTAAGACATGGGCGGCTAGCCTCGGACGTTCAGGCGCGGCTCGTCGATGCCGACCGCGCGGTTCAATTGCATCAGCGTCGTCGGGCCGGCCAAGCCGTCGGGCCTGAGCCCTTGCGCGAGTTGAAACGCGAGCACGCGCGACCTCAACGCTGCGCCACCGGCCGGGCGCGCTGACACCGGCGCCGCGCCTTCGACACTCTCGAGTTGCGCCGTGAGCCACTGCGCCGTGGTGCGCGACAGGCCCTCTGCACCTGGATTCGCATAGCCCGGCGGCGAGCGCCAAAAAGTCGCGAATTCGCCGCGCCACAGTCCTGCCAGAGATGGCAGCGATACGGTCTGATCCGTGCCGCCCATGCGCAGCGTCGCACTGCCCTCGGTCAGGCTCGTGAGCAGCGCGAAGAAGGGCCGGTTCTCCTCGTCGTACAAAGTCAGGATGCCCGGCCTGCCGATCTGCCGAATCAGTGCCAGCGTGCTGCTGCCGCTGCGGTAGCACTGCACTTGCGATTTGGCCGCGGCGAGACAGGGATCGCCTGGCTCCAGGGCCAGTTGCCAAGACGGGGCCAACTCACGCCAGGCTTCGGCTTCGGCGCGGTGCACCGTCTTGAAAAGGCTTCGCAGTTCGCGTGCTGCAAGAAACACGGCAGCTTGATTCGACGCGGCGGGCCCGGTGCCGGCAGGCATCGGGGCCACACCCGCGGCGGAACCGGAAGTCGGGGCCGGCGAGGCAGCGCCCGGTGCGTACGTCGCATCCGAGCGTGCGATTGCAGTCACGCGCGTCGGCTCCTTGCTCGTCTCGAAGGCGCGGCGTGGCAGCCAGCCGTCGAGGACGAGCATTGCCGCGCCGAGCGCCGCGACGCCGATAACGACAGCCGACACCGCCAAGCCGATCCTCAGCGCACGCGGGCGCGGCTCGCGCGGCGCGGTCGCCGGATCGAAGACCTCGCGCGCGGCCTGGTCGAGCGTGGCTCGGTTCACGCTCGTGCGCCCGCCGGCGTACGCACCGAGCAAGGCGCGGTCGCACAGCATGTTGATGCGCCGCGGCACACCCCGCGACAGCGTGTGGACGCGGGCCTGCGCCTCGGCATCGAACGGCCCCGCCCCGCCCAGTCCTGCCACCGCCAGGCGATGCTGGATGTAGCGGCGCGTCTCGTCGGGCGCAAGTGCGTCGAGGTGAAAGCGTGCGATGACGCGTTGCGCGAGCTGTTCAAGTTCGGGCCGGGCGAGCATGCCGCGCAGCTCGGGCTGGCCGATCAAGACGATCTGCAGCAGCTTGCGCTCGTTCGTCTCGAGATTCGTCAACAGGCGCAACTGCTCCAGCACGTCGGCCGAGAGGCTTTGCGCCTCGTCGATGATGAGCAGGTTGGTCTTGCCCGCGGCGTGCGCTTGCAGCAGAAAACGATTCAGCGGGTCGAGATAGTTCTTCACCGTCGCGGCCCCCGGTTCGCGCGGCGGTGCGTCGACATGAAACTCGTCGCACACCGACTTGAGCAACTCGGTGACGGTGAGTTTGGGGTTGAAGATGTAGGCGACGTTGCAGTTGGGCGGAACCTGTTCGAGGAAACAGCGGCATACCGTCGTCTTGCCCGCGCCGATCTCGCCCGTCAGCAGCACGAACCCGCCGCCGCCGCCAAGCCCATAGAGCAGGTGTGCGAGCGCCTCGCGGTGGCGCTCGCTCATGAACAGGTAACGTGGGTCCGGCGCGATCGAGAACGGTTCGCGGTTCAGGCCGAAGAATTTCGCGTACATGGCGCGAAGGATACTTCGCGCCGGGCGCGGCGCCGGCGCCGCGCGCACACCTGCGGTGCCAGCGGCTCAGCGCCGTGCGCTGCGGCTCAGAGCCCCAGCCAGGTGCCGATTTCCAGCATCATTGTCTCGTCGTATGCGGCGAAACCCTTGAATTTGGTCGGCCCGAGCCTCTTCTTGCCCTCCTCGGTGGCGTCGAGCGTGAGCAGATATTCACGCAGCTTTTCCACCAACTCGGGTGCCAGGGTCGGGCTGGCGATGATGTGCTTGATCGGCACCGGCTTGGACTTGGCGAGCACCTTGCCACCTTTTTCCTCCCAGGCCTTGATCACCGCGCCGGCGGCAGTGGCGCCGGCGCGCGTCAGGTTGTGCTCGACAAAAAACGGCACTGCGTCCTGGTAGCGCGTATAGACGTAGGACACCTGATTCGCATCACCCAGCGTGTCGCGCAGCGTGGCGCGCACCATCCACGAGGTGATCGAGTCTTCGTCGGGTGCGCCGAGTTTGCTGCCCTTCAGGTCGGCGAGCGACTTCAGCGGCGAATCCGCATTCACCAGGAAATTGGCGGTGTATTCCTGATAACCCTTGGTCACGGCGATGAGCTTGTAGCCGGAGTTCTTGATCGCCTCGATCGAAAGGTGCGCCGGGTGCACCATCGCGATGTCGTAGGCCTTGTCGGCGAGTCCGCGGCGCAGCACCGAGTAAATGCCCACGGGTTCGATCTGCACCGGTTGGCGCAGCAACTTGCCCAGGTCGGCCGCGATCGCCGCGTAGCGCGCCCGAATCTCCTCGGCCGGGACGCGATACGTCACGCCTTCATTGATCGCGAACACCAAATTCGCCTGGGCGAACGTGGACAGCGCCGCAACCAAGGCGCCAATGCTGGCTCGAAGCCAAATCTTGCTCATATCGAGTTTCCCCATCGGGCACGACTCCCCTTGCTGACCCGATTCACGCCCGGACGCAGGCAAGGATCATGCAGCCTGGATTGTGAATGCGGCGCTACAGGCCCGCCGCACCGTGCCGGACCCAAAAGGTGGTCAGAATTGCGCCACTTCGCACGCATCGTAGCGCGCGTGGCGCCAAGTGTGCCTGCGGGTTCGGCCATCAATCGATTGCTTTCGCAGCCGCCTTCTTCGCCGATGCAGGCTTCTTCGCCCTGGGTTCGAACTCGAACCCGACCTTGCCTTCGCGTTTGTCGAAGAAGAGATAGGCCTTGAACTTGCGCCGCGTCTTGTTCGACACGAAGTTCTCCAGCAACACCGTCTTGCCGGTCGCCAGCAGGCGCGTCATCTGCTCGCGCGTCACCGGTTGCTGCAAGATGATCCTGCCGCTCTTGAAGTCGCACGTGACATGCACGCCCACCGCGTGTTCGCACAGGTAGTTGGCGCCATGCTCATAGACATGGCCCTTGCATTTCGGGCAGGCACCCAGACTCGTCTGGCCTGAAAAGTCGATGGGTGCACCCGCCTCGCCGTCGCGTTTGGCGTCTTCGCCGAAGTCGAACTCGAGTTTCCAGTTGTCGATCTCGGCGTCGAACGCAAGCCGCAGCTCGGCGCTGAACGGCCAGCCGGCCTTGGAGCGAAAGCCCTCCAACGGGCCGATCTTCTTGCTCGAGATGAATTTTTCCACTTCGTCGAGTTCGAAGGCGCGGCTGCCCGGGATCTTGCTGATCGAAAAGCCGCAGCCCTCCTCCGCGCCGCTCTTGCCCGAGCAGGCAAAACGCCGGTAGTTCTCTTTGACCACGCCGGCGCATTTCGGGCAGGGCGTGGCGAGTGTGGCGTAGTCGCCGGGAATCGTGTCGCGGTCGTATTCCTTGGCCTTGCGCACGATGCGCTCGGCCATCGTCGCGATCTCGGCCATGAACGCCTCGCGCTTGAGCTTGCCTTTCTCCATCTGCGCGAGTTGGCTCTCCCAGTTGCCGGTGAGCTCGGGCTTGGTCAGGTCTTCCACGCCCAGCCCGTGCAACAGGGTCATCAACTGGAACGCCTTCGCGCCGGGAACGAGTTCGCGCCCTTCGCGGTGGATGTACTTCTCATAGATCAGGCCTTCGATGATTGCCGCGCGCGTGGCCGGCGTGCCCAGCCCTTTTTCCTGCATCGCTTCGCGCAGTTCGTCGTCGTCGATGAGTTTTCCTGCGCCTTCCATCGCCGAGAGCAGCGTTGCCTCGGTGTAGCGCGCCGGGGGTTTGGTCTTGAGCGCATTCACCACCGCATCTTCGGTGCGAACTTTTTCGCCCTCGGCCACGGCCACCAGATTCGCGTCGTCCTCCTGCGCTTCCTTGCCGTACACCGCCAACCAACCCGGCTTCACCATGACCTTGCCGTTGGTCTGAAACCGGTGCTCTTTGGCACCGACCTTGACGCTGGAAATGCGTGTCGTCAGCATGAACTCGGCCGGCGGGAAGAACACCGCGAGGAAGCGCTTCAGCACCATGTCGTAGAGCTTGGTCTCGATCTCGGTCAGGCTCTTCGGCGCCTGCAGAGTCGGGATGATGGCGAAGTGGTCCGAGACCTTGGTGTTGTCGAAGATCTTCTTGTTCGGCTTGACGTAGCCCTCTTTCAGCGCCGCCCTTGCATGCTGCGACAGCGCGCGCAGCGGCGCTGGCAAGTCTTCGGTCGAGATCATCTTCATCGTCTTCTTCACGACCTCGACATAGTCTTCCGGCAGGGCCTTGCTGTCGGTTCGCGGGTAGGTGAGCACCTTGTGCTTTTCGTACAGCGCCTGCGCGATCGACAGCGTCGTCTTCGCGGAAAAGCCCAGGCGCGCGTTGGCTTCGCGCTGCAACGTCGTCAGGTCGAACAGGCCCGGGGCGCTTTGCATGCTGGGCTTGGCTTCTTCGCTCACGCTTGCCGGTTGGCCGCGCACCGCGTCGGCGATCGCGTGCGCGTCCTTCGCATTCCAGAGTCGATCCGCGCGCTGCTCGACGTCGTCGGCAACCTTCTTCCACTTCGGGTCGAACCACTTGCCGTCGTACGCACCCGCCTGCGCCGCAAACGTCGCCTTGATCTCCCAGTACTCACGCGGCACGTGCTTGCGGATCCTTTCTTCGCGATCGACCATGATCGACAGCGTGGGGGTCTGCACCCGGCCGACCGTGGTCAGGAAGAATCCGCCATCGCGCGAATTGAACGCGGTCATGGCGCGAGTGCCGTTGATGCCCACCAGCCAATCGGCCTCGGAGCGGCTGCGCGCGGCCTCGGCCAGGCCGAGCAGTTCTTTGTCGCTGCGCAGGTTGTCGAAGCCTTCGCGGATAGCCGCCGGCGTCATGCTTTGCAGCCACAGGCGCTTCACCGGGTGTTTGCTCTTGCTGTACTGCTGGATCAGGCGAAAGATCAATTCGCCCTCGCGTCCGGCGTCGCAGGCGTTGATGAGCGCGCTCACGTCCTTGCGCTTGACGAGCTTGACGATCGCGTTCAAGCGTGCCTTGCTCTTGTCGATCGGGCTCAGTTCGAAATGCGGCGGAATCACCGGCAGGTGCGCGAAGCTCCACTTGCCGCGTTTCACTTCAAACGCCTCGGGCGCCTTGATCTCGAGCAGATGCCCCACCGCCGAGGTGACGATGAAGGCCTCGCTCTCGAAGTATTCGGCGTGCCGGTCGAACTTGCCCGCCGTGGGCGTGAGCGCACGCACGATGTCCTGGGCCACCGAGGGCTTCTCGGCAATGATCAACGACTTGCTCATGGTTTTCGGGTTGCCTTCAATACAATCCGTGCCTCGCGCGCGCCCACGCACGCGCCTGCACCCCTGTGCGCACGCACGCGCGCACCCATGATTTCAATGTACATAGAAACTTCTCCATGATTCAAGCCGCCCCGTCGAAGCCCGCCAAGCGCAAGCGCAAACCCGACGCGGCGCCGAGGATAGCTTCAAACAAGGCCTCGCCCGCCGCGGGCCGGCGCATCCAGGTGCGCCGCTCGGGTGTGCACGGCAAGGGCGTGTACGCGCGGGTGCCGCTCGCGCGCCACGAGGTGATCATCGAATACAAGGGTGAAGTGATCACCTGGAAAGAAGCGCTGCGCCGGCACCCGCACGACCCGAGCGACCCAAACCACACCTTTTACTTCCATATCGACGACGGTCATGTGATCGATGCCGCGCATGGCGGCAATTCAGCACGCTGGATCAACCATGCCTGCACGCCGAACTGCGAAGCCGACGAAGTGGAAGGGCGCGTCTTCATCAAGACGCTGCGCGCGATCCGCCCGGGCGAAGAGCTGTTCTACGACTACGGCCTGGTGCTCGACGAGCGCCAGACGCCGAAGCTGAAGAAGCAGTTCGAATGCCGCTGCGGGGCGCGTGATTGTCGCGGCACGCTGCTCGCCCCGCGCCGCCGCGGCGCTGCCTGATTTCCAAGGTTCAACACCAGGACCGCGTCGCGATGTCGCTCGCAACCCACCTCAACTGGCAGGCGCAGGCGTTGCAGGCTCGCCTGCGTGCCGAGTTGCCTGGCCTCAACGTTCATCTCCGGGACAGCGTCGATTCGACGAATACGCGCCTGCTCGAAGAATGCGGTGCGTCTGTCGCGGCGCAGCTCGATCCAACGCTGCTCGTCGCCGAACAGCAGTTGCGCGGTCGCGGTCGCCAAGGGCGCAGCTGGCAGGCCGAACGCGGTGCGTCGCTCACGTTTTCACTCGCGTTGCGGTTGCGCTGCACGGATTGCTCGGGCCTGTCGCTGGCGATCGGCGTGGCATTGGCCGATGCGCTCGATAACGCCGCAGCGCCGCGCCTGATGCTGAAATGGCCGAACGATCTGTGGTTGGTGGACGCTTTGCGCGGCAGCGCGCAGGCTAGAGCCGGCCGCAAACTCGGCGGCGTCTTGATCGAAACCCTGAGCCGCGGTGTGCAGCGCATCGCGGTCATCGGTGTCGGCTTGAACATCCTGCCGCTGGTCGTGAGCGAACCCGGCAGCGGTGTCGCCTGGCTGCAGGAAATCGACGCGCGGGCGAGCGCACCGAACACGCTGCATCGGATCGCCCAACCGCTGCTTGGCGCATTGCGCCGCTTCGAGCGCGATGGTTTTGCTGCGTTTCAACAGCGTTACCAAGTGCGCGACCTGCTCTTCGGCCAGGCCGTCGTGGCGGGTGACTTGCGCGGCGTCGCACAAGGCGTGACGTCCAGCGGCGCGCTGTTGCTGCGCTCGGATGCAGGGCCGGTGCAGCGTTTGCACCACATCATCTCGGGTGAAGTCAGCGTGCGTTTGCAGCCGCGGGCCGACGCGAACCCCGGCCAACAGCCGGCATTGCCGCTCGCCGCATGCTGAGGCTGCTGGTCCTGCTGCTGGCGCTGGCGAACGCCGCCTTCCTGGCCTGGAGCCTGGGCTTGCTTGACGATGTCACCGGCTGGCACGCCCGCGGTGACCGCGAGCCCGAACGCCTGGCGCGGCAGGTTCGACCCGAGTTGATCGTGATCCTGCCCCCCGCTGCCGACAAGCCGCCTGCACCGGGCACTGTGCCCAATCCTGCCTCGCCCGCGCCGCCTGCGGCGGCGAGTGCGCCAGCGGCCGTCAGCGCCGAAGCTGAGCCACTGCCGGCCTGCCTCGAAGCCGGCCCGTTCTCCGCGGCCCAGATCGGCCCGGCACAGGCATTGCTGCAGAGCAACCTGCCGCGCGGCAGCTGGACCCAAGTGAAGACGGAGCGCAGCGGACTGTGGATGGTCTACATCGGCAAGTTCGAGGACACCCGCAACATGGCAGAGCGTCAGGTCGAGTTGCGCCGCCTCAAGGTGGAATACGACGAACTGCGCGCGCCGAACGAATTGGCGCCGGGCTTGTCGCTCGGGCGTTTCGAGGTCCGCGCGAACGCGAACAACCTGCTCGATCAACTCGTGAAACGCGGTGTGCGCAATGCGCGAGTTGTCGAATCCACGCCGGCCAGCAGCGGCCAGGTGTTGCGCATCGACAAGCCCAGCGCGCGCGTGCTGGCGCAGCTCGCAGCTCTGCCCGGCGATACCTTCGGCAAGGGATTTCTTCCCTGCGCCAAACCCTGAGGTTCAACCCCTCAGGTGCGGCGCCGCGCCAGTGCGGCCACGGCGCACCACAACAGCAAGAGCCAGGTGGCGCCCAACGCGCCGCCGCCGCCAGTGCTCGGCGCCGCGGAGACGACGATCTCGCTCGTCGACGTGGCTTGCGCGCCGTGGTCGTCGGTCAGCGTCAGGCTGACGCTGAACTGACCTGCGGCGCTGGGTGTGACGCTTGCCGTCGCAGCATCGCTGCGTCCGGTGAAGGCGGTGACGATGCCCCCGGGCGCAATCGCCCACTGGTATGCGGCAATGCTGCGCCCGCTGCCCACGAGCGATGTATTTCCGCCCAGCGTCAGCGTCTGGCCGGCGAGCGGATTCGCCGGCGTCAATGTGATGCGTGGCACCACGCCGACCGCAGCGAGTTGCACCGCAGCGCCGGCGTCGAGCATTCCGGCGCCGCAGAGGCTGGTCGTGCAGTAACACTGCTGTTGATCGACTTGGTGCTGCCCGATCGGATTGGGCGCGAAGCACTCCGTCACCGGCGTCGGGTCGGTTCCATTGTCGGCGCCAGTCCTGGGGAAATCACGCGCGGTCGAACGCAGAATCGCGCGCACTTCGCTCGGGGTCAGCAACGGCTGGGTCGACAAGACGAGCGCAGCCGTCCCCGCGACCAGCGGCGCCGAGAAACTGGTACCGACCGACGCGTTGAAACTGTCCGTGTAGATCGATCCGCCGCCAGCATTGCTGACCGGGATCGTCAGGCCGCTGTTCGACGTCGTCAGAATCGGGTACAGGCAAGGCAGAACTCCGTCGATGTTGATGCAGTTGCCGCCCGGCGCACTGATGCCGATCTGTGGCCCGAGGTCGGAAAAACCGACCTTGCTGCCGGCGTGGCGCAGCCCGGCGACTGCGATCACGCCGCTGCAATTGGCGGGTGAACTGACGGCGTGCCCGACGCTGTTGCCGGCCGAGGCAACGATGGTGACGCCGGCGGCGTTGAGTTCGTTCACCGTGTCCTGGTAGGCCTGGGTGCAGGCACCCTCGCCGCCCAGGCTCAAGTTGATCACCCTGGCGCGATTGGCCAATGGGTTGCTGGGCACGGCGGGGTCATCGATGCTCAGGCCGGCGGCCCAGCGCATTCCGGCAATGATGTCGGAGTCGAAGCCGCCGCATTTGCCGAGCACGCGCACCGGCAGCACGCGCACCGTGCGCCCGACACTGGCCATGCCGATGCCGTTGTTGGTCAACGCGCCGATCAGTCCGGCGGTCTGCGTGCCGTGCCACGAGCTGTCTTCGGCCCTGGCTCCACATTGGTCGAACGGCCCGCCGGGGGTCGTGACTTCGGCCAGTGTCAACCAGTCGCCCGGGTCGCTCGGGTCGGCGTCGCGGCCATCGCTGTCGTTCGCCACGTCCAGGTCTGAAATCATGTCGTAGCCCGGCAGCAGGTTGCCGCCGTTGGCCACGCGCTTCAAATCCGGGTGGTCGAAGCGCACGCCTGTGTCGAGCACGGCAACGACGATCGAGCTGCTGCCGGTCGTGATCGCCCACGCGGGTTCGACATCGATCGACGATTTCACTTCGCCGTCGTTCGCACGCAAATACCATTGGCCGGTAGCCGGTCCGTCGGCATTGGGTACTGTGGTGTAAAACGAATCGTTCGGTGCGGCGCTACGGCGTTTGCGCGCATCGGGTACGGCGTATTCGACTTCGCTGTCCTGCGCCAGCTTTGACGCAAGCTGCTGTGAACTCATGCCGCTGGCGAAAACGACCTGGGCCCGCTCGTGCAGCCCGGCGCCGGTTCGAAGCAGGATGCCGTGGCGTTGGCCGAGCGTCTGTGCCTGCAGTGCATGCTGGTCATGTGCGGACAGCGCGCGCTTGCGCAGCAGCCCGGCGGCGGCCTTGTACTTGACGATGACGCGTGCGTTCGCTGCGAGGGTCGTTCCCGACGCGCCTTGAGCGCCGGCCATCGGCGTGATGGGCACGACCGGGGCGAGCAGCGCCGCACACAGCGCGGTTTGCAGCAGCAGGGTCTTGTTCATGAATCGATTCTGTCACCCGGCGCGCTGGCAAGTTGCATCAAGGTTTAACGATGAGCTTGCGCTCGTCAAGCTCGACGAATTCAAACGCGCCGCGATCGGCTCGCAGGCGCTGCAGCACCGCCTCGCAATCGGCCGCGCCATTACAAGGCAGCCGCAGCGCATGCCAGGCCAGGCCGCTGGAGCCGAAGTAGCGTGCCGTCACGCCGGCACGGCTCGAGACGAGCCGGGTGATGGCTGCGGTGTCGCTCGACGGCTGCGCAAGTTTGACCATCACCCGCAATTCCGTTTCTTGCGCGGGCGCCGCGCATGCCGAGAGCCAGGCAATCGCCGCGCAAACCGGCGCCAGGAGGGCGCGCCGCGTACGTTTGCTTGCAGATTGAGCCCCGATGCGCGGCCGGCGCGCATGGTTCACTTCGCAATCACCCGCACCATCTCGAGCACCTTGCACGCATAACCCCATTCGTTGTCGTACCAGGCGATCACCTTGACGAAGCTGCCGTCCAGCGCCATGCCGGCATCGGCGTCAAACACCGAGGTGCAGCTTTCGCCGCGAAAGTCGGTCGACACAACCTTCTGGTCGGTGTACCCGAGAACGCCTTTCATCGGGCCGTCGGCGGCGGCTTTCATCGCGGCGCAGATCGCTGCGTAAGTGGTCTCCTGCTTCAGCTCGACGGTGAGGTCGACCACCGACACATCCGAGGTCGGCACGCGAAACGACATGCCGGTGAGTTTCTTGTTCAATTCGGGTATCACGACGCCGACCGCCTTGGCCGCGCCGGTGCTCGAGGGAATGATGTTTTCCAGGATTCCGCGCCCGCCGCGCCAATCCTTGTTGCTCGGGCCATCGACGGTTTTTTGCGTCGCTGTGGCGGCGTGCACGGTCGTCATCAGGCCGCGCTTGATGCCGAAGCTGTCGTTCAGCACCTTCGCCACCGGAGCCAGGCAGTTCGTGGTGCAACTCGCATTGCTGACGATGGCCTGGCCGGCATAGGTCTTGTCGTTCACGCCGTAGACGAACATCGGCGTGTCGTCCTTGCTTGGCGCCGACATGATGACCTTCTTCGCACCGGCGGTGATGTGCTTGGCGGCCGTGTCCTTCGTCAGGAACAGGCCGGTGGCCTCGATCACGACCTCGGCGCCGACCTCGCCCCACTTCAGTTCGGCGGGGTCTTTCACGGCGCTGAGGCGAATCTTCTTGCCGTTCACGACCAGCGTCGTGCGGTCGACTTTCACCTCGCCCTTGAAGCGCCCGTGCACCGAGTCGTGCATGAGCATGTAGGCCAGGTAGTCGGGCTCGAGCAGGTCATTGATGCCGACGACCTCGATGTCTTTGAAGTCCTGCACCGCGGCGCGCAACACCATGCGTCCGATGCGCCCGAAGCCGTTGATGCCGATTCTGATGGTCATGCTGGTTTCTCCCGGATTGATGAACAGTTTCTACGCAGGGGTGCCGAGCACCCGGCGCACGGTGTGGGCGACATTGTCCGCGGTGAACCCGAAGTGCTTGAGCAATTGCGGCGCAGGCGCGGATTCGCCGTAGTTGTCGATGCCCACCACTGCGGCGCAGCCGTACTTCCACCAGCCGTCGCTGACGCCCATTTCCACTGCAATGCGGGGTATGCCTTGGGGCAGAACGCTGCGTTTGTAGGCCGCCGATTGGCGGTCGAACGTGGTCGTTGAAGGCATCGACACCACGCGCACCGCGATGCCCTGCCTGGCCAGCGCTGCCTGCGCCTGCAATCCGAGCGGCACTTCGGAACCGGTGGCGATGATCACCGCTTGCGCCCGTTTCTTCAGGCCCGCAGCGCCGGGCTCGGCCAGCACATAGCCGCCTTTGGCAATGGCCTGCAGCACGGCCTGCCGCGCGGCGGCATCGATCGCCGGTTTCGGTGCGTAGGCGATGGTCTGGCGCGACAGCAGCAACGCACTAGGCCGATTCTTGTTCTCGATCGCGCAGCTCCAGGCGACTGCGGTCTCGGCGGTGTCGCAGGGCCTCCAGACATCCAGCCCCGGTATCAGCCGCAGCGACGCTGCATGCTCCACGCTTTGATGCGTCGGCCCGTCTTCGCCCAGGCCGATGCTGTCGTGCGTGAAGACATGGATGACGCGCTTTTTCATCAGCGCCGCCATGCGGATCGCGTTGCGGCTGTAGTCGCTGAACGTGAGGAAGGTGCCGCCATAGGGGATCAATCCGCCGTGCAACGCGATGCCGTTCATCACCGCGGCCATGCCGAATTCTCGAACGCCGTAGTTGATGTGGCGCCCGCCCTTGCCCTCGACCCATTGGACCGCGCCGTCGGCCTGCATGCGCAGCGGCGGCGTCGAACTCGTGTGGGTCAGGTTCGAGCCCGTCAGGTCTGCGCTGCCGCCCAGCAGTTCGGGCAGGAATTTGGTGAAGGCTTCGAGTGCGATCTGGCTCGCCTTGCGGCTCGCCACCGATTCCGCCTTGGCGAGTGCGTCCATTGCGGTCTGGGCGGCGGCCCGCGCCCAGCCGTCGGGCAGGTCGCCGCGCATGCGCCGTGTGTACTCGGCGCCGAGCTCCGGCAACGCTGCCTGGAACTTCGCAAAGCGCGCGCGCCAGGCGTCTTCAACGCTGCCGCCGCGCGGCCGTGCGTCCCACAAAGAGTACGCGGGTTCCGGGATCACAAAGGGATCGTGCGGCCAGTCCAGTGCTGCGCGCGCGAGTTTCACCTCTTCCGCGCCGAGCGCCTCGCCATGCGCCTTGGCCGTGCCGGCGCGGTTCGGTGCGCCCTTGCCGATGAGGGTCTTGCAGTCGATCAGCGTCGGACGATCGGAGCGCTTCGCGTTGTTGATCGCGGCGTCGACGGCGTCGACATCGTGCCCGTCGACATTGGCGATGACGCTCCAGCCATAGGCCTCGAAGCGCTTGCGCGTGTCGTCGATGAACCAGGGCCCGACCTCGCCGTCGATCGATATGCCGTTGTCGTCGTAGAACGCAATCAGCTTGTTCAGGCGCCAGACGCCGGCCAACGCGCAGGCTTCATGGCTGATGCCTTCCATCAGGCAGCCGTCGCCGAGGAAAACATAGGTGTGGTGGTCGACGATGCGATGCCCGTCACGGTTGAACTCCGCCGCCAGCAATTTCTCGGCCAAGGCCATCCCCACCGCATTCGCCAGACCCTGGCCGAGCGGCCCGGTCGTGGTCTCGACACCCGGTGTCACGCCCACTTCCGGGTGGCCCGGGGTCTTGCTGTGAAGTTGCCGAAAGTTGCGCAGTTCGCTCATCGGCAGGTCGTAACCCGTCAGATGCAACAGCGCGTAGAGCAACATCGAGGCATGGCCGTTGCTCAGCACGAAGCGGTCGCGGTCCGGCCAGTGCGGGTTTGCCGGGTTGTGTTTCAGGTGCCGGCCCCACAGCGCGACGGCGATCTCCGCCATTCCCATCGGCGCGCCGGGGTGGCCGGAGTTGGCTTGCTGCACGGCGTCCATGGCGAGCGCGCGGATTGCGTTGGCCATCAATGAAATCGAAGGATTGGCGACCGGCATGCGGCTCCCGGATAGGTGGTGACTGGTGGGCGATCGAGGCGCGAAGCGCGGATTTTACGGGTGCCCGGTATCGCGATAATCGCATCAATGCATGGCCTGCACCTCACTGCCGACCTGCGCGGCTGCGCGCCGGCGCAGCCGTTGATGACGCAGCCGAATGCGCTGCGCCGGCTGTGCCTGGCGGCAGCGCAAGATGCCGGCCTGCAGGCGGTGGGCGAATTGTTTCACCACTTCACGCCTGCCGCGCCGGCGCTCGGCGCGGCGCAGGCCGGAATCACCGGCGTCGTCTTGCTCGCCCAATCGCACTTGGCGGTGCACACCTGGCCCGAACTCGGCGCGGTCACGATCGACGTCTTCGTCTGCAACTTCCAGGGCAACCATTCGCGCTGCGCCCATATCGCGCTCGAGCGCCTGGTCGAAGCGTTTGCGCCGGGCGAAGTCACGCGCCAGGAGTTGCAGCGTGCCGGCGCGCACCCGGATTTGCTGCGGGCATGAAGCTGCTCATCATCGGTGGGTCGCGTTTTGTCGGGCGGCACAT
>JAEMQF010000223.1 GCA_022758925.1 Burkholderiales bacterium | reverse complement strand
TGCCTTGATCGGGGTCGGCCTGACCGCGGCTTCCGAGGTCTGGGTCACGACCGCGTACCGCGAAAGAATGATTGCGCTCGAATGGGCCGGAGCGCAGTTCGTTCAGGCGATCGGGAGCTATTACGAAAGCTCGCCGGGGTCTGCCAAGGCCTACCCGGCGGCGTTGACCGATCTGCTCGAGGACCGGCGCTACCTGACGATGCGCCGGCACCTGCGCACGGTGTACCCCAACCCTTTCACGAACGAACCGGACTGGGAAGCGATTCGAGGGCCCGACGGTAGGGCGCGAGGTGTGCGCGTGCGCCTGCCTGGGGAATTCGGTGGCGGGGTCAAGTCGTTTGTCTACTTGCCCGCGCTGCTAGGTGGCCGGTGAGAAGGCTCGTTCACTGATCACCACGCGAAAGCGGCCTGCAACCCGCGTCGGCGGCAAGCCTTCGGTTGAGGGCACTGCGCTTGACCGCACAGCGGTGAGCTTGCGAAATGGGGTGAGGGCAGGTGTTACACCCACGGTTTTGGCTTCCCGTCAATGATCACATAAAGGGATGTGAAATCGTTGAGCCCTCTCTATAGTCCGCATCGGATGTGAACGTGCTCGAACGATAGGAGACAAGATGTGCGAGCGTGGTGACGAACTATCGTCCTGCAGTCCTCATGGCGCTGGCCGGGGTGACCGCGAGTCCGTGCCTGTCGGCACCAGTGCAGGCGGCCAGGAGGCCCGCGACACCTACGATCCCGCGCGCCAACTCGGTTGTTCGCCCCTGCCAGACGCTAGCGACATCGGGTATGAGTACGACGACGACGGACACCGCCCAAAGACCGGGTCGCACCGCCGCTGCCGATGCTATGTGCATAGCGGTGCCTTTCTGCACCGTGGCGGCCGCTTGAATTCTGTTTCGCGACTTGTACGAGCGTGGGCAGTTCTCCTGCTGGTCTGGTGCGGAGTACTTGGCCCGGCGTACGCAACGGGCACGGTATCGGCGACGTGTTACAGGCCGATTGAGACGACGGGGTGGTATTCGCAATTTGCGGCGCCTTACTGCAACGTGAGCAGCAGGGCGGCGGTGACCGAATGGTTTCATCGTGACCAGACAAATCCGCAGTCAGGTTGTTCGGAAATTTCCACCAACCTCGTGATTGTCACGACTGGAGATTGCACGGTTGGGGTGGGCGGGGAGTGCCGTTACCAGGGTCTTTACTATCAGGACGTGAATATTTGTCGCAATATATTTATGAGCGCGCGTCGCATCGGGGACACGTGCCCAGCGGGTTCGACCGGGCCAATAAACGGCACCTGTACCTGCAATGCGGGCTACGCCTTGAATCCGACCGCGACCGCATGCGTTCCCGTTATAGACATCGCGCAAGTTGCGACGACACCCAGGAGCAGTTGTGCGGGCAACCCGATCTACCCCGCGCAAGGCACCAAGCGCGAACTGTTGGATACCGGCCTGAGTGTCGGTGGACTGCGCGTACAGCTGAGCTACGACAGCACCAGCAAAGCCCCGATGATTGCCGGTGGTGATCGCCCCAACGACGCCACCCCTCGCGTGCTGGGCGCCCTATGGGCCAGCAGCCTGCACCGCCGAGTTCTCGTTCAAGCCAACGGCAAAGGCGCGCTCGTCGCGCGAGGTGACGGATACACCATCAGCTTCAACGGCAACGGCACGGGCACCTACACAGCCGAGGCTGACACCAACGACCGCTTGCTCAGCATCGCCGGCGGCTACCGCTACATCGACGCGGCAGCATCGAGTGAAGAGACCTACGACACCCAAGGCGTCCTGACCGGCATCGCCTGGGCCAATGGCGACAGCGCGAGCTTCACCTACAGCACGACAAGCACCCCCGCGACGACGGCTCCTGCTGCGGGCTACCTCATCCAGGTCCGAGACAACAAAGGCCGTGCAATCGGTCTGACCTATCAGCTTCCCACGGGCGCGCCGGCAGCCACCGGCGGACTCCTGGCCACCGTGACCGATGCAGCAGCGCAGGTAATCCAGTTGGCCTACGACACGGCCAACAACCTGGCATCGGTGACCTGGGCCGACGCCAGGGTGCGCAACTTCGTCTATGACACCGCAGGCCTGCCCTGGGCACTGAGCGGCGTGCGCGACGAACTCGCCGTGCGGTACGCCACCTTCGGCTACGACGCTCTGGGCCGGGCCATTTCCACCGAATACGCCGGCGGCGTCAACCGTTTCAGCGCGAGCTACACCACACCGCCACAGGTGTACGTCAGCGAAACCTACGACAGTGCCGCCCAAATCATCTACCGCTTCCACGCCTGGGCGCTGCCCCAGGGAACCGTGCTCGTCAATCCGCAAGGCGCCAACATCGGCATGGGCCTGACCAGCATACTCGGCAAGACCTACGTCACCAGCCGCAGCCAGCCCGCAGGCAGCGGCTGCGCGGCCAGCACCAGCAACCAGACCTACGACACCAACGGCAACACTGCGAGCAAGGACGACTTCAACGCCACGCGAGCGTGTTATGCCAACGACCTGAACCGCAACCTTGAGACCACCAGAGTCGAGGGTCTTGCCATCACCGCGGCGTGCAGCACGGTAACCCCGGCCAACGTGGCGCTGCCCAGTGGCAGCCGCAAGACCAGCACGCAATGGCACCCCGATTGGCGCATCCAGACCAAGCGAGCCGAAGCGGGACGCACCACCACGTTTGTCTACAGCGGCCAGCCCGACCCCTTCAATTCAAACGCAACCGCGTCCTGCGCGCCCACGACCGCCTTGCTGCCCGATGGCAAGCCAATCGCCGTGCTGTGCAAACAAGTCGAGCAGGCCACGACCGATGCAGACGGCTCCCAAGGCCTCAGCGCCACGCTACAAGCTGGAGTCGTGAACCGCGAGACCCGCTGGACCTACAACCAATACGGCCAGGTCCTGACCGAAGACGGCCCGCGCACCGACGTGAACGACGTCACCACCTACGCCTACTACAGCGACACCACGGCCGAGCACACCCTGGGAGACCTGCGAAGCATCACCAACGCCGCAGGCAAGGTGACGCAGTACACGAAGTACAACAAACACGGCCAACTGCTGGAGAGCATCGACCCCAACGGCGTGCTTAGCGTGAACACCTACGACCTGCGCCAGCGCCTGCTCAGCACCAGCGTCGGCGGCCAAACCACCAGCTACAGCTATGACCCCGTGGGCCAGCTCACCCGCGTGACCCAGCCCGACGCGAGCTTCATCGGGTATGAGTACGACGACGCACACCGCCAGAAGGCCGTGTTCGACAACCGGGGCAACCGCATCGAGTACACGCTCGACAACTCGGGCACGCGCATCGCAGAAAACGTGAAGGATCCGGGAGGAGCACTCAGGCGAACGCTGAGCCGCTCCGTCGACGCGCTCGGGCGCGTGCAACAAACCATTGGCCGGGAGTAGGGCAAATGACAACGCCCCAACTCCAGCCCAGCCCGCGGCGCGGCGCCTTGGTGCGCAATTGCCTGGCGGCATTGTTCGCCCTGGTCGCCGGGGTTCTGGTCACGGACCTGGCTCTGGCGCAGACCACAAGCACGACGCTGATTGCCAAAGGCGCAGTCTGGAAGTACCTGGACAACGGGTCCGATCAAGGCACCGCGTGGCGGGCGAAGAGCTTCGCCGACGGCAGCTGGGCCAGCGGCGCGGGGCAGCTCGGCTACGGCGACGGTGACGAGGCGACGCGGCTCGGCTTCGGCCCCAACCCCAACGCCAAGTACATCACCACCTACTTCCGCAAGGCCTTCACGCTGGACAATCCGAGCCAGGTCAAGTCGCTGGCGATCAACGTGCTGCGCGACGACGGGGCGCTGGTCTACCTGAACGGGGTTCGAGTCATCCGCAGCAACATGCCCGGGGGCACAATCACCTCGACCACCGGTGCATTGCGCAACGTTCGCAAGGCGCGCGAGAAGATCTACCACCACTTCAGCATCAACAAGGCCGCATTGGTGACGGGCAGGAACGTGCTGGCGGTGGAGGTGCATCAGGTCGACGCGCGCAGCGCCGACCTCAGCTTCGATCTGGAGTTGATCGCCACATTCTCGCCGGCGTTGCCCTCCACCACGACGGCGCTGGCCTCGAGCGCCAACCCCAGCCTGGCCGGCCAGAACATCACGCTGACGGCCACGGTCACTCCCGCCACAGCCACCGGCAGCGTGACCTTCAAGCACGGTGCCACCACCATCGGCACGGGAACGCTCAACGCGGGCGTAGCCACAATGGTCAGGAGCTTCAGCACGACGGGCGCACACAGCCTCACTGCCGTCTATGCGGGCAGCGCCGACTTTGCCGGCAGCACCTCCGTTGCGCTGAACCAGAACGTCAACAAGGTCAACAGCAGCACGGCGCTGAGTTCCAGCGCCAACCCTTCGGTGGCGGGCGAGTCGGTCACGCTCACGGCCACGGTGACGGGTGCGAGCCCGGGCGGCACGGTCACCTTCAAGGACGGCGCCACCACGCTGGGCACGCGCCCGCTCAGCGCCGGCGTGGCCACAATGACGAGGAGCTTCGCCGCAACCGGCGCGCACAGCCTCACGGCGGTCTAGTCGGGCGCCGCCGGCATCCCCGCGAGCACCTCCGAAGTGCTGAGCCGGCCAGTCGACGCCCGGACCGCCACGCCG
>JAEMQF010000158.1 GCA_022758925.1 Burkholderiales bacterium | reverse complement strand
CGGGCGCGCCTTCCTCTATGGCCTCGGGGCGATGGGTGAGGCCGGGGTCAGCAAGGCGCTGGAGATCATCCAGCGCGAGCTCGATCTGACGATGGCGTTCTGCGGTCGAACCGACATTCGCAAGGTCGACCGCGGCATCTTGCTGCCGGGGAGTTTCTAGCCGCTTGTCGGGCCCTGGGCGTGAAGCGTCGCTCGACTCGAACGCCTGCCTATCGCACTGCTTCGACATCGGCATCGAACCGATACCCAGCGCCACGCGCGGTCCTGATGAACGCCGGGTGTGCCGGGTCGGCCTCGATTTTGCGTCGCAGGCGCAGGATCTGGACGTCGATCGAGCGGTCATGGACCTCGGCGTTGTGCAGACGCGAGAGGTCGAGCAATTGTTGGCGCGACAGAATGCGCTGCGGCGCCGCGACGAACGCGGCGAGCAGGCTGAACTCGCCGTTCGTCAATTCGACGCTGCGGCCGTCGGGGGCCTTCAGCTTGCGCAGTCCGACGCTCAGTTCCCACCCGCCGAAGCGGTACGCACGCACCTGGGCGATGGCGCCGACCACGCTCGCCTGGGCGCGCGCACGACGCAGCAGCGCGCGGATGCGCGCCAGCAGTTCGCGCGGGCTGAACGGTTTGGTCAGGTAGTCGTCGGCGCCGAGTTCGAGACCCATCACGCGGTCGGCTTCGTCGGTGCGGCCGGTCAGCATCAGGATCGGTATCGCCGACACTTCGCGCAGCCGGCGCGCAATCTGCAAGCCGTCTTCGCCGTGCAATCGCCCGTCGAGCACGACCAGATCGATGGTTTCGCGCGCCATCACGGCGTCGAGCTCCTTGCCGCTCGCCACCGTCGTCACGCGCAACTCGTTCTCGCTCAGGTAATCGTGCACGAGCGCCCGGATCGCCGGGTCGTCGTCAACGGCGAGCACATGCGGGCGCAGTGGGCTGTGCATCGTGGCATCGGTGCCGGGTGGGATCTTCGTATCGTAGCGTGACAGCCGGCGCGCCGAGCCGGCTCGAAGAATCGGGCTTGCCGGGGCCGATCGCCATCAGCCCAACGCGCCTTGACTGCACGGGCCAAGGGTCGGAACCCTTGTCCCGGGTCAGGGCTGCAGGAAGAACTTGCCGCTTTCGAACATCGCCTGCGATTTTGTCAGGCCGATGTCCTTCAGCTGGTGCTCGCCGAGCCGCGCCAGTTCGTCGCGTGAGCGGCTGCGCTCTTGCCAACGGCTGAGCATTTCCAACGCTTGTTCGAGCAGGCTCGGCGCGGCCCTGGCGCGAGACGGCGCATTTGCACGTGGTGCCGGCAACACAAGCGTCGCGCCACTGACATCGCTGGATTGGTTCATCACTGATTTCCGCCAAGTTTGAAACGGACATCAGTAGAAGGCAGCGCCGTGTCAAACCGGTTGCGAGGTCGGTCGCGAGTATTTCAATTGCAATCCGGCCAGAGTCCGTTCGCGCGACGGCGGCGGCGCGCGCTGCTCGGTCGCCGCCGGTCTTGCACCCCATGATCTGCAGCGGCGAAGTCGAACGCCTCTTGTTGCGATTCAGCGATCTTGAGCGCGCGTCTGGCTCTTGCAGCGGTGCGCTCGGGTGCAAGCTCGAACCCCGCCAAGCCTGCATCGGCGTGGTTCAGTTCCGGCCCGCAGCGTCAGCCCTGGTAAGCGGCGTATGCCGCGTCGACCCCCGCGCCGCGCGTGAACTTGTGCCCCTCGGCGGCGAGCACCACTTCGAGTGCCGCGAGCGTGCCGAGCACACAATCCTGGCGCGCGTTGTAGCCCATCGCCCCGATGCGCCAAACCTTGCCGTGCAAGGGGCCGAAGCTGGTGCCGATTTCGATGCCGAAGTGGTTCAGCAGCGCAGCGCGCAGCCTGTCGCCGTTGACGCCGTCGGGCACGCAGACTCCGGTCACGTTGGGCATCTTGTTCGATGCGTCGCCATAGAGCCTGAGGTTCATGCCCTGCACGCCCGCCACCACCGCGCGCGACGCCGCAGCGTGGCGCGCATGGGCCTGGTTCAGCCCTTCCTGCAGCAGGATGCGCGCACATTCGCGCGCGCCGTAGAGCATGGTGGTCGCTTCGGTATGGTGGTTCAGCCCGGCGTCGCCCCAGTAATCCATGACCATCGCCAGGTCCATGTAATTCGAGGCGATGCGCCGGCCCGTGCCCGGCACATAAGCGGCCGGCCGCAGGCCTTCTTCGATATGGCGGCGGTTGTAGATGATTTGCGCGATCGCCGGCGAGAGCGTGATCGGCGACGCGCCCGACGGGCCGGCAAGGCATTTCTGCAAACCCGCGGTGACGGCGTCCACCCGCCATTCATCCACCGGCAACGGTGCGCCACCGCACGTCGCCGTCGCGTCGACTTGCAGCATCGCGCCGTAGCGATGGCAAAGTTCACCCAGTCCTGCCAACGGCTGCAGCATCGTCGTCGACGTGTCGCCCTGGCAAATTGCAACCAGTTTGGGCGAGAACGCCTTCAGCGCCGCTTCGATCTGCGCCAGGTCGAACACCGTGCCCCACTCGGCCTGAACCACGCGAACGTCGGCGCCGCAGCGCTGCGCGATTTCATTCAGCAGCTGGCCGAAGCGGCCGAAGCTGCACACCAGCACCTTGTCGCCCGGTTCGACGCAAGAGAGCATCACCATCTCGATCGCGGCGCGCGCGGTACCGTCCAGGACCAGCGACCAGTCGTTGCTCGTTTCGAAAAGCGCGCGGTACAGTGCCATGGTTTCGCGCATCATGCGGCGGAATTGCGGGTCGAACTGACCGAGCAACTGGGTCGACATGGCCTTCAACACGCGCGGGTCGGCGTTGATCGGGCCCGGGCCCATCAGCAGCCGCGGCGTGGGGTTCAGGTCGTCGAACGCGCCGGCGGGGTTCGCCAGCGGCGACAATTGCGGCAGTGGCATGTCTTGCATCGAATCCATGATAGCCAAAGCGCAACCCAACCCGGATCCGCCGTTTCCCGCAAACCGATGAGCGCCCCTTTGCACTGCCTTGCCTTCGTCCACGCCAACGTCTACAAGGATTCGGTGGCGCTGATGCGTGTGGCACAGCGCCTGCTCGCGCTGCCCGATGTGGTGAACGCGACGCTGCAGATGGGCACTGCCGCGAACAAGGAAATCCTGTTGGAGGCGGGCCTGATGACCGATGCGCTGAACGGCGCCGGCCCGAGCGACATCATGGTCGCGGTGCAGGCGCGCACGCGCGCTGCTTGTGAGACGGCTGGCGTTGAATGCAAGGCCCAGCTGGCAGGGTCGGGCGCGGCAGCCACCGCCGCCACGGATGTGATGGCACCCCGCACGCTGGCGATGGGGCGGGCAGCGATGCCTGCGGCGAACATCGCGCAGATTTCGGTGCCGGGCGGATATGCCGCTGCCGAGGCGCTCAAGGCCCTGAAGCTCGGCCTGAACGTGTTCCTGTTCAGCGACAACGTGCCGCTGGCGCAGGAAGTCGCGCTGAAGCAGGAAGCCGCACGCCGCGGCCTGCTCGTGATGGGGCCCGACTGCGGCACCGCGATCATCGGCGGCGTGCCGCTGGGCTTTGCGAACAACCTGCGGCGCGGCTCGATCGGCCTGGTCGCGGCCTCCGGCACCGGCTTGCAGGAAGTGACGACACAGATCCACCGCATGGGCGGCGGCGTGAGCCACGCGATCGGCACCGGCGGGCGCGATGTCGATGCGCAGGTCGGCGGATCGACCCTGTTGCAGGGCATCGAACTCCTGGCGCACGACATGTCGACCCAGGTCATCGTGGTCGTGTGCAAGCCGCCTGCGCCCGAGGTCACGGCGAAGGTTTTCGCGGCCCTGCAGCAAGCGCGCAAACCCGCTGTGGTGCTGATGTTGGGCAGTACGCCGCAACCGAGCGCGAAACAAACCCATCCGATTCGCGTGGTGCGCACGCTGGTCGATTGCGCATCCGCCGCGCTGCAGTTGGCAGGAGTCACGCCTGCGCCGGTGCCGCACTACGCCATTCCCCCCAAACCCGCATTTGCCGCGTCGCAGAAGCACCTTCGCGCGTTGTTCTGCGGCGGCACATTTGCGACCGAAGCGCAAGTGATCTGGGCCGAATCGGGGCTGCAAGTGTGGTCCAACGTCGCGCTCGATCCGGCGCTGGCGCTGAGCAATGCGCGCAACGAGAGCAGGGGTCACACCGCGCTCGACATGGGCGACGACGCGTTCACGGTGGGCCGAGCGCACCCGATGATCGACCAAACGGCGCGTATCGAACGCCTGCTCCAGGAGGCGGCCGACCCATCGGTGCGTGTGGTCTTGCTCGATGTCGTGATCGGATGGGGTGCGCATGCCGACCCCGCCGCTGAGCTTGCACTTGCGATCACCCAGGCCAAACGCATCGCAGCCCAGGCAGACCGCGAACTCGCCGTGATCGGGTTCGTCTGCGGCACCGAGCTCGACCCGCAACCTCTGGTCAAACAAGAAGCGGCGCTGCGCGCGGCGGGCGTGGTGCTCGCGGGCAGCAGTGCAAACGCGGCCTGGCTCGCCGGGCAATGGGTGCAGTGACGCCAGTGACGCCAGCGCCGGCACAGCCGGCGCCGGGCTCCGCACGCCGCAAACGGGTGGTCGTCGCGCTCGGCGGCAACGCCGCCTACCCGCCCAGCATCAGAGGCACGGCCGAAGAACAGCTGGTACTGATGCGCCAGGTCTGCGCCCATTTCGTCGAGATCATTCGCGCCGGCTGGCAGCTCGTGCTGACGCACGGCAACGGCCCGGTCGTGGGCAACATCCTGTACCGCATGGCGCGCTGCGCCGACGAGTTGCCGGCGATGCCGATGGACGTGTGCGTCGCGCATTCGCAAGGTGGCATGGGCTACATGCTGCAGCAGAGTTTTGCCAACGTGCTGGTGGACCATGGCCTGGACATCGTGGTCTCGTGCATCGTGACCGAGGTCGAGGTCGATGCGCAGGACCCGGCCTTCCAGCAACCCACCAAGCCGGTGGGCAAGTTCTTCAGCGAAGTCGAAGCGCGCAAGATGGCCGCCAGCACCGGCTGGACCTTTGCCGAAGATGCCGGCCGCGGCTGGCGGCGCATCGTCGCCAGCCCCAAGCCACGCAAGATCCTCGACCTGAAGACGATCGATGCCTTGCTCGATGCCGGCGTGATCCCGGTCGCCTGCGGCGGCGGCGGCGTGCCGGTGGTGCTCAGCGCGCAGGGCCACTGGTCGGGCGTCGCGGCCGTGATCGACAAGGACTTGACGAGTGCGATGCTGGCCGCGCACCTGCACGCCGACGCGCTGGTCATGCTCACCGGCGTCGAGCGCGTCGCGCTCGATTTCGGCAAACCCACGCAGCGTTGGCTCGATCACATGACGCTGGCGATGGCTCGCGAGCACGCGGCGAGCGGCCAGTTCCCCGCGGGCAGCATGGGGCCGAAGATTGAAGCCGCCATCTCGTACCTCGAAGAGTCGCCGCAGGCGAACCATGACGGCGTGGTCATCATCACGTCGCTGGAGAAAGCGTTCGACGCGCTGATGGGGCGTGCCGGGACCCACATCACGCTGTTGGCCAGGCCGACATGACAGCAGCCTTGCCTGGGTTCGGGTCAACGCCGGGCCGCACCCGAGGTGGCTCAACGCCCTCGACCGGCCGGGCGCGAAGCGACGGGCCCGGCGCCACCCTGGTGAAGATAGCGGGCTTCGAATCGACCGACTACGCCTTGCTGCGCGGGACGCTGGTGTGGATCGGCGATGATCCGACGCTGCGCCATCCGCGCAACCTCAGAAGCCCCTGGTCGCCGCCACCGATCGCTTGTGATCCGCAACGCCTGCGCGCGGGGGCCAGGGCTTGCCTGGACCTGCTGCATGCGATGCCCGCGACCGGCCTGCTGCATGCGATGCCCGCGACCGGCCTGCTGCATGCGATGCCCGCGACCGGCCTGCTGCACGCGCTGCCCGGCACCGGCTTGCTGCACTGGCTCACAGGCCAGCCGCTGCCGTTCCCGCTCAATCGTGCCACGCCGCGTTTCGATGCGATCCGCGCTGCGCTCGAGCGCAATGACCTGCGCGCCTTCGAAGCCGGCGCGCGTCGGATTCTTGGCCTGGGCCAGGGCCTGACCCCGAGCGGCGACGACTTCGTGGGCGGCATCTGTTTCGCCCTGAGATACGCGCCGCGTGACGCCTGGCGCGCCGATCTGCCTGCCGTGCTGGCGCGCATCCGCAGCTGCGCTGCCACAGCCACGAACGTCATCAGCGCTGCCCTGCTCGACGACTTGATCGACGGCGCGAGTTACGGCGCGCTGCACGAATTGCTGGCGGCGCTGCAAGGCAAAATGCTGGCCGAGATCGCGCACGCGACGCAGGCGCTGTTGCGCGTGGGCGCATCGTCCGGCGCCGACATGCTCGCCGGGCTGCTGGCGGCATTGCTCACAACGCCTTGTTCGGACATTGAAGCGCAGCCATGACCCTGAACGCGAACACTCTGCTGACCCAGGCCCCGGCCGTGCTCAACGTCGGCATCGACGCCTTCAATCCCAGCGTGATCGCAAACGGCGGCACGCTGACCCATTTGCAGTGGCAGCCGCCGGGCAACGCCGACCCGGCGCTCGCGTGGAAACTCGCGCAACTGATGGCCGACCCGCGCATCGAGCAGGCGAACGTTTTGGCCACGCAACGCATCATCAATGCGCGCCCGATGTGGGAAGACATCGCGCTGCGCGCCGACGGCGTCTGGCCCGAAATGAAGAACACCCGGCTGCTGCTGCACGCCGGTCCGCCGGTGGCGTGGGGACAGATGTGCGGCCCGATGCGCGGCGCGATGCTCGGCGCGGTGCTTTACGAAGGCTGGGCCGACACGCCACCACAGGCGCAGGCGTTGCTCGAGGGCGGCGAGATCGAATTTGCGCAGTGCCACGACTTCGGCGCGGTCGGGCCGATGACCGGGATCATCAGCGCGTCGATGCCCTTGATCCAGGTGCGCGATGCGACCCACGGCAACCTTGCATACACCAACATCAACGAAGGCATCGGCCGCTGCCTGCGCTTCGGCGCGAACGGACCCGACGTGCTGCAGCGGCTGAAGTGGTTCGAGGCGGTGCTGGCACCCGTGCTGAAGGCCGCCGTGCGCCACGCTTTCGACAGGTCCGGCGGCATCGACCTGAAGGCGATCCAGTCGCAGGCGCTGTTGATGGGCGACGAAGTGCACAGTCGCAACGCCGCTTCGACCTCGCTGCTCTTCATGGCGCTGGCCGTGCCGCTGGCGGCGGTCAGTGGCGGCAAAGACGCAATCCCGCAAGACCACATCCACCAGACGCTTGACTTCGTCGCCAAGACGTCGCAGTTCTTCCTGAACTACTCGATGGTGTCGTGCAAGGCGATCATGGACGCAGCGCACGGCATCGCCTTCAGCAGCGTCGTCACTGCCATCGCGCGCAACGGTACCGAGACCGGCTTGCGCATCAGCGGCATGGGCACACAATGGTTCACGGCCAAATCCGACCTGCCGCAAGGCCTGTACTTCCCCGGTTTCAAACCGGCCGACTCCTGCCCCGACATCGGCGACAGCGCGATCACCGAGGCCGCCGGTTTCGGCGGTTGCGCGTTTGCCGCGTCGCCCGCGCTCACCCTGCTTGCCGGCGGCAGCGTGATCGACGCCGTGCGCTACAGCCGCGAGATGTATGAGATCACGGTCACGCGCAACCCTTCCTTGAGCCTGCCTGCGCTCGACTTCGCCGGTGCGCCTTGCGGCATCGACGTGCGCAAGGTCGTCGACACCGGCATCCGCCCCGTGCTCACCACCGGCATTGCGCACAAGGACGCGGGCGTGGGGCAGATCGGCGCCGGCATCGTGCGCGTGCCGATGCAGTCTTTCGTGCGGGCGCTGAACGCGATGGCCGAGCAGTTCATGAGCGCCCCGAGGCCGGCCCAAGCCGGCCGCCCCCCATGGGGGTCAAGCAAAGTGGCAGGGCCACATTTCCTTGAGAAAGGTTGAAGCGATGCGCCAGACCCTGACCGCAGCGCGCGGCATGGTCAGCGCGCCGCACCACCTGGCGGCCAGCGCCGGCTTGTCGATCCTGCGCGAAGGCGGCAACGCGATCGAAGCCATGGTGGCCGCGGCGGCCACAATCGCCGTCGTCTACCCGCACATGAATTCGATCGGCGGTGACGGCTTCTGGATCATCTCCGAGCCGGGCCGCGAGCCGCTGGCGATCGACGCCTGCGGCCGCGCCGCCGGCCTGGCAACGCCTTCGTTCTACACGGGCCGGGGCCTGCACGCGATTCCGGGGCGCGGGCCGCTCGCCGCGAACACGGTCGCCGGGGCGATCTCGGGCTGGCAGGAAGCGCTCGCGCACTCGGCGCAGGCCACCGCGCAATCGGCATCGCGCCTGCCCGTTTCGCGCCTGCTGCACGACGCCATCTGGTACGCGAGGAACGGTGTGCCCGTGACGCAAAGCCAGGTCGACTTCACGACCAGGTTCCTGCCCGAGCTGGGGCAGCAGCCGGGGTTTGCGACGCAGTTCCTGAATCGGGATCAAGTGCCCGAAGTCAACACCTTGCGCAAGTACCCGGCGCTGGCCGACACGCTGCAAGCCCTGGCCG
>JAEMQF010000132.1 GCA_022758925.1 Burkholderiales bacterium | reverse complement strand
GGCAGAACATTGGAGATGAACAGTCTGCAGGTGTCTGACACCGAGGTTTTGCCGCTGGATATTTTTGAATTGATCGATGACGGCAATCAGCCTGGCCGGCTTGAACGCCTTGGCCCGGTGCCATCGAAGACCATCCGCGTGGCGCAGGGCACGCCCGATGGTTTGCTGATGATCTCGCCAGCCGAAAAACGCATCTGGCTATACGACCCGGACACCCGCAAGAGCCTGACAGCTCCGATTGCGCTGACTGCGGCCGAGGCCAAAATTCCGTCGATCAGCCACACGCGCGATCATTTCCTGGTGTCTGAAGCAATCCCCTCGCCGACCGGCGTTGACAGCACACGCCTGCTGATCCTGAACCGGCGCCTTGAACTTCTGTACACGCTGGAGCGGCCCGGGTACACCAGCAAGATGTTCAGCACCGCTCGGCCTTGGCAGGCCAAACGCTATTTTGACGGGCTGACCCTCGTGCCCTACCCTGGGAAAACCGTGCCCCCGGCCAAGCAAATGGGGTCGTAACTGGATGATGCAGCGGTGTCCTATGTCCGGTCGGGGGCGTTTCGGCTGCCGATGAAGTTGTCCATGCTTGATTGAGCAATGACAGCCAGACATCGCGATCGCACGTTGTCGCTGTGGGCGCTTGCGCTGGTGGCCGGGTCATGCTGTGGCGCGCCCACGGCCGACGATGATCAGCGCTGCGCCAACGCTTTTGTGTTGACCCAGGTGCTGGACAGCTACTCCAGCACCCACGCAGGCATGCACGAAGTGTATGAATTCGCCGCAGCGGAGCAGGCGCCAACGCTGGTTCACCGCAGCCCCCTGTTGGCCGTGTACGGAAACGCGGTCTACCTGTGCGATCAGCATCTGTTTGCTTCGGTGGTCACCGACACCAGGCTCAAGCCTCCTAACCGATTGACAATTGAGGAGGTGACCGCAGGACGCATTGAAGTTCCCGAGGCAAGCTGGTTGCAGCGCCTGCTTGGCCGGGAGCCCAGCGGCCGCGCGCTGTATCTCACCGAAGCGGGAACAGAGAGAGTCTTCGTGCGCGACGGTCTATTGGTGGTACACAACCATCAGATTCAGGCAATTCCCGCTGCATCCGCCCCGGCGGGCTACCGCCTCAACGGGCCGTTGAGCGATCTTTCGATGTTCCCGTTGAAGGACGGCCGGCCAGCAGTCACGGTGACCGAACTGCTGCACTTCGACCCAGTTGCACGCAAGGTGGTGGCGCGAACGCCGCTGTCGAGCCGTTGCAGCGGCGGTGCTGATGGGGCGCCCAGGGGTTACCAGACGTGTGGTGACAAGTACGTGCTGTTTGACGAACTGAACCTGCGCACCGGGGCGCGACGCCCTGCTGTCACCCGAGCTGCGGCTGCTGAAACCAATCGGGGCGGTACCCAACCACTGCCGTCACGCTGGTGGGCCAAAGGCAGAACATTGGAGATGAACAGTCTGCAGGTGTCTGACACCCAGGTTTTGCCGCAGGATATTTTTGAGTTGATCGACGACGGTGATGAGCATGGGCGGCTTCAACGCCTTGGCCCGGTGCCATCCAAGACCATCCGCTTGACTCAGGGCACACCCGATGGCTTGCTGATGATCTCGCCAGCCGAAAAACGCATCTGGCTATACGACCCGGACACCCGCAACAGCCTGTCAGCTCCGATTGCGCTGACTGCGGCCGAGGCCAAAATTCCGTCGATCAGCCATACGCGCGATCATTTCCTGGTGTCTGAGGAAATCACCTCGCCGACCGGTCCTAACAGCACACGACTGCTGATCCTGAACCGGCGGCTTGAACTTCTGTACACGCTGGAGCGGCCCGGGTACACCAGCAGTATGTTCAGCAGCGCGCGGCCTTGGCTCGCTGAGCGCTATTTTGATGGCCTGACCCTGGTGCCCTACCCTGGAAAAACCGTGCCGCCGGCGAAGCAGATGGGGTCGTAACTGGACGATGCAGCCGTGTCCTGTGTCCGGTCGGGTGCGTTTCGGCTGCCGATGAAGTTGTCCATGCTTGATTGAGCAATGACGGTCAGATATTGGAGTCGCACATTGACGCTGTGGGCGCTTGCGCTGCTGGCCGGGTCATGTTGTGCCGCGCCCGAGGCCGACGACGATCGACGCTGCGCCAACGCCTTTGTCTTGACCCAGGTGCTGGACAGCCACTCCAGCACCCACGCAGGCATGCACGAGGTGTATGAATTCGCCGCACCGGGGCAGGCGCCAACGCTGGTTCACCGAAGCCCCTTGTTGGCTCTGTATGGCAACGCGGTCTACCTGTGCGATCAGCATCTGTTTGCTTCGGTGGTCTCCGACAGCAGGCTCAAGCCTTCTAACCGATTGACAATCGAGGAGGTGACCTCAGGACGCACCGAAGTTCCCGAGGCAACCTGGTTGCAGCGCCTGCTTGGCCACGAGCCCAGCGGCCGCACGCTGTATCTCACCGAAGCGGGCACAGAGGCGGTCTTCGTGCGCGACGGTCTACTGGTGGTACACAACAACCAGATTCAGGCAATTCCCGCAGCATCCGCCCCGGCAGGCTACCGCTTCAGCGGGGAGTGGAGCGACCTTTCGATGTCCTCGTTGAAGGACGGCCAACCAGCAGTCAGGGTGAGGGAACTGCTGCACTTCGATCCCGTCGCACGCAAGGTGGTGGCGCGAACGCCGTTGTCGACCCTTTGCAGCGATGGTCATGATGGAGCGCCCAGGGGCTACCAAACGTGTACTGACAGCTACGCGATGCTTGAGGAACTGAACCTGCGCACCGGGGCGCGCCGCGCTGCACTCACCCGAGTTGCGGCTGCCGAAATCGATCGGGGCGGTGCCCGACCAGTGCAGTTACGCTGGTGGGCCAAGGGCAGAACCTTGCTGATGAACGGTCTGCACGTGTCGTACCCCGAGTTTGTGCCGCTGGATTTGTTTGAGTTGATCGACGACGGCGATCAGCCTGGCCGGCTTGAACGCCTTGGCCCGGTGCCTTCCAAGACCATCCGCGCGGCGCAGGGAACGCCCGATGGTTTTCTGATGATCTCACCAGCCGAAAAACGCATCTGGCTGTACGACCCGGACACCCGCACCAGCCTGACAGCGCCGATTGCGCTGGCTGCGGACGAGCCCAGGATTCGGCCGATCAGCCATACGCGCGATCATTTCCTGGTGTCCGAACAGATCACCTCGCCGACAGGCGTTGAGAGCACATGCCTGCTGATCCTGAACCGTCGTCTTGAACTCCTTTACACGCTGGAGCGGCCCGGGTACACCCTCGAGATGTCCAGCACCGCGCGACCCTGGTCGGCAAGGGGCGGCAGCGCGCCGAGCTGGGTCCCGGGTGCGCCAACAGCAAGATGTTCGGCACCGCGCGACCCTGGCCGGCCCAACGCTGTTTTGACGGGCTGAGCCTGGTGCCCCACCTTGGACAAACCGTGCCGGCGGCCAAGCCATGAGCCGGCGACCTGCCGGCACTGGGCTGTGTCTTCTGGCGTGCTTGCTGGCGGCCTGCGGTGGCGGGAAGACCGAAGGCGACCCGATGTTGGCCGAGCAGTGGTATTTGACTGGTGAGCACGAAGGGCAGCCGGCCGTGCATCTTGACGCTCAAGGCCTCGATGTCAGCGGCGCAGGCGTCGTGGTGGGCATTGTCGATGACGGGTTGGACATCGACCATGAAGACCTGAGCAGCGCGGTGCTTGACTTCAATCGCAGCTACCTGCCCGAGACCTTCCGGTTTCAGGCCGCGTCGCATGGCACTGCAGTGGCCGGCATCATTGCCGCGCGTGCCGACAATGGGCTTGGTGGGCGCGGCGTGGCGCCTGGCGCGTCGCTGGTGGCCTACAACGTGCTGCGCGCGCCGGCAACGGCCAACTTTGCCGACGCGCTGAGCCGAGACTTTGACCGTGTGGATGTGTACAACAACAGTTGGGGAGACTTCAACGGTTGGGGCGTGCCCATTCCCTTGCGCACCGAAATCGAGACGGCGTTGCTACACGGCGTGACGCTGGGCCGCCAGGGGCTTGGCGCGGTTTACGTGTTTTCAGCCGGCAACGGCGCAATCGCCTCTGGCGCAACGGGCTTGCCGGCCGACAACGTCAACTTCAGCGGTTTGGTGAACAACCGCTACACCATTTCGGTGTGTGCCGTGGACGTGAATGGGCATCGGGCCACCTACTCTGAAAAGGGCGCAACGCTGTGGGTCTGCGCACCGTCAAACAGCCCAGGCGTGGATGCGGGTGTAGTCACCACCGATGTCAGCGGGCCAGGCGGCTACAACGACGGCACCGCGGCTCCGAAAGACCTGGCCAACGCCAACTACACCCGGAGATTTGGTGGCACGTCGGCCGCCGCGCCCATGGTGTCAGGCGTGGTGGCGCTGATGCTGGAAGCCAACCCCGGACTCGGCTGGCGCGACGTCAAAGCGATTTTGGCGCTCACTGCCAAGCGCAACCACGAGGATGACCCCGACTGGCAGCGCAACAGTGCCGGTGTTTGGGTCAACCACAACTACGGCTTCGGCTTGGTTCAGGCGCATGCCGCGGTGGATCTTGCGAGGCGTTGGCGCAACCTGCCTGTAGCAGAAACGCTTTCGAGCGCCAGTGTCTTGACCGGCTCGATCCCCGATGACGGAACCGTCTTCAGCGATGAAATCCGGGTGAGCCTGGATGAACTGGTTGAATTCGTCGACGTGGAGGTCAACGTGCCGGACCACGCCCGGCTGAGCGATCTCGACATCACGCTGGTGTCGCCCAGTGGCACCCGCAGCGTGCTGGCAGAACTGCACAAACAGCAGTTCGACGAGTTTCGCCTGCGCAATTGGCGCTTTGGCACAGCGCGGCACTTGGGGGAGCGCAGCGCGGGTCCTTGGCGTCTGGAATTGCGAGATCGCCGGCCTGGATATGCCGGAACGCTGATGGGGTGGCGACTGCAGTTGCATGTGGCACCGGGGCGCTCGGGCCTCATGTTGTGATCTGCTGTGCACCGTTGCCTGCACAGGCGGATGACTCGGCGCGCGATACCGCTGGCCCACCGATGCATGTGCGGGCCCAGCGCTTCAAATCGTTCATGCTCACGCCCGCAATGTCCGCTTCGATTCATGGGCACATCAAGGTCGCACATAAGGGCTAGTGCTGTTGTGAAAGTGGTCTCGCCTTAGGGCGCCTAGGCACGAGGGTCCAGCTCACGATCGAAACAACGCTGAAAGTATTCGGCCACGACAGGGCGTTCGGCTTCGTCGCACTTGTTCGCGAAGCTCAGGCGAAACGCCAGCGCCGGGTCGCGAAAGATTTCGATGTTCTCGGCCCAGCTGATCACGGTGCGCGGCGACATCAACGTCGACAGGTCACCTGCGGCGAAGCCCTTGCGCGTAAGTGCGGCAACCGCGACCATCGAGGCCACCAGCGCGGTCCCTGCATCGCCGTTCAGGCGCGGCACGCGCGCCCGCACGATCGCCACTTCTTCTTCGGCGCTCAGGTAGTTCAGCGCGGCAACGATGTCCCAGCGGTCGATCTGCGCATGGTTCAGGCGCTGCGCGCCGTGGTACAGGCCGTTCAGGTTGCCCAGACCGACAGTGTTGGCGGTCGCGAACAGGCGAAAGAACGGGTGCGGCGTGAGCACGCGGTTCTGGTCCATCAGCGTGAACTTGCCGTCGCGCTCGAGCAGGCGCTGGATCACGAACATGACGTCCGGGCGGCCGGCGTCGTATTCGTCGAACACCAGGGCCACCGGGCGCTGCAAGGCCCAGGGCACGATGCCGGGTTGGAATTCGGTGACTTGCTTGCCGTCACGCAGCACCACGGCGTCTTTGCCCACCAGGTCGAGCCGGCTGATGTGGCCGTCGAGATTGACCCGCACGCAAGGCCAGTTCAGGCGCGCCGCCACCTGCTCGATGTGCGTCGATTTGCCGGTGCCGTGCAGGCCTTGCACCATGACGCGGCGGTTCTGCGTGAATCCGGCCAGGATCGCGAGCGTCACGTCGGGCTTGAAGCGATACACCGCGTCGACCTCGGGCACATGCTCGTCGCGCTCGCTGAAGGCCGGCACCTGCAGGTCGGACGCGATGCCGAAGGCCTCGCGCACGCCGAGCATGCGCTCAGGTTTCAGATCACTCAGTTCAGTCATGGTGGTGGGGCGGGCTGGAGCGCGGCCGAACTATAGTTCGAAGCTGAATCGACCCTGGACGTTTTGGAAGGACACATCATGAACAAGCCCGCAGATGCACCCCTGGGCAACGCCCGCACCGTCGTCAGCGGCGTGCAGAAGATGACGCCCTCCGAAGCCTTTGTCGAAACCATGGTCGCGAACAACGTGACCGACATGTTCGGCATCATGGGTTCGGCCTTCATGGATGCGATGGACATCTTCGCGCCGGCCGGCATCCGCCTGATCCCGGTCGTGCATGAGCAAGGCGCCGGCCACATGGCCGACGGTTATGCGCGCGTCAGCGGCCGGCACGGCGTCGTCATCGGCCAGAACGGCCCGGGCATCAGCAATTGCGTGACGGCAATTGCCGCCGCGTACTGGTCGCACAGCCCGGTCGTGCTCGTCACGCCCGAAACCGGGACGATGGGCATGGGCCTGGGCGGTTTTCAAGAGGCGCAGCAGCTGCCGATGTTCCAGGAGTTCACCAAGTACCAGGGCCATGTGAACAACCCCAAGCGCATCGCCGAATACACGGCGCGCTGCTTCGACCGCGCGATCTCGGAGATGGGGCCGACCCAACTGAACATTCCGCGCGACTATTTCTACGGCGAGATCATGTGCGAGATTCCGAAGCCGATGCGCGTGGAGCGCGGTGCCGGCGGCGAGAGGTCGCTGCACGACGCGGCCGAGCTGCTCGCCAGCGCCAGATTCCCCGTCATCATTTCCGGCGGGGGTGTCGTGCTCGGCAACGCGGTTGAAGAATGCAAGGCCTTGGCCGAACGGCTTGGCGCTGCCGTCGTCAACGGCTACCTGCGCAACGACTCGTTCCCGGCAAGCCACCCGTTGTGGGCCGGCCCACTGGGCTACCAGGGCTCGAAGGCGGCGATGAAACTGATCGCGCAGGCCGACGTCGTGATTGCGCTGGGTTCACGCATGGGGCCGTTCGGCACGTTGCCGCAGCATGGCCTGGACTACTGGCCGAAGAACGCGAAGATCATCCAGATCGAAGCCGACCACACGAACCTCGGGCTGGTGAAAAAGATCACGGTGGGCATTTGCGGCGACGCAAAGGCCGCCGCCGTGGCCCTGCTCGCACGCATCCAGGGCAGGACGCTGGCGTGCGACGCGACCAAGGCGCAGCGCGCCGCAAGCATCAAGCTGGAAAAGGCGGCGTGGGAGAAGGAGCTCGACGAGTGGACCCACGAGCGCGATGCCTACAGCCTGGACGTGATCGAGGAAGCGAAACACGAACCCGGCCACTGGCTGCACCCGCGCCAGGTGCTGCGTGAACTGGAAAAGGCCATGCCGGCGCATGTGATGGTCTCGACCGACATCGGCAACATCAATTCGGTGGCGAACAGCTACCTGCGCTTCGAAGAGCCGCGCTCCTTCTTTGCACCGATGAGTTTCGGCAACTGCGGCTACGCGCTGCCCACGATCATCGGCGCCAAGGTCGCTGCGCCGCACCGGCCGGCAGTGGCCTACGCCGGCGACGGCGCCTGGGGCATGAGCATGGGCGAGATCATGACCTGCGTGCGCCATGACATTGCGGTCACCGCGGTCGTGTTCCACAACCGCCAGTGGGGCGCGGAGAAGAAGAATCAGGTCGACTTCTACAACCGGCGCTTTGTCGCGGGCGAACTCGACAACCAGAGTTTTGCCGGGATCGCGAAGGCGATGGGGGCCGAGGGTATCGTCGTCGACAGGCTCGAAGACGTGGGCAAGGCACTCAAACAAGCGCTCGACATGCAGATGAACCAGGGCAAGACCTGCGTCATCGAGATCATGTGCACGCGTGAGCTCGGTGACCCGTTCCGCCGCGACGCGCTGAGCAAGCCGGTGCGCTTTCTCGAAAAGTACAAAGACTACGTTTGACGCTGCCGGTCGCCTGAGTTGTGCCGCGGGCGGCGCGATGCCAGACCATCTGCTGACGCTCAACGCCGGTTCGTCGTCGATCAAGTTCGCGCTCTTCGAGAGTGCGGGTGGGTTGACGACGCCCGTGCTGTCGGGCCAGGTCGAGGGCCTGGGCGTGGGGCGCGGCGCGCTCACCCATGCGCAGGCGCTGGCCCAGGTCCTGGCGCGGATCGGCAAGGCCCGCGTCGTCGCCGTCGGCCATCGCATCGTGCACGGTGGTTTGCGGTTCGACGCGCCGGTGCTGATCGATGCCGCGGTGCTCGCCGCCCTCGAAGCGCTGCAAGATCTCGCGCCGCTGCACCAGCCGCACAACATTGCCGGAGTGAAGGCGGCACGCGCGGCATTTGCGGGCGTGCCGCAGGTTGCATGTTTCGACACCGCGTTTCACCGCACCCAGCCCGAAGTGAACCGCCATTTCGCATTGCCGCAAGCCTTGCACGACGCAGGAATTCAGCGCTACGGCTTCCATGGCCTGTCGTATGAATCGATTCGCGACCAGTTGCTCGCCGCGGATGCGCAGGCCGCGCGCCGCAGGGTCGTGGTCGCGCACCTGGGCAACGGCGCGTCGATGTGCGCAATGCATGAGGGAAAGTCGGTCGCGACGACGATGAGTTTTTCGCCGCTCGATGGCCTGCCGATGGGCACGCGCTGCGGCAGGCTCGACGCTGCCGCCGTGCTGCACTTGCTGCAGCCGGGAGGGCGCAGCCGCGAAGAGGTCACTCGGCTGCTGTACCGCGAGTCTGGCCTGCTCGGGCTGTCCGGCATATCCAGCGACATGCGCGAGTTGCTCGCCTCGCCCGCGCCGCGCGCGAAATTGGCAGTCGACTACTTTGTCGAGCAAGCGGCTCGCGAACTCGCGGCCATGGCCGCCGCGCTGCGCGGTATCGAGACCCTGGTCTTCACCGGCGGCATCGGCGAAAACGCGCACACGCTGCGCGCGCGCATCGTGAATGACGCCGCATGGATGGGTTTGAGGCTTGACGCACAGGGCAACGCCAGCGGCGCATCGCGCATCAGCGCGGCCGACAGCACCGTCTCTATTCACGTCTTGCGCACCAACGAAGAGGCGGTGATCGCGCGCCAAAGCGCACGTTGTGCCGGCGTTCTGACCTGAATCCGGCTTGCGTGCGAGCAGGGGCGCGCCGCGGCTTGCATGCCCTGCGCGAGCCGCATCCAGTTGCCAGCGAACAAGGCGCCGCGGCCGACGCGGTTGCTGTTGTTGTGCCGGGTCGCGGAGCGCCGCCAACCTCAGGCAAGACCTTAGGCCAAGGCAGGCTGGGCTGGGTTAGGCTTGGCACAGGTTTGCCCAGGGGCATCGACCGCAAGTGCACAGTGCAGGCTGACGCGGCGTCGCGCAACTCTCGCGGCCGCAACCCCGAGCCCTTGGCGCTGCTGCGCCGAGTAGATCTGGTCGCTACAGCCTGACTTCGGAGTTGAATCGTGAACCCTAAGCCCCCGCCCTATGTGCTCGAACCCCTGCCAGCGTACCGCGAATATCCGGCGGCCGAGATGGTCGAGCGCGCCAGGAACTTCCGATCCGACCTCGCGCGCCGCCGCACGGTGCGCGACTTCGACAGCCGGGCGGTGCCGCGCGAAGTGATCGAACAATGCCTGCTCGCTGCCGGTACCGCGCCTTCGGGCGCGAACCAGCAGCCCTGGTTCTTCAGCGTCATCACCGACGCGGCACACAAGCGCCGCGTGCGTGACGCCGCCGAGGCCGAGGAACGAAGCTTCTACCGCGAACGCGCACCGCAGGAGTGGCTCGATGCGCTCGCGCCGCTGGGCACCGATTCGAACAAGCCGTTTCTCGAAGAGGCACCGGTGCTGATTGCGATCTTCGCGCAGAAGTACGGCGTGCGCGCCGATGGCGAGCGCTTCAGCCACTACTACGTCCCCGAGTCGGTCGGCATTGCGTCGGGCTTCCTGATCGCCGCGCTGCACCACGCCGGCCTGGCGACGTTGACGCACACGCCGAATCCGATGGGTTTTCTGAACAAGCTGTGCGGCCGGCCGAACGCAGAGAAACCGACGATCCTGCTGGTGGTCGGCTACCCCAAGGCGGGTTGCCAGGTGCCGGTGCATGGCGGCATGAAGAAGCCGCTCGCTGAGATTTCGTGTTGGCTCGAGCCGGACTAGACATCCCTCGGTAGGTACTGGTCACGCCTTTGCAGCACGCGCCCGAACAGAGCGAACAAGCGCTCCCAATGCCGCTCTGCTGCGGCCTGGTTGTAGATGCCGACGCGCTTTGGAAAGACGAATCCGTGTTCGACGCCGGGATACCACTCGATGCGGTGCGGCGCGGCGGCGGCCTGCAGCGCGGCCTGCAACTTGTCGATGTCCGCGCTCGGCGCCCACTTGTCGATCTCGGCGCAGGCGAAGTAGCTTTCACAGCGAAGCTTGGCGGCGATGCGGTGCGGCGAGTCGGGCTGTTCGGTGGCCATGTTCGCGCCATGGATAGCCGCGATGCAGGCCACGCGCTGCGCAAACGCGGCCGCCGCCCACATCACGAACGGGCCGCTCATGCAGTAGCCCAAGGCGCCCAGCCGCGTCGCATCGGCCTGCGCCTGCGCATCGACAAAGCTCAGCATCGCCCGCGTGTCGCACTCCGTGGTCGCCGCGTTCAGCGTCTGCATCAGCTCGAACATCCGGGCCATGGCCGGCTCGGTGCGCTCCTGCAACCAAAAGTCGCGCGTGCGGCGGTAGTACAGATTGGGCAGCACCACAAAGTAACCCACGGCAGCGAGGCGCCGCGCCATGTCGTGCAGTTCTTCGCGCTTGCCGGGTGCGTCCATGTAGAACAGCACCACGGGAAACGGCCCGCCTTCTTCCGGGTGCACGACAAACGCGTTCATCGCACCGTCGGCGGTGCGAATGTCGACGTGCTGTTCAACCATTGCTCGTGGCCTCGCCGCTGCGGTTAGTACCGCGACCCAGAGGTTTCGATACAAAATGAAAGCGATGGATTCGGTTCGATGGCTAGGAGCAAACCGCAGCGATACCTCGTGGTATCGCGAGGATTTGCAACGACGCCATCGGGCCGAAGACGCGCTTTCATGTATCGAAACCTCTGGGTCGCGGTACTAGCTTCAGATCGGCATGCGCGCGGCCGAGGCTGCGTCGAGCGCGCTCTCGCCGCGCGCGATTCCGGCGTCGAACATCGCCGCCACGCCGGGCATCACGAACAGGTCAACGCCGGCACGCTGCGCTTCCTCAAGCATCAGGCGCACATCCTTGCGCGCCATCGAGACTTCGAACGATGGCGACTTGAATTCACCGGCTTCGATGCGCGCGGCGCGGGCCGGCAGCGTCTGGCCGGGATTGAAGTGCTTGAACAGCGAAAACGCGTCGCTGGTGGAGATGCCCACTGCGTGGGCGAGGCGGTTCACGTCGCCGAGCACACCGAGCATGCCGAGCAGCGTCAGGTTGCCGAACAGCTTGAACGCCGCGGCGCGCTCGGGGGCCTCACCCATGTACACCACTTTGCCCGTCATCTTCTGCAGCGATGGCAGCAGCGCGTCGTGGCGCTGCTGTGCACCCGAGACCAGCATCAGCCCGGTTCCTTCAAGGGCGTTCGGCGGGCCCATGAACACCGGCGCGTGAACGAAGGTGCGGCCGCGCGAGTTCCAGCGCGCGGCGCGCTCGGCGGTGGGACTGACGGCCGTGGTGGTGTGATCGACGATCCAGGTCGTCACCGCAATCGCCGCGGCGATCGGCTCGAGCACCGCGTCGACCGACGCATCGTCGGACAGCGACAGGTGAATGCGCTCGGCGCCCGCGAGTGCCGCTGCCGGATCGGCGAACGCGCGCGCGCCGTAGGCCTCGAGCGCGCGCGCCTTGGCGGGGCTGCGGTTCCAGACGTTGACATCGTCGCCGTTGGCGCGCATGCGGCGCACAAAGCCCGAGCCCATCAGGCCGGTTCCGAAAAATGCGATCTTCATGGGGCGGGTTCCTTCAGGGGTGGTGTGGCACGGTCATTGCTGGAAGTTCAGACGCAGGCCCGGCATCGGCCAGTCGTCGATTGCGATCAGCTTGCCCAGGCCCGACAAGGTGACATACGCAGTGCGCATGTCGCTTCCTCCAAAACACAGGTTGGTCGTGTAGCGGTCTGGCAGCGGCACGTGGCTCGTGCAACTGGCGTCGGGTGAAATGATGCTGATACCGCCGTGGATCAGGGTCGCGACCAGGATGTTGCCGAAAGCGTCGACCGCCATCGAATCGAAGCGCTGGTAGTGGCCGCCCGGCGCCGCCACCAGCATGCGCCCGCCGTGCGGCGACGGCCAGGCGTCCTTGCGCACCTGCCCGGGGCCGGTGATGTCAAAGGCCCAGACGCGCGCGCCTTCGGTCTCGGCGTAGTACAAGGTCGTGCCGTCGGGCGACAGCGCGATGCCGTTGGGTGTCATCGCCGGGCGCGCGATGGCGTTCGCCGCCTTGCCGTCAGCGCGCGCGTAGAAGACGCCGCCGCGGTCCATGTCCGCGGCGCGCACCTTGCCCAGGTCGGTGAAGTAGAAGCCACCCGACGCGTCGAACACCAGGTCGTTCGGGCCGCGCAACGCAAGGCCTTCCACTTGTTCATAGATGCGCTCGAAGCGGCCGCTGTTCAGGTCGACGCGCTCGATTCGACCGCCTGAATAGTCGTCGGCCTGGGCGATGGGGCGCAGGCAGCCGTCGGCTTCGGTGTGCCAGCGAAAGCCGCCGTTGTTGCAGACGTACACCGCGCCGTCCGGGCCGATCGCCGCGCCGTTCGGGCCACCGCCCAGTTCGGCGACGACGTGCACGCGGCCGTCCGGCGTGACGCGGCTCAGTGTGCCGCGCGCAATTTCGACCAGCAACACCGAGCCGTCGCGCAGCGCGACCGGCCCTTCTGGGAATAGCAGGCCGCTGGCGAGTTCACGAATCTTCATGGTGCTGCAGGCGGAGGTGGCAGGACAAGGCTAACACCAGTTTGCGTGCCGGGTCGCGTTGCGATTCGCCCCCTTGGACGGCATCGCACCGCATCGCGCGCGTCGCCCAAGACTCAGTGGGCGGCAGGGTCGAAAAACGACGCGAGCGCCGTGGTTGGCAACAACCCACGCAGGCCGATCGCGACCACCGCAGCGCCATCCTTCACCGGCTCAATGCTGCGCAGGCTGCCGTGCCGGCCCGCGAATTGCACTTGCGCCCAGGCGTGCGAGCCCTTGTCTTGCGTGGCCGTGCGCAATACTCCCTTGAGGCGCAGCACGCCGGCAGGCGGCGCGCGCAACCAGGCACGCAAGGCTTGCGCGGCGAACACTTGTTGCGGCCGGCACGACCAGGATTCGAACTGCGCGCCATGCGCCGGGTTGCCGTCATCATGTGCATGCACGTCCGGTGCACACGTCGCATGCGGCAGCACAGCGTGCGCCGCGGCCTCATGCGCATGCGCGCCACTCAACAGCGCGAGCGGGAGTTGCGCCTGCGTCGTTTCGACCTGGGCCACCGCACCGGCAACGCCGCAAATCCAGGCGCGCAGGGCAGGGCGCTGCGCTTCGCCCGCCAGATCGGTCTTGTTCAGCACGATCAGATCGGCCGCCCTCAACTGGCGCTC
>JAEMQF010000216.1 GCA_022758925.1 Burkholderiales bacterium | reverse complement strand
CGGCTCCATGAACTTCTCGGACAAGCGCAGACGCCGCTCGCCGTTCATCGAGGTCAGGTTCATCTCGCCCGGATGGGTGGCCGGCAGCATCAGGTGCGCCTCTTCGGCAATGATCGTCGGGTAGAGGTTCATCGCCGCGACGAACAGGCCACCCTTGTTCTTGCAGGCGTCGTAGATCTCATCGATCAGTTGCTCGGTGCTCACCCCCCTGGCCTTGGCCACGGCTTCGTTGACGATGGCTGCGCGCTTGTGCAGCGCCAGCCGGTGTTGCTCGGCATTGACCGTGGTCTGGAACGGGTTGGTGCCCCACAGCGTGTACATCAGGCCGCGGCCGGCGATGACTTCCTGGTCGATGTAGATCTTCTTGTCGCCCGGATAGGGCGGGCGCACGTAGCCTTCCTGATGGCCGCCCATGCGGCACACGCCAGTCCCGCGCCGGGTGACGTTGTGCGTGGCCAGCACCAGCCCGACGAGCGCGCTCTGGATCAAGTAGTTGTCGTTGCCCCAGATGATGCCCTTCTCGTAGGCGTGGAAGGTGCGCGGGTGGTGTCCACTGGCCTTGGGCTTGTAGGCCCACTCGGCGGCCTGCTTGATCTTGGCGACAGACAGGCCGGTGGCCTTGGCGCCGTCTTCTACCGTCATGCGGTTGGTCTTGACCGCGTCTTCGAAGCCCTTGGTGTGCTTGGCGAGGAAGTCCTTGTCGTGCCAGCCCTGCTCGACCACGTACGTGAACAGCGTGTTGAACAGCGCCGTGTCGCTGCCAGGCTCGATATCCAGGTGCAGCACGTTGTCCTTGCCAGCCACCTGTTCACAAATCGCCACCGTGGCGGTACGGCGTGGGTCGACGATCACGATCTTCGCAGCAGCAGCGGTCTCGCCCGGATGCCACTTCTTCTTCTTGTCCACCGTGCCGCCGTTGAGATTGGGCACCCAGTGGTTCAGGAAGTAGTTGCTCTGCGTCTCGTAGGAGTTGCAGCCCACGGCCATGATGCAGTCCGACAGCTGCGCGTCTTCGTAGCTGTTGTTCAATTCGCCAATGCCCATTTCGCGGGTGGCGTGGCACTCGCTGTTGTAGGCCGGGCGGTTGTGGATGCGCACCATCGGCGTCTGCAAGGCAGTGAACATCAGCTTGCCGGTGCCCCAGGTGTTCTCGAAGCCGCCACCGGCACCGCCGTGGTCGAAGCAGTCGTACAGCAGGCCGCTGGGGCCATCGGTGTCGAGAATCTTCTTGGTCAGGCCGGCGTAGATGGCAAGCGCGTTGTCCCAGCTGGTGTCGAGCCATTGGTCGCCGCGGAACAGGCGCGGGTTCTTCAGCCGCTCCTTGCCGATGCCGTCGTGCGCGTACATGTACGAGGCCATCTTGCCGCCCCGCGTGGACGACAGGCCGGCGTTCACGACACACGCCTTGTCGGGCACGATCATGATGTTCCAGCGCTTGCCGCTGTGATCCGTGATCGTGTTGGTCATCGCCTTGGTCATGGTGATGGCCAGCGGCGGCACCTGCTTGGTGAAGTCCACACCGAGCGCGTTCTGCCCGGCGGCGCGACCGCCTTCGGTGTTGGCATCCCACTTGTACACGTGGTAGCCGCAGCCCACGATGCAGAAGTGGCAAGTCATGTTGGTCTTGCTCGCGTCCTTCGGGGGCAGCGCGATGCGATCCTTGATCGTTGTGGTCATGGCGTGCGCTCCTTAGAGGATGTTGGCTTGGCGGCCGTAGATCAGTCCGTCGACGCCGACGGCGCTGACGGTGTCGGTCTTGGCGTCGTAGTCGAGCAGCACGCGGGGCAGGTCCTCCGTGGCTTGGCCACACACCATCTGCCCGCTGTTCTCGGCATCGAACATCGAGAAGTGGCAGCTGCACTTGAAGACCTTGGTGCCGCTTTCGTAGGTCACAGGGCAGCCCATGTGCGTGCACAGGACGCTGAAGGCAACGATGTCCTTGTTCGGACCAACGCCGCCCGGCACTGCGGAGCCCATGCGCAACGCGACACATGGGGAACTGGGATCCGGGTAGCTGAAGCTCACGGCCTGGTTGACGGGCATGCCGCCGGCCTTGCCGACGCTGCGCTTGGAGTAGCTGAGGTTCGTCGAGGTGCTACCCGCTGGGGCGGCTGCCTGCGCGCTGGTGGGCAGCAACGCAGCGCCGGCCGTACCGACGACCGCCGCCGCACCGCCGCTTGATTTAAGGAATATGCGGCGGCTGAGCTTGTGCTCTTGCATGTCTTCTCTCCTGTTTGTGGTTTGAACGGACGCAATGAACAGGACTGGCAATGCAATCGCCGTGCCACGACTCGGTGCCGGCGAAATCAATGACTTGCACGCCTTCGTTTAGGGATTGGTCCGGATGGTGTAACGCACTCCCAGGAGGTATGTTACGAAAACGAAACCGTCGGAGCGTGGCTTGAACCGCAGGAGACTGATCGCAGGAAGCGCCATGCTGGTCGCGCTCCCACGCTTGGCGCTGGCCCAGGAGGGGCTGCGCATTGGACTCACCGCCGTGATCCTGGCCGACCAGGCAGCGTTCCTGGCACGTTGGGCGGACTACCTGTCTCAGCGCCTGGACGCGCGGGTCACGTTTGCATCGCGCGACCAGTACCAGTCGGTGCACGAACTGCTGAACAACGGCCAGATCGATGCGGCCTGGACCTGCGGCTACCCTTTCGTCCGATTCCAATCGCAATTGCAATTGCTGGCGGTGCCACTCTACAAAGGCCGGCCCCAGTACCAGTCCTATCTGATCCGCCCGCTCGGCGGCGAGGTCCAGGTGCGCGGCTGGGCCGACATGGGAGGCAAGGTGTTCGCGTACTCGGACCCGTTGTCGAATTCCGGATGGCTTGTCGCCCAGGGCGAGTTCGCCGCGTCCGGCATCGCCCAGAAGGACCTCAAGCGATCGTTCTTCGCGCACGGCCACCGCAACGTGGCTGACGCCGTCGCTTCGCGACTGGCGGACGCCGGCTCGATCGACGGCTATGTGTGGGAGACGATGCGCTTGCAAGGCATGCCAGGTGCAACGCAGACCGAGGTCATCTGGAAGTCGAGACTGCACGGCTTCCCACCACTGGTTGCGGCACGCGGCGCGGACCCGGCAAAGCTCGAAGCCTTGCGCCGCAGCCTGATCGGCATGCTGAACGACGAAACCGGTCGGGCACTGCTGAAGTCGCTGAACCTGGACGGGTTCATCGCGGGCCAGCCGGGCATCTTCGATTCGATCCGGCAACTCGCCCGCAGCGTGCCCGGTTCCGGCGTGGTCGCGTAGGCATTCGAGCGATGCTGTCACGGCTGCCATACCGGGTACAGATACCGCTGGGCCTGTCGCTGGCCGTCGTGCTGGCGGCGTTGCTCGTGACGGCGGTAGCCGTCCAGACATTCGCCCGCACTGCGCGCACGGACACGCTGACGACCGTTGATCGTGCCGCGCAGCTGCTCGGCGCGCAAGCGCTTCCATTGCTCGCCGCCGACGATACCTGGCGCGTGTTTGCGTTGCTGCGCAACACGGCGGCCTTCCTGCCCGGTGCAGCCACCGGTCAGGCACGAGCAGCGGTTCTCGACACTGATGGGCGCGTCTTCGCCAGCTCCGCACCGCAATTGCTGAAGACCGCGCAACCCCTGCTCGGCCATTCCATCAGTGGCCAGTCCTGGCCGGCAGCGAACGGCGTCACGAAACGTCTGCGCATCGACCGATCCGATGGTGGGATTGCGCTTGTGGAGCCCCTGCGCAGCGAGGACGGACAGGTGCTCGGTTTCACCTACATCGAGGTCGATGCGCCAGTGTTCGCCACCGACTGGGGCGCACTGACGCAGCCAGCACTCATTGGCATCGGCATCGCTGCGTTCTTGCTCGTGCCGGCGGGCTGGTGGATCGGCCGGCGCATGACCGCGCCGGTGGCGACCATGGCGCAAGTCATCGAGCGGATCGGGCGCGCCGATGCCTTGGAACTTCGCCGCCAGCTTCCGCAAACCAAGGACCCCGAACTCGGCCGCATCAGTGCTGCGGTGGATCAACTCATTTCGGAACTGCAAGTCCGCCAGCAGGCTGAACGGCGCGCGCTGTCTGCCGAGCGCATGGCGGCCGTCGGCCGCATCACCGCCGCGGTGGCGCACGAGATCAACAACCCCCTGGCCGGACTGCTGACCGCCAGCCAGACGCTCAACTTGCACGGCGCCTCCGAGGAGACGCGCAAGCGCACGCTGGGCCTGCTTCAGCGCGGGTTGCATCAAATACAGACCACCGTGGCTGCACTGTTGCCACAGGCGCGCATCGAGGGCCGTGCACTCGAGATCGACGACTTCGCCGACGTGGTCACTTTGGCGCACCCTGACGTATCGCATCGCAACGTGCGGCTCACGACTCACGTGGAGGCGGAGTCCGCGCTGCGTGCGCCATCCGGCGTGATGAGGCAGGTGATGCTCAACATGCTGCTCAATGCCGTGGCCGCTGCCGG
>JAEMQF010000199.1 GCA_022758925.1 Burkholderiales bacterium | reverse complement strand
CATCGGCTGCAGGACGCTGTCGAACTGAGGCCGAATCCCGATCGCGACATCTGAGAACGCGGCGGTTTCGACAACTTCCATCTTGTCCCCGAGAACGTCGGACCGCAACAGCAGGCCCGACGCCTTGTCGGCCCAGAGGCGATAGCCGAAGCGATACGCAACGCGAGGCCGCACCCACAGCACATGGGCCTCCCGTCCGGCAATGCGTTCCCCCGCCTGCAGCTGAACCTCGTAGACCTCATGAATCCGGTCGTCGCCGGCGATCAACAGCGCCGGAAACGCGGTCAGGAGTTCGCGCTGCTCGACCTGGGCGATCTTGCTCGCCGGCCAGAAGGTGTGCACCACGTCGTTGTGGCGAAACACCTGCCGCGCCGGCCCGTCAAGGGACTCGATGCGTTCGAACTGGTTGCGCCCATCGCAGTAATGGGCGATTCGGGCGCTGGTCACCGAGCCGCCGCCGCTGACGATGAACGTGCCTTGAAAGTTGCTGTGGCTGGCCGCCTCGTGGATGCGCATCAGCCACGTGCGCATTTCATGCGCAGTCGCTGCCGACTGCGCCTGGACGGGCCAAGCCCAAGCCAGCGTGAGCACCACGGTCCCCAGCGCCAAGACAAGTCGAGCCCGCATCTTAATGAATTCAGCCCGCATCAATTCGACCGTCAGCGATTCGAAGCGTCGGACGTCGCGCCGCGCAAGAAAGTGGAAGGAACTCCCAACGCCGAGACCCCCGAGAAGTGTTTGTGGGCGTCGAGGTAACGATCGAGCCTTGCGTCGCGCACGAGTCTGCCGTCTGCGAACAAGGCCTGGGGAGCAGATCCAGGCCGCGACGCGGCACTTGAATAATTGGCCGCGACGGCCGAAGCGCCGGGTCCGGCGGACTTCTCCGCGCGAAACTCGGAGTCGCCTGCAGGCTCGCGCAAGACGATCAAAACCACGGCGACCGCGCCGAAACCCGCGGCGACTGCGGACAACGCGGCCCAAGGCTTGCGCGCCCAGCCAACCGCGGCCGAGCTGCGAACCGAAGTCCCCGGCGCGAAAATCACCGGTTCGCGAGCGAGCTTCTCGCGCAGCGTGTCGAGGCAAACGTAGTCGCGTCTGGGCAAGCCGGCCAGGTCTTCGGAGCGCAGCACGTCGCCAATCAAATGGTAGGCATGCCAGGTCGCATGGGCCGGGCCACGAGCCTGCCACTTTGCGCACGTTCGCGCGACACCGTTCGGGTCCAGTTCGCCATCGGCGAGTGCCGAAAGCTGTTCAGCCTCATGCTCGAGCGTGTCCGGCATTTTCAACTCCAATCGTCTCCAAGCCCACTCAGCGCTACCATCGGTCACCCTCGCGCGTTCCCAACAAGGGGCGCAGCCGCTGCGCGATGGCTTCACGTGCCCGGAAGATACGCGAGCGCACGGTGCCGATCGGGCAATTCATCAGTTCGGCAATTTCCTCGTAGCTCAATCCTTCGATTTCCCGCAGAGTGATGGCCTGACGCAACTCCTCCGACAAGGTTTGCATTGCGGAGTTCACTGCGGCCGCAATTTGTTTGCTGGCCAGCAGCGCTTCGGGCGTCTCGCCGTCGCTTAGTTCATTCTCGACTCGGGAAGTTTCATCATCGTCGTCGCGCGCGGCCAATGCCGATTCGGTCACGGTCGGGTCACGCTTGAGCTCCATGAGCGCCTTCTTCGCGGAGTTCACCGCAATCCGGTACAACCATGTGTAGAAGGCGCTTTCACCTCTGAATTGGGGGATCGCCCGGTAGGCGCGGATGAACGTCTCCTGGGCGATGTCGGGAACCAGGTCGACGTCTCGCACCATGCGCCCGATCAAGCGTTCGATGCGGCGCTGGTATTTGACGACAAGCATTTCGAACGCCTTGACGTCACCCGCCTTGGTTCGATCGACAAGCGCCGCGTCGGCATCGGGGGCGTTCATTCGAACCGGGCTATGCGTCTGTGGCAGCGTCGACTCGCCGCGCTGGCCGGGACGAATACACGGCACAGCGCAACGCGTGCCACCGGGTGTCGACTTCGCTGCGCTGCACCGGCAGCCAGCGCGATCGCACTCCTGCCCTCTTGGCGGCGGGTATGAAACGCAGCAGCATCCAGGCGCCGAGGTCCAGGCAGACTTCAACCTCGCCGACGATCGGTTCGCCGCCCTCGCGATCGGGGTTCCACAGAAGCCAGCTCGAGCCATCGAATTTCAGACCCACCGGGACAGCGCGCCAGAGCGACGCTGCCAGTCCAACGGCAAGAGTCATCAGGGCAAGGGCCAGCCAAGTCATGCGGCTGTCGACCCGGAACCACAGCCACGCCCAGCCGCAAAGGGCAGCAACGACGCAGGCGGTCAGCAGCAGCGTGCAGGCGCGCCAGATCGAATAGTCGCGATTCGTGATTTGAACTGCCGGGAACCCTTGCATCGCGGTCACCAGCGCAAGTTCAGGCGCGCTTGAAGATGAGCGTTCCGTTCGTGCCGCCGAATCCGAAGTTGTTCTTCATCGCGAACTCGATTTTCATGGGTCGCGCTTCATTCGCACAGTAGTCGAGGTCACACTCCGGATCCTGGTTGAAGATATTGATCGTCGGCGGCGATATCTGGTGGTGCAAAGCCAGCACCGTGAACACCGATTCGATTCCTCCGGCCCCACCCAACAAGTGACCCGTCATGGACTTCGTCGAATTGACGACAACCTGCCGCGCATGATCGCCCATGGCGAGCTTGATCGCATTCGTTTCGTTCACGTCGCCGAGTGGGGTTGAAGTTCCGTGCGCGTTGAGGTACTGAACCTGGTTCGCGTTCAGCCCGGCATTGCGCAGCGCCGCCTTCATCGCGCGCTTGGGGCCGTCCACACTTGGCGCGGTCATGTGGAAGGCGTCGGCGCCCATGCCGAAACCGGCAAGCTCGGCATAGATCCTCGCGCCACGCCGCTTGGCGTATTCATACTCTTCGAGCACCACGGCACCGGCACCTTCACCCAGAACGAATCCGTCTCGATCCTTGTCCCACGGCCGGGACGCGGTCTGCGGGTCGTCGTTGCGCGTGGACAGGGCCCGCGCCGCGGCAAAGCCGCCCACGCCCAACGGTGAAACGGTGGCCTCGGAGCCACCGGCGACCATCGCGTCGACGTCGCCATATTCGATCAGCCGACCCGCTTCACCGATGCAATGAAGGCCCGTTGTGCAGGCAGTGGCAATCGCCAGGTTCGGCCCTTGAAAACCGAAGTGGATCGAGACGTGGCCGGAGATCATGTTGATGATCGAGGCCGGTACGAAGAACGGCGAAATACGCCGTGCGCCGCGCGCGACATAGTCGCCATGCGTCTCTTCGATCAACGGCAACCCGCCGATGCCCGAGCCCAGCAGACAGCCGATGCGCTCGGCTTGTTCTTCGTTCAACGCCTCATTCACCGGCAGCCCCGAATCGCGCACGGCCTGAATCGACGCCGCCATTCCGTAGTGGATAAAGGTATCCATGTGGCGGGCGTCCTTGGCGGGGAAGTACTCCTCGACATTGAAGCCCTTGACCTCACCCGCAAAGCGGCAAGCGAGTTGCGCGGCGTCGAACTTGGTGATGGCGGCGATACCGCTGCGGCCGGCCAGAATATTGGCCCAGCCCTCGGTCACGGTATTGCCCACCGGGCTGACCAAGCCCAGGCCGGTCACGACCACCCGACGCCGGCTCATCGAATCACCTCGGCTTGCAGCACTCGGTCGGCGCGAGCTACGCTGTCTTTTGATGCTTGACGGCGTAGTTGATGGCGAGTTGGACCGTCGTGATCTTCTCCGCCTCTTCATCCGGGATTTCGATGCCGAACTCGTCTTCGAGCGCCATCACGAGTTCAACCGTGTCGAGCGAATCGGCACCGAGATCGGCGACGAACGCCTTGGCGTTGGCAACGTCGGACTCGGGGACTCCGAGTTGCTCGGCGATGATCTTCTTGACACGTGCTTCGATATCGCTCATGACTCCTCCAAGAGAAATTGTAAGAAACAGCGCGGCATTCTAAGGCCAGCGAGGTGCGCGCAAACCGCGTGCTGGTCAGTGCATGAACATGCCGCCGTTGACATGCAATTCTGTCCCGGTGATGTAACCCGCCCTGGGCGAGGCGAGAAACGCAACCGCATCGGCAACTTCGCTCGCTTGCCCCAGGCGCCCTGCGGGAATTTGTGTCATCAACGCCTTGGTCTGAGCTTCGCTCAGCGACTTGGTCATGTCGGTTTCGATGAATCCCGGAGCGACGCAATTGACAGTGATGCCGCGGCTGCCGAATTCACGTGCCAGCGAGCGCGTCATGCCGGCGACGCCGGCCTTTGCTGCGGCATAGTTCGCCTGGCCGGCGTTGCCGCTTGCACCCACCACGGAGGTGATGTTGACGATGCGTCCATAGCGCTGCTTCATCATCGGGCGCACGACGGCTCGGCACAGCCGAAACACCGCCGTCAGGTTGGTCCCGAGCACCGCGTTCCAGTCGTCATCCTTCATTCGCATCGACAGCATGTCGCGCGTGATGCCGGCGTTGTTGACCAGCACATGCAGCGCGCCGTCCAGCTTCAGGATTTCCTCCAGCGTGGCGTCGACTCCGGCGCTGTCATTGACGTTGAGGCAAACACCGCGGCTGCCGGCAAATGCCGACAATCCTTCGCCGATCGCCTGCGCACCCGCTAGCGACGTCGCCGTCCCGATCACCTTCGCGCCCCGCTGCGCCAGCTCCAGCGCGATGGCGCGGCCGATGCCGCGCGAGGCGCCCGTCACGAGCGCCACTTGCCCGGCCATCGACGCACCAGTCATGCCACCACGCCCTGCGCCGCCGCAGCCAGACTCGCCGGGTCGAACACATTGCCCACCGCGATTTCAGGGTCGATGCGTTTCACCATGCCGGCCAGCACCTTGCCCGGGCCGCATTCCACGACACGGGCCACGCCGTGCAAATGAAGCGAATGAACGAGTTCCACCCAACGCACCGGCCAGAACGCCTGCCGATACAAGGCATCGCGGATTGCCTGCGGATCGGTATTGATTTCGACGTCGACGTTGTTGATGACGGGAATCCTTGGTTCCGCGAAAGGTGTCACCGCGAGACGGGTCTTCAAGCGCTCAGCCGCCGGCTTCATCAGGCTTGAGTGAAAGGGTGCCGATACCGCAAGGGGCAACGCGCGCTTTGCGCCACGCGCCTTCAGCAACTCGCACGCCATGTCGACCCCGGCCTTGGTTCCGGCAATGACAATTTGCTTCGGGTCGTTGAAATTCACCGCCTCGACGACTTCGCTGCTCTTGGCACTGAGTTCGGCACAGGCGTCGCGAACCGCCCCCGCGTCCAGCCCGAGCACGGCGGCCATGGCCCCCACACCCGCCGGCACCGCAGCCTGCATTGCCTGAGCGCGAAAACGCACCAATGGCAGCGCGTCGGCAAAGCTGAGCGAGCCGGCAGCCACGAGTGCGGTGTATTCACCCAACGAGTGCCCGGCCAGGAATGCCGGTACTCGACCGGTGTGCGCGATCCAGGCGCGATAGGACGCCAGTCCCGCCGCCAGCATCACGGGTTGGGTGTTGTTGGTCAGCTCGAGCACCTCTTTCGGGCCTTCGCGAATCAAACGCGCGACGTCTTCGCCCAGGATGTTCGAAGCTTCGGCCAAGGTTTCACGCACCGACGGATGTTCGCCCCATGCGTCGAGCATGCCCACCGACTGCGAACCCTGGCCAGGAAAGACGATCGCAAGTTGAGTCATGAACTGGGTTCGGGCCAAGAATCCGCCTGTCCGAATCAGAGATCGAGCAGCACCGCACCCCAGGTGATGCCGCCGCCCACAGCTTCGAGCATCACGGTCTCTCCGGGTCGGATCTTGCCGCGGCGCACCGCATCGTCCAGCGCCAGCGGAATCGACGCCGCTGAAGTATTGCCGTGTTCGGCAACCGTGACAATCAGTTTTTCGAACGGCAATTTGAGCTTCTTCGCTGTGCCGTGCATGATCCGGATGTTGGCCTGGTGCGGTATCAGCCAATCGATATCCGCTGCGGTGCGCTCGGCCTTCACAAGCACCGAACGCGCCACCTCCTCCAGCACGTTCACGGCGAGCCTGAACACTGCCGGGCCATCCATCTTCAGCAACGGGTCGCCGAGAATCTTGCCGCCCGACACCGTGCCCGGCGTGCACAAGATGTTCGCGTAGCGGCCATCGGCATGCAACTCGCTGGCCAGGATCCCTGGCGTGTCGCTCGACTGCAGCACCACGGCACCGGCACCGTCACCGAACAAGACACAGGTCGTGCGATCGCTGAAGTCAAGGATGCGCGAAAACACTTCGGCGCCGATGACCAGTGCCTTTGATGCCGCGCCGGTGCGAATCATCGAATCGGCGATCGTCAGCGCATACACGAAGCCGGAGCAGACCGCCTGCACGTCGAACGCCGCGCAGCCCCGCACGCCAAGCTTTTGCTGAACGATGCACGCCGTGCTGGGGAAGATCATGTCCGGCGTGGACGTGGCAACGATGATCAGGTCAATCGTCGTTGCGTCGCAGTCGGCGGCCTGCAGCGCCAGTTTCGCGGCCTGCAAGGCCAAGTCGCTGCAAACATCGTTGTCGTTCGCGAAGTGCCGCGCTTTGATGCCGGTGCGCTCGATGATCCACGAATCTGATGTCTCAATGCCGGATCGCGCAAGCCGCATCGCCAGCGCTTCATTCGTGACAGGGTCGCCCGGCAGAAAACCACCGGTGCCGGCAATTCGTGAGTAAGGTGGCGGTTTCAGACTCATGCGCTCAAAGTTGCATCGGCCGCCGTGGGGGCAGCAGAAACTGAGGTGCCGGGCATCGCCGCGAGAGTCTCGAGAATCCGGTCGTGAACGCGGTCCAGCAGGCGGTTGCTGGCGGCATCATAAGCGCGATTCAGCGCCTGTTCGAAGGCATAGGCGTCGGACCCGCCATGCGCCTTGAACACCAGGCCGCGCAAGCCGAGCAGCGCACCACCGCTGTAGCGGCGGTGGTCGACGCGCCGCTTGAAATGGTTCAGTACCGGCAGCGCCACCACGGCAGCCATCTTCGTGAAGATATTGCGCCTGAACTCCTGCTTGATGAAGGCAGTGAGCATCGCCGCCAGTCCTTCGGCCGCCTTGAGCAAGACGTTGCCGACAAATCCGTCGCAGACCACGATGTCGGTGGTGCCTTTGAAGACGTCGTTGCCTTCCACGTTGCCGTAGAAATTCAAGTGCCCGCCTGCCGCCGCGACGCGCAGCAATTCTGCGGCCTGCTTGATGACTTCATTGCCCTTCATCGCTTCTTCACCGATGTTGAGCAGGCCGACGCTCGGGTTTTCATTGCCGCCGAGCGCCGCAACGAGGGCGCTGCCCATGACTGCAAATTGAAGCAGATTCTCCGGCGTGCAGTCGACATTCGCACCGAGGTCGAGAACTGTCGTGAAGCCGTCCTTCTGATTCGGCAGCACCGCTGCAATCGCCGGCCGGTCGATGCCCTCGAGCGTTTTGAGCACGTAACGCGACAGCGCCATCAGCGCACCGGTGTTGCCCGCCGAAACGCACGCCTGCGCGCGCGACACGCCTTGTTCGTCGGCCTTGACCAGGCTCAGGGCGACACGCAATGACGAGTCCTTCTTCTTGCGCAATGCGATCTCGATCGGATCGTGCATCTCGATCACTTCCGTCGCGTGCACGATGGAACAGCGCTCCCAGGCGGACGCCGAAGCCAGATCGGCTTCACGCCCGACCAGAACAATTCCAGCCTCGGGGTGGTTGCGGAGGAAAGCCCGGCATGCCGGCAAGGTGACCGCGGGGCCGTGGTCGCCCCCCATGCAATCGACTGCGAGCCTGATCACAGGAGGGATCGGCAGGGCATTCGCATGCATCGGCACGCCACTCGCGCCCGATGCCCAGCGCGGCTGAGGCCGATCAGGCGTCTGCCTTGGTCTTCAGAACTTTTCGCCCGCGGTAGAAACCGTTCGGGCTGAGGTGGTGGCGCAAGTGCGCTTCGCCCGTCGTCGGCTCGATCGCCGTTCCCGGGGTATTCAAGGCGTAGTGCGCTCGGTGCATGCCACGCTTGGAAGGGGACTTCTTGTTTTGCTGAACAGCCATGGGGTTCTCCTGGGGCCCGCAACTGAATTCGGGCCGGATCGGCAGCAGCGAGAAGTGCATCGTCATTGACTGACCCACGCCGCGCAAAAGGGGCAAATTCTAGCATGCAGGCATGTGCATCACGCATCGCCTGCCCTGCCCTTGAGCGCCGCAAGTGCGGCAAACGGATGCGGGGCATCGGCCACCAGTTCCGGCCCTGTTTCGGCGGCCAATAGCGGCGACGGACATTGCTCGTGTTTAGGCACCAGCGGCAGGCTCAACAACAACTCGTCCTCGACCAATTCGCGCAGATCGAGTTCACGCGTCAACGCCAGGACGTCGTCTTCGCTCTGGGCATCGAGTTCGGCCGCGGCGGCTTCTCCGACAACGAACATGAAGCTGCGCTTTGCATCGATCGCCGTCGCCACCGGCTCCAGGCAACGCTGGCACACGAGAAAACAATTGGTGTCTGCCTGCAGGTGCAGCCAGATTTGGGCCGGCCCGCTGCCGGGGCCGCGCTTTTCGCCGCGAACGTTCCACTGGGCCTGCTCGTCAGCGCTGGCTGACTCGCGGTGCAACATCTCGGCCAGGCGGCTCATTGCCGACAGCGGCCATTGCCCGCTGAGTTCACCGGCCGACTCGGCAAGGGCCGCAACGTCAAGGCGCCGTGGGTCGGGCAAGCTCTTGTGCATGGGCGCAGTTTGCGAGTGCCGGGTGGACAATGCGCGGCATGATAACCAGACCGCATTTGATCCTCGCTTCCACGTCGCGCTATCGGCGTGAGTTGTTGGCGCGCTTGCGGCTCCCATTCGACGTGGTGGCGCCCGATGTCGATGAGACGCCGTTCGCGGGCGAGAGACCCGCCGCCCTGGCCACGCGGCTGGCGCAAGCCAAGGCTGCGGCGGTGTCGGCGTTGCACCCGCGAGCCGTGGTGATCGGCGCTGACCAGGTGGCCGAGCTTGACGGGCAGACCATCGGCAAGCCCGGCAATCACGAACGGGCGATGCAGCAATTGCGCGCGATGAGCGGGCGCCACGTCGTCTTTCAAACCGCCGTGACCGTGGCTTGCGCGAGCACCGCGTTCGTGGCCACGGCGCTGGTGCCGGTGACCGTGCGATTTCGCAGCCTGAGCGACAGCGAAATCGAACATTACCTTCGTGCCGAACAACCCTACGACTGCACCGGCAGCGCCAAGGTCGAGACACTGGGGATCGCGTTGCTTGAGGCATTGTCGGCGGACGACCCGACGGCCCTGGTTGGCCTGCCGCTGATCCAGACCTGCGAGCTGCTGCGCCGCGCCGGCATCGACCCACTCGGCGCCGCGCCGGTCTCGGCCTGACCCCCCGATGTCGGCACCGAACGGCAAGCTCTACCTGGTGCCCAACACTCTGGACTTCGGCCTTGACGGCGAGTTGCCAAGCCTGGAAGAAGCGCTTGCGCCGTCCGTCATTCGCCTCGCCGCGCGTCTGGAGCACTGGGTCGTCGAGAACGCGAAGAGCGCGCGTCTTTTCCTCAAGCGCGTCGGCGAAATCGTGCCCCTGTCGCGCCCCTTGCAAGAGATCCAGATCGTCGAGCTGCCTCGGCCGGCCAAAGGTAGGTCGGGCAGGCCGGGCAAACCGGGCGGGCCGAGCCGGCCGGGCAGGCCGGGCAGCCCAGACAGTCCACGCGAACCAGGCCAGGCCATGAGCACGCTTCTCGCCCCCGCGGCGCAAGCGGGCAGCCGTGCGCAGCACACATGCCTTGGCGCACAGGCCATGAGCACGCTTCTTGCCCCCGCGGCGCAAGGTCACGATCTCGGCCTGCTGAGCGAAGCCGGCCTGCCCGCTGTCGCCGACCCTGGCGCACAAATCGTGCAGCTCGCGCATGCACACGGCATCGAGGTTGTCGCCCTGCCCGGTGCAAGTTCGCTGTTGCTGGCGCTCGCCGCAAGCGGCCTCAATGGCCAGGGGTTCAGTTTTGTCGGCTACCTGCCAAGCGCCGCCGCCGAGCGCGCTGCGCGCATCCGCGAACTTGAAACGCAATCGCAGCGCGACGGCCAGACCCGGCTCATGATCGAAACGCCCTATCGCAACCAGGCGCTATTCGACGCCCTGGTCGAGCACTTGCGCGACACGACGATGCTCTCGGTCAGCTGTGGGCTGACCCTTGCCAAGGGCTTTTCCAAAACGCAATCCGTCGCGGCTTGGCGAACTTCAAGATTGCAGCTTCCCGGCAACCTTCCGGCAGTGTTCTTGCTGCACGTGCCAGGCCATTCGTAGGCGCCTGTCGGGCTATGGGCCGTGCCGGCGTTGGGTCTGCGTTGGGGCGCAGGCCAGCGGCGAGATGCACAGACCAGGTCTGCGATTCTTCAGGGCGCAGTTTCTTCTTCGCGCCGCGCGCCGAACAGCGCCGCGACCTTCTTCTTCGATTTGATGTTGGGAGAAATGCTGCGACCTGGAGCGCTCGGTTTGGCCTCCCAGGCCGGTGCCGCCGTCGCATTGCTTGCTTCGTAGGGCTGATCGAAAAAAGGATCGGCCGAGGATTTCGGCGCCAGGTACGACGTGCGCGGCGTGACTGGCCGTGGCACACGCTCACGTTCGGCCTCGCCCTCAGGGCGGGTGCGGTCGCGAACGAAGTCGCGCCGGGGTGGCCCATCGTCGAGTTCCAGCGCTTCGATCTCGGTCTTCTTCTTGATCAGGCGCTCGATGTCGCCCACCAGGCGCAAGTCGTCATGCGACACCAGCGTGATCGCCAGGCCGGACGCACCGGCGCGCCCGGTGCGCCCGATCCGATGGATATAGTCTTCGGCGTTGTAGGGCACATCGAAATTGATCACCGCCGGCAGATCGACAATGTCCAGGCCCCGCGCGGCCACGTCGGTGGCGACCAGCACGTCGACATCGCCGCGCTTGAAGGCGTCAAGCGCCTTGAGCCGCTCGTCTTGCGATTTGTCGCCATGCAGCGCATTCGTGCGCAGGCCATCGCGCTCGAACGAACGCGCGAGGCGCGCGCAACCCAGCTTGGAGTTCACGAAAATGAGCGCCTGTTTGATCGAGCGCTCCTTCAGCAGCTTCAAGACGGCGCGGCGTTTGTCATCGGTGGCCACGCTGTAAAAGCGCTGTTCCACATTCGTCGCCGTGGCGTTGGGGCGCGCCACTTCCACCAGCACCGGGTCCTGCAGGTAGCTTTCGGCGAGGCGCCGGATTTCGGGCGAAAACGTCGCCGAGAACAGCAGCGTCTGGCGCGTCTTGGGCAAGTAGCTCAAGATGCGCTGCAGGTCCGGCAGGAAGCCGATGTCGAGCATGCGGTCGGCCTCGTCGAGCACCACATATTCGACCTGGTTCAACACGCAATTCTTGGCCTCGATGTGGTCGAGCAATCGCCCCGGCGTGGCCACCAGCACTTCAACGCCGGCTTTCAACTCCGCCGTTTGCGGCTTCATGTCGATGCCGCCATAGACCACCGCCACGCGCAGCTTGGAATGCTGGGCGTAGCCGGTGATGTTGGCCGCCACCTGATCGGCAAGCTCGCGCGTCGGCGCGATCACGAGCGCGCGCACCGGGTGCCGCGCCGGCGACATGCTGCTGTTCTGGTGGCGCAGCATCTTGTGCAGCAACGGCAGCGAGAACGCGGCCGTCTTGCCGGTGCCCGTTTGCGCCGCGCCCATCACGTCGCGGCCGGCGAGGACAATCGGAATCGCCTTGGCCTGGATCGGCGTCATCAAGGTGTAGCCCTGGTCGGCCACCGCGCGCTGCAAGAGATCGTCAAGCCCCAAACTGGCGAACGCCAGAGGCGCCGGCGGCTCGGCGGTATCGTCGAAGGGCAGGGGCACAGCGCTGGATGTCAGGTTCTCACTCATGCCGTGATTATCGCCTTTGCGGATTGCGCACGGCCTT
>JAEMQF010000015.1 GCA_022758925.1 Burkholderiales bacterium | reverse complement strand
GGCAAGCGAAAAAGGCACCGACAGCACCCGGTACCAGGAGCAATGGCAGAAATGCGTAGACCGCCCAGGCCGCTCGCATCACCGAGCCGCCAGCTCGCAGGCTCGGAAGAACTTGGGCGGCACTGTCGTCAAGAATGCCGGGGTAGTTGAAGTTCGCGGCGAGATAGCTGAAGACAGACACGAATGCCAGCCCGGCCACGATGAAGCTCAGGCCTGCGGCGATCACTATCGGACGTTGCTGCATCGACGTTTCCTTTGGGTGGGTGCTTCTTGTGAGGCCCGACGTTCGCTTCCAGCGGCTGCCGAAGAAAGTACGCTGAAACGAAGAGTTATGCCTGAGTCGGCGCGCATGGTGTGGGGTTCATGGCATCGGCAATTCGTGCGAAGTCGGCCTCTGGCACCTTGATGTAGCCGAACCTGAACGCCGCTCCCCAGTGTGTCTTGCTCTTTATGAATGAGAGATGCTCGACCAGCGGCTTGATCGGCGCGTCGACGCAAGCTGAGAACTCGACGTCGATGCGGAATGGCTTGAAGTCAGGGGACATCTCGACCTGGTAGACCTCGCCTGACCTGATTGTCCCGATCGCGGTGAACGCCTGAAGAGCAGGTCCATCCGGATAGGACTCGCGCGGTGAGTACATGGCCAACATGTCCCCGGCTTTGAGGCGCTGCACAGGTGCCTTCTTGCCATGGTTGAGTTGAACGAAGCCGCCTTTCACGCCAATCTGCACGTGTGAGCGAGAGACGACGCCGATCCAGTAGCTGCGCATGATGTGGTGAGGAAGGTGGTTTCTATGCGACCTGACGAGGCTGTAGAAAAACCATCCCGAGAGTCTGCCCCCGTGGCACGCGGATTGCAAGGCGAACGCATCGCAACCACCGATGCACCGCGTTGGCCCGCTACAAGACGATCGACACCCGCCCGCGCTTTCTGGCCCTGGACCTCGCGGCGCAGTTGCTGCCCGGAACATTCGAGCACGCCTTGAACCACCTGCTCGATCACGAGATCGATCTCAGTGGCTTCGACGCGCGCTTCAACAACGACGACACCGGCGCGAGTGCGTATCCGCCGGGCATGTTGCTCAAGGGCGTGCTGCTGGCGTACTCGCGTGGCATCGTCGCCAGCCGGGCCATTGAACGCGCGTGCCGCGAGCACGTCACCTTCATTGCCCTGAGCGGCGACTCCTGCCCGCACTTCACCACCATCGCCGCCTTCGTCTCGGGCCTGGGCGAGTTGATTGGCAAAGTGTTCCAGCAAGTGCTCCTGATCTGCGACGCGCAGGGTCTGATCGGGCGCGAGATGTTTGCCATCGACGGCGTGAAGCTGCCCGGCAACGCCTCCAAGGAGCGCAGCGGCACGCGCGCCGAGTTCCAGCACCAGGCGCAGAAGATGCACGCCGCTGTGCAGCGCATGCTCGAACGCCACCGGCAGGCCGATGTGGATGATGCGCAGCCTTGCCTGCGAGCCGGGCAAACCCGGCGCATCGAGCAGTTGCATCGCGAAGCCCGGCGCATCCGTGAGTGGCTGGCCGAGCATCCCGAGGATCGCCAGGGCTCACGCGGTGCGCTGCGCAAGAGCAACCGGACCGACAACGACTCGGCCAAGATGGCCGCGAGCAAGGGCGTGATTTCCAAGGCTACACCGGTGTGGCCGCGATGGACGCCAAGCACCAGGTGATCGTTCAGGTGCAAGCCCACGGCACGGAGGAGCGGACCCTGGCATCCCGTTGAACCCGAGCGGGTGGGGTATCGCCAGCGGCGAGCCCGCAACCAGCCATGGGTACTGCAGCGATGAGCCGCCCACCGCGGACACGCATGGTGGGTGGTGTGGGGAGCGACGGCTGGCAGCCGTCGCCTGCCCGATTGGGCGTCTGCATCGAGGGAAGAGCCTCAGTTTGCAGAAGTGCTGCGGCGTTTGGGTACGCGGCCGCGAGGCTGCTTGGCAGCACGCTCCGGTTGCTCGGCGAGGCGGCCGGTGACGTACTTGTGAAGGACGCTTGCAATGAGCGTTTGGTAAGGAACACCTTCTTCAAGGGCTTTGACCTGAATGTCGCTCAGATCGCCGGACGACAGCCGGATATTGACGCGCCGATCTTTGATGGCAGTAGCCCGCGCGGCGGCTTTGAACTTTGCCAGTTCGCCCTTGGTCGCCACGGACTTCAGCTTGCCTTTCTCGTAGGCGCTCAGGATCTCAAGTTCGTAGTCGTCAACGTTCGGCATCTTCTTCACCCAGATTCAAGTAGTCACGAGTTGCCTTGCGGCTCGGGATGATTGTCTTGAGGAAGAAGTAGTCTTCCTCTTCGACGAACGGAACCAAGTACGCATAACTGTCATAAGCCACGACGAGCACTCGTTGTCTCGGGTACTTCGCCTGGTTGGGATGGGCCAGGACGTCCAGCAAGCCTTCGGCCTCGATTGCGACAACGATGCTCTCGAAGGAAACACCTCGGTCGGCCCTCAGCGCGTCGTTCTTCTCCGCGCTCCATCGAAAGGGCTTCATGTGTGGATGCTACATCACTGTGTGCCGTTTGTCATCACACCGTGCACAAGACGCTCAACGTTCAAATGGACCCACCGTGCCGAATGCCGCCAGATCGCCCATTGCAGTTCGCTTCCACTGCTGTAGTCATCGGGTTGTCCCTCTCAACGGGCAGGCCTCTTCGGCCAATTGTCGCGCCGATATGCGCCGCCCAAATCCGCGAGAAATGGATCTTCGCGCTCAACCCCATCTTCCTCGGCGGCGACCATGGACCACCCAGCGAGGCCCGCAACGCCATCCTGCCGGCACCAGATGCCGGGCTCATCGCCAAGGTCGACCTGTTCGTGGTCCAGTCCGACGGGCTCGCCTGTCGGTGCACCGAACATGTCCCCACACCGAACGCGCCGCACATCGTTCTCAAGCAGCTCGCGTTCGAGAAGCCGGTGCCGGCCACCCATCGCGTTGAAGTGACAATTCCAGAACCTCGCAACCTGCTCCAAGGAGAGACCCGTGTTCAAGGCTTTCGATCTCACCGGCCGCGGCGCGGTGATCACCGGCGGCAACGGCGGCATCGGCTACGGCATGGCGAGCGCGCTGCTGTCGGCGGGCGCATCGGTCGCGATCTGGGGCTCGAACCCGGGCAAGACCGAGCGCGCCGAGGCGGCATTGGCAGCAGCCTGCGGTGACGCGTCGCGGGTTCACGCTTTCGTCTGCGACGTCGGCGAAGAGTCGCAGGTTGACAGTACTTTCGCGGCGTCGGTCACCGCGCTCGGGCGCGTCGACGCGTGCTTCGCGAATGCCGGGGTCTCGAGCAAGGCCACGCCGCTGCTCGAGATGGGGCTGGAGGAGTTTCGCAGGGTGCAGCGCATCAACGTCGAAGGCGTGTTCCTGACGTTTCGCGCCGCGGCACGCCACATGGCCGAACACGGCCGGGGCGGCTCGATGGTGGCCACGGCCAGCACCGCGGCGCTTGAAGGCGCGGCGCGCAACAGCCACTATGGCGCGTCGAAGGGGGCGGTCACGTCCTTCGTGCGTGCGCTGGCCGTGGAGCTGGCGCGGCATCGCATCCGTGTGAATGCGATCCTGCCGGGCTGGATCGTGACCGACATGACCGAGCGCGCGGTCAACAGCCCGAAGTTCGCGCAAGCCGTGCTGCCCCGCATTCCGGCGCGCCGCTGGGGCGAGATCGGCGACTTCGGCGGCATTGCGGTCTACCTCGCGAGCGATGCGTCGGCCTACACGAGCGGCGAGCAGTTCGTGATCGACGGCGGCTACACGAAGTTCTGATCCATCACCGCCCCTGCTCGCCGACCTCCACCTTGCTCAGGCTGTCGTCCGAATTGCGATCGATGCGTTTGTTGTACGGGTCGACGCCGGCGAACATCGGGCGTTCCTTGACGACCAGCGTCACGCTCTGCTTGCCGCCCCTGATCGGCGTGCGCACGAACGCCAGCACCGAGGCGGCGCTGGCCTTGGCGTCGAGCGCGCGCGTGCCGTTGGCATAGGTGTGCGACAGGCCGGTGATGGTCAGCATGGGGGGTGGCTCCAGGTTTGGCGCCGGGCTTTGCGCGCAGCTGCGGGAACACTGTAGCCGGGCGCCGATGCGGGTAAGCCTGAACCCTGAAGCGCCGCACTCAAATAGAATCGCGCGCAGAATTTGCGTCGGGGTCGATGGCCGCGTCTTCAGTCAAGGCAAGATTC
>JAEMQF010000381.1 GCA_022758925.1 Burkholderiales bacterium | reverse complement strand
TACGCGATGGCCTGTCCGAAGTTTCCAGCGCTGGCACAGACGACCTCAGAGCCCGCAGGCACCTTCGACATGTAGAGTTCCGAGCCACGCCCCTTGAATGACCGGATCGGGTTCATGGTTTCGATCTTGACCACTACCCGGGCCCCCAACTCCGCCGAAAGAGCTTCGGATTCAAACTGGGGGGTGTTCAGGAACTCCGGGCCGATCACTGAAATGGCTTGCTCGATTCTTTCGATCGAGATGCGAGCGTCTCTGTTCATGTTGTCCGATGTGGGTGGAAGCGCAGATCGCCTGGATTGAAGCCGCCCGACGTTTGAGTTCAGCCGCGCCCGGAGGCCGCAGCCCGGAGCGCGTCTGCTGGAACGCCACGTTAAACCGCACTGTGGCCGCGTGGCTTGCGCTTGACTGGCTGTTTTGCCAGCCACTCTTTGAGTGCGGCATTTACGCGCGTTTGCCAGCCTGGGCCGCTCGCACGAAGGGCGCCGACGACCTCTTGATCCAGGCGAATGGCAACTTGCTGCTTCGCCGGCTTCTTGCTCGGGCCACGCGTTCTTCGGAGCGCCGCGATCGTTGCGCTGACGCCGCCACCAGGAGTGGCGACTGCTTTAGACCAGTCGACCTTGGTCTTTCCAGCAGCCCGAGCGATGGCATCGGCTTTCGCGGCTGCGATCTCGGAGGGGCTAAAGTGAGATGAAGTAATCGTTGGTTTCTTTGCGATCGGCATAGCGGCAGGATATGAGGTGCGCGGTGTCATCACCGCGCGGGGTCCAGATCAAGAAGACAACTCTGCCTTGCCACACGCCCAGGCTTTGCAGCCGAAGTTCGCCTTAGCGTTCGCGATCATCTTCCACCGAGATCATCGGGCGGTCGAAGACGGGTTCCAGTTCCGCAAGATCAATCTTGTGCTTCCTGATGTTTTCCCGTCGCTTCGGCTCATCCCAAGTGATCATGCTCAGACTGTATATGCAGTCTGACGGTCAGTCAATCCACTTGTAGATGCGCTTTGATGGGCCAGCGCCGAAGCGCATCGGTGCGGTCTGACGTGGAGTTGAGCGGCCGGAAACGGCAAGACAGCTTCGTGCCGCACGTGACACATGCGGGCCTGCTTGTGGTGTCGCCGGGCACGTAGACCAAGCACCGCCCATTCGCCAAACACGCTGCCCGGCCCATGTGTGACATGCTTCCAGCCGCGGTTTCGCCACTGTTTCAGCGAGTTAAGAACTGCACCCCCAGAGTCAATGACATGGGCCTCGGTGTCATTCGAGGCCCGCGGCGAGCGAAGGGAGATCAGCTCGGCGACAAGCTCGAGTGTGCGGGTGAACGTATGCCCAGAGAACTTCCGGGCCACCTCAGCGGCTTCGATCGATGTGCCCATGGCATTCATCATTTCGCTGAGCACGCGCGTCGTGATGTGCTCGCTGTCCACCACGACCCCATCGCAGTCAAGGATGAGCAGCTTGAACGGGGAGCTCTGAAGCCTCTGCATCACGCCTGGCGCCTTCCATGCGCGGCCGCAACCGGCTCGCCCTGTGAAGCCGCGAATGAACCGCGAGCGTGGCGTGGCCCGGCCGCGAAGGGATGCTCGATGCAGGGGTTGTGGCCCTGCCTCTTCACTGAACGGTTTCTCCGCTCCAGCGATCCCGGGTTGCCCAATACGGGCACTTCGGACACTTCTCTCCTTCGGGGTAGTCTGTGCCTTCCTCGTGCGGGCAGCCGATGATGCGATCGGCCACGACGACCGACTTGGCACCGTGCCCTTCGATGAAGCGAACAATGGCTTCAGTGATTTCCGCATCGGCCCTGACGTCGGTGGTTTCCGACCACCATCGTTCGAGCACGTCCGCTTGCAGGCCTTCGCGTTCCATGACGCCGACGGCGACTTTGGTGGCGCGCCGGGCGTCCGGTCCGTAGAACGCCACCGTTGCGACGGGGTAGCCGCGCATACCCCTGGAGGCCTTCTTTGCGAGCTTGTCTTTGTACCACTGAGCCTTGAACGACATGTCCACTCCTTGAGGGCCTCGATGCTTGAGGGCCGAAACGTCCTGCACACCGTTGTGCGGTGGCATGCGCGCCTGTTCTGCACCGCGTTGAAACACCGCGCACGGCGAAAACCCGGCGCTCGCCCGTGGCTGCGTGTTCAGCGCAGCACCGCGCTCCTTTCGGCCTCGGCGATCAGCGCCGCCGCGTCCTCTTGAAGCAGGAATCCTTCGGCCATCGCTTGCACCGCGGCCTTCTTCACCGCCGCCACATAGGCATCGTGCGAGCCATAGCGTTCCTCCAGCGACGGGCGCGGGTCGCCGCTGGCGCGCCGCTGCTCGAGGTTGCGCGCGAACGGAATCATGCCGCCTGCGTAGTAGCAGATCTGGTCCTTGTGAAAGCCGCCCGCCGCGACGTTCCAGCCCAGGTAAGTGCCGAGCGGCGCGCCCAGCAGCACCACCGGCACGCCGCCGACTTCGTTGCCGTCGGCATCGACCTTGGGCGCCAGCATCTTCAGGCTGCGCTTGATTCGCGGCGGCGCAATCGAGGCGATGCCCGAGCCATCGAGCGCATTGAACTGCGGGCCCCAGTCGTAGTCGTGCACCGGCATGATGAAGCCCGGTTCGGGTGCGCTGGCACGCAGGCCCGGCAGCGTGGGAAAGCCGATCGCCGCCTTGTTCGCTTCGGCGAGTTGCCCTTGCGCCAGCGTCGGGTAGCGGCTCGGCGGCGGTGGCGTGCCTTGCATGACCCAGTTGCGAAAATGCACGCGCAATGCATTCACCGTCTGCGTATGCGGCACCGGATTGGCCGGCAGCACGCCGCTGCCGAAGTTGTTGCCCGGACAGGCGGCGCCGGTCTTGGGCAGGCCGACTCCGGGCAGGCTGCTGTCGAATCCGCCCGCGCCGCCGCCGTGGGTGGTGCTGGCAATGTAGTAGCGGCGTACCGTGTCCGGCAGGGGCAGATCGGCTTTTGCATCCGCGCCCACCCACTCCGGCGTGAGCTTGAGCGCCCACACTTCAGCCGAGCCGAAATGCTCGATGACCTTGGGGCAGGTGCGTGTCGCCGTGCAGCGATCGAGAATGCCCGCGGATGGCAGGCCACGCACCGGGTCAGGGTGCGGCAGCCACCACTGCGGGCCCTCGCTGCCCGCCTGGTACAACTCCATCGCACCATCGGGCTGGGCCCAGCGGAAATTGAGCGCGATGCGGCGCCCGGCGATGATCGGCCACATGCCGTCGTGCACCTGGACGCCGTCCTCGGCACGGTTGAAGCCGAGGTGCAGCCAGCCGCGCAGGAAATTGCCCGACTGCGAAATGCCGCGCGTGATGCTGTGCGAGATGCTTCTGGCAATCGGGTTGGGGGTGCCGGCATCATCGGCAGCGGCCTTCTTGAAGAACGCGCCGACATCGCGCCACGCGGCAAAGCCCACGCCCAGCACATAGGGGTCGGCGGCGGTGAATACCACCTGGTACAGGCGCGCGGCGTCAAAGCCGTTCTTCAGGCAGATCTGCGTGGCATCCGGCGTGCCGGGAAAGGGATTGTTCGCGTCGCAGCGCGCCCAGGCCCAGTCGCCGGCGGGAATGCTCACTTCATCAAACACCTCGCCACGCTGGTTCTCGCCGCCGCGCGACACCAGTTTTGCTTTGCTGGTGTCAAGGCTCACCGGTTTGTAGGGCACCGGATGGAACAGCACGATCAGGGGTTGCGAGGCCTTGCCCGAGCGATTCGCGATGCGGCCGAACACCTCGCCGCTGATGGGCACGCCGCCCGGCCCACGTGCCACCGGTACCTGCAGGAACTGCATGCCGCTGACGCTCGCCGTGGGCCGCACCACCGTGGCGCCGCTGTTGTCGCCCTGCCAGGCGCTGGCGAGCATGACATCGCCGAAGGCGCGCTCCTGCGGCGCGAACGCAAACACGCGCCCGCGGTTGGGCACGTCGTGCCACATCAGGCCACTCGCTTGCGCCATGTCGACCGGCTTGTGGATGAGGAACGAGGAGACATAGCGCACCTTGGCGTCGGCATCCTTCGCCAGTTCGATGTCCTGGATGATGGCGTTGCCGGGAAGTTTCGGGTCGAGTTCGCCAAAGGCGCGGCCCGCGACCTGCTCGTAGGCGATGGCCCCAGCCGGGCTGCCCGCGGGCATGGGCAGCACCTCGTCGATGACGATGCGCGTCACGCGTGCACCGACCGGCCCGCAACACGCAAGTGCGAGTACGCCGGCAGCGAGCGCGATCGGGATGGTCTTCATGTTGTCCTCCTGGGTGCTCTGCATTGCTGGACACCTTGACGCAGCGGCTGTTGCGCCCTTTCACACCTTGCACCCACGCGCGTCTGCGGCGCCCTCGAATGGTCAAGCGCAAAGCGCGTCTGCTGCGCCCTCGAGTGGTCAAGCGCAAACAGTGCGGGGCCCATCGTACGCGTGCGCATTCGATCCGTTGAACCTTCACAAAGTCGCACGCGCACCGGACCACGGCACCGGCTTGAGGTCGATTGCCAGAACAATGTGTCGTCTGGACACGGTCATTGCCGGGGCTGCCGAGTGCCACCGAACGTTTGCGGTCAGCGGCACGCAGCGGCAGCGCCGGCTTGGCGAAATGCGCCGAGATGCCAAATGCGCTACCCGTGCGGCGCCGGCAGTTCGTGCAGTGGCACACACCAAACATCGACGGCTCACCGGCGACAAGGAGTGAGGCGCCACCACAGGCACAAGAAGCGCAACGTTGCATCGGGTGGAGTTGACCAGAAGCCTGACGTTCCGATTGAAATGGGGGCAGCGCCCGCGGAGCCTGTGCTCTCGCATGAAGGCTTGTGTCGCATGATTTCGCTGCCGCCACCGAAACTTTCGAACAAGCTACCGCATGGCAAGTGACTCAACGCCGAAGACGTTTCGGCCAACGCATGACGGTGCTGGCGCCACAGGCCGCGCCGTCACTCATCAGACCCCCACTTCACTCCTGCGAAGATCACGTACACGATGAAGGCATTCAAGCAGATCGCTCCAATGGCGAACACGAAGACGAGCAAGTGCTCCCAAAGAGGAGAATAAAAGAATTCTGTGGGAAGCGCGCCGAGGACCGCCCATTCGGGCAGGGTCGCGACCGCGAAGCACCAGCCCATGCAGCCATGCCCGATCGACTCGGCCAGCGCGAGGCTGCCCGCGAGCAAGGCGTAAGTCCCGGCGACGCTCGCTGCCAGCATAGAGAAACGCAAGCGCATGTCGTCAGGTTCCCTTGCGATCGGGGAGCAGGTGCAATTGTGTCAACGCCCGGCCATTCACTCGTGCTGCTTCGAGGGTCTCGACGCGTTTCAACGTGTGAGCTGAGCGGCCAGTGCCGCCTGGCCGCTCAGGGCCAAATGCTGAACCGCCCGGAGCGGCCAGCCGGTGAAGGCCCGCTCGAGCGCAGGGTTATGGTGCGTCTCGCTGGCGAAGCGCGAGCAGCCGGTCGACGGCACACACGATGCGGTGGCCATCGCTGCCGCCGCTGGGCCAACAGTTGGCGAGGATCAGCAGGAGATTGACCGCCGTGAACACCGCAACCCCGTAGCCAAGCTCCGGCGACGGCAGTGCACCAAGAAGCATGAGCGATGTGGCCACCAGGACAACAGTCTGGCTGACGACGCCTGCAGCGCTGTAGGCCACCTCGTGTCCGGCGCTGGCCGCCTCATCGGCGATGCAGCAAGCGCCGCCGGCGGTGAACAGCAGAGCGTGAACTTCAAGCGACAGCAGCCGTGCGACTACCGCGTGACCCGCTTCGTGGACAAGCGCGAGTGCCGAGACGGCTGCAAGACACCAGGCGAACAGTTCCACGGCAAGATTGCTTGCTGTGAAGCAGGTCACGATGCCGGAGGGAACGGCGATTCCGAGGCCCACACCCGGGAAGGACCAATGGAACCACAGGGGTATCCCAAAGAGACGGAGTGTCAGCGAAGGACCTGGGAGAGGCGCTTGCGGCATTCGTGCAGTCTAGCGTGACTGCCAAGGGGCCTGCCGCAGGCAGGCCCGCTTGATCTGTGGGTTGGGCCGCCTACTGCACAGGGGCGCCAACGGCAGGCCACCAGACCCGGGCTGGCGACAATGCACCGCTCACCGCCAGACCGGGCCTGTTGGCCTGCCGTTGGCGCTGCCCTTGAGCGAAGGGTTCGCGCTTTGCGTTGACCACCGCGCGGGCCTCTGCCCACTTGCCCACAGCCTGGCATGCCGACGATCAAGGAACTCTCCCCAGAGACCTCATGGTCCTGGTCTTGGAAGATGCAAGGCGCCTGCTTCATGGAAGCCACGATACGTTGCCGCGAGTGGTGCAGCAAACAGAACAATGAACACGAGGTTCAGCAGTGCGTTCTGCCAAAACCCAGACCATAGCGAGAACGCGGTGTCTGGGACAAACCACGCTGCGACAGAAACGGCAATGATTTGCCAGCCCTGCCGAGCCCCGCGGGCGAACAGGCCACGAACGACCAGCAACAGCGCCAGACCCCAACCAAACATGACCGCTCCCAAAACAGCGTGCACAAGTGCAATGTACTCAACCGCGTCGGAGCCAAATGCGGCGATGCGCTTGACGTCAGCGTAGACGAGCAACGAGAAGCCTTCGCGCGTGAAACCAGGCGCAAGAACCAGGACGAGGCCGAAGACCATGACACCGACAGTGACCAGGAGTAGCCACCGCGACCAAATCGGGGAGGGCATTGACTGCGTATTCACACCAAGCACCTACCGTTTGACAAGAGCAGCACGCAACGGCGTGACGCGCATGGCCCGGAATGAAATGAGGGCGATGCGCGGCATGCCGTTGCCTGTTCACTCGATGGAAGGGTTGGGCGCAACCGCTTCAGAAGGGGATACCGGGTTTCCCGTCTTGGCAGTATGGGCACTTGCGCTGAAATACGTCAGTGCCGTTTGCGCCATAGACATGGCCGCAGTCGGGCACTTGGCAATCCATTCGGTAGGCCAGCTGCAAATGGTCTGTGCCTGCGACGCCCCGATTGCCACCGCAGCGCTGGTTGTTCGGATTGATGTAGCCAATTTGGGTTGTGGGCGTGGTTCCGGATCGGAAGGGTGTGGTACTCGGTCCGATCAGGCGCCAGAGCCGCTGTACGTCAGCGATGCTTCGAAGCCGAACGGTCACTTCGCCCCTGGCGTTCTCACTCACTGAGTCAAAGTGATCCGCCAGAAGTTCCTTCGACCAGTGGCCCGCCTGTGTTGCAGGCTTGCGAAAGCAGAAGAGCAGCGAGCCTTTGTTCGTGATGAATGAGAAGGGTTGTTCTTGATGTGCGTCTTCGAACCTGAAGTCGAGGACTTCCCCCTTGCGCATGGGGTAGCAGTTGTAGCGCGGGTCCTCGGCGGCCAAGCCAACCAAATACCGAAAGGCGTCTTTCGTCTCGTTGTGGGCGATGTGCTCAACCCATTCACGATAGTGGGACGCATTGCGCGCTTCAGTGAGCATGTGGGTCTCCTATGACGCGCAGCGTTTGAGGCGAGCCGCCGCTGGAGGCGCAGCCCGGAAGCGGCCTGCTCGACCGAGAGGTTGGTCGTCGCCGCCCTCACGCAGCCTGCTCGAGCGCGAGGTTCCCGTCGATGAACTTCAGGTTGAACTTTAGCCTGTTGATGCGCCAGCCGCTGTCCGTGGCCGAGAGGTCCAGTTCGTCGGTGCCGACAAACCTGCGGGACTTTGCCTCGACCGAGATGCCGCTGCGGTGATGCAGCGCGATCCCGTAGCACCGCACGCTGGCGGTCGATCCGCTGATGGCAGTCCGGAAGTTCCCCACTTGATGGTGGACGTGACTCAAGGGCTTGAACCCGTCGGCCCAGGCTGCGGCGACTTGCCGCGGCGTCATGGTCGCAGGGTCTCCGCCAACCATGGAGGTCATGTCGAGGACGAAGGGATCGGTGAAGCAAGATTCAAGCGTCGGCCAGTCTCGTTCGTCCGTGGCGACGAACATCTTGACAACAACATCTTCGACCTCCTGGCGGACTGCAGGAGCTTCCGGGCTTGTGGGCATGGAACTGACTCCTTCGCGCTGGAATATGCCGGGCCGGCAGCCTGCGACGCCTCACACTCAAGGGAACCAACCGTTCCGAGTGCCGAGAGGTCGCCCATCGCAGTTCGTTTCCATGACTGTACCGCTCCGGTTCTGCCGCTCAAACGGCATGCATCTCGGAGCAGTTGTCGCGGCGAGATGGGCTGTCTGAATCCTCCCGGATCAGCCGTCCCGATTCCGATGCCCGATTGGCCCGCGCCGTCGCCCCCCTATGGCGCTGCCCGGATCCGCGCGATTCCCGTGCGTGCGCTTCGCTCCTCCGCCCATCGGGAACTCCCTTCAGCTCTGCCCTTTCGGGTGATGGCTGCAACGATATGGCACGCCTGCAATTCTCGGTACGGTACCCAAACCGAGGTAACGTCGGGTCTGGCCGCTGTCGCCCAGGTAACCGATCACCCGCCCGGCCGGCGCCGGGCACTCGTCGATCCACTCATCACCCTCCTTCCACTGCCTTCTATTCGCCGAGCCTGACCCGCCGATTCTGCGCCCGGCCGTTGGCGGCGGCGAACACCGCCCATGGGTGGCTGGCCCGGGCCGGCGCGCGCAGCCCGATCGAGCGCCTCGGACGCTGCCGCTACAGTGTGCCGTTTCGCCGCCCGCGCGCGGCTTTCGATTCATGCCCATGAACCTCTTCGCCAAACACGGCCACTCCTGGTATCGCGAGCGCCTTGCCCCGCCGGTCGCGGCACCGCGCATCGTGATCGACACCGACGCGGCGAACGAGATCGACGATCAGTTCGCGTTGGCCTGGGCCCTGCTGTCGCCGCGACAACTGCGCCTGGAAGCGGTGTACGCGGCGCCGTTTTCGTTCGACCATCAGCGGCGCGAGATGATTCGTGCGCGCAACGCCCGCGACGACCCAGGCGCGGCGAGCCCGGCCGACCTGGAACTGGTGCAGCAACACGCCGCGCGCCTGGACCACGCCCAGCGCAAGGGCTGGACGCTCGAAACCCTTGACCTGGCGCCGTTCAATCCACCCGACGTCGGCATGGAGCGCAGTTACCAAGAGATCCTGAGGGTGTTCGAGAAGTGCGGCGTCGCCCCCGGTTCGCGCGTGCATCGCGGCGCGCCCGGCTACCTGGGTGCCCTCGATTCGCCGCAGCGCAGCGAGGCCGTCGAACACCTGGTGCTCACGGCGCTGGCGAGCGCGCCCGATGACCCGCTCTACGTCGTGGCCATCGGCTGCCTCACGAACGTTGCCTCGGCGCTGCTGATTGCCCCCGAAATCGCGGAGCGCATCGTCGTCGTCTGGACTGCGGGTTACCCGTCGCACGCGCCGCAACCCAACTTCGCGTTCAACCTCGAGCAGGACATGGCCGCGACCAGGGTCGTGCTCGACAGCGGCGTGCCGCATGTCTACCTGCCGGGCTATCACGTCGGCGCCCAGTTGCGCCTGACTTATCCGGAGGTCGAGCGTTACGTTGCCGGGCGCGGCGCAATCGGCACCTATCTGCACTACCTCTACACGCACAACCCCCTGTGGGAGTTGTTCGGCATCTACACGCTGTATGCCCACAGCTGGGTGATCTGGGACATGATCGCGATTGCCTGGTTGCTGAACCCGGCGTGGGTGGCCAGCGACCTGACGCCCACGCCGATGCTCGGCGCCGACCGTCGTTGGCGCACCGACCCCGCGCGCCACCCGCAGCGTGAGGCCTATGCGGTGCAGCGCGATGCCATCTTCGCCGACTTCTTCCGCAAGCTCGAAGCGGCGCCCTGAGCCCTGGGCGGCGCGGCCAGGCGCGCTCCGCCGCTACCGAAGCGCCCGCTCCAGCGCCTCGAACTCGGCGTCCACTTCCGCGATCACATAGGCCGACAGATAACACGCCACGCGCTCGCGCACATGCGCGATCAGCGCGTCTTCGCTGTGTTCGCCCGACCAGTCTTCGCCGTCGCCCCCGGTCGCGGCGCGCCGCCCCGACAGCGCTTGCCATTTGGCGCACCAGGTCACGGCCCACAGCCACATCGCGGCGCGCAGCGGCACGAGCCAGGGCCGCCACGCCGCGGCGGCGTCGAAATGCCGCGCCCACACGTCGCAGGCATGCACCACCTGCGGCACGCTCAGCTCGGCGTAACTCTGCAAGTCCCAGGTCGTCGACGTGAACAGCGTCGCATGCGCCAGGTCCAGCGGCGGTTCGCCGTAGCGCGCCTTCTCCAGGTCGACAAGCACCGCGCGCCCGTCGGCGCGCAGCAGAAAGTTGCCGGGGTGCGCGTCAAACGCGATCAGGCGCCGCGGCGGCAACTCGAGATTGCGAATCGCGGCGTCGAAGCGCTCGAACGCCGCGGCAATGGTCTTGCGGCTGCGGTCCTCGATCACTGCGGATTCCAGGTGCACCGCCTGCGCTTCGATTTCGCGGCGCAACGCCTGCAGCGAATCGGCGGGGTCGCGCAGCGGCGCACGTTGCGGCGGCTGCGGCAAGGGCAAGGAATGAATCGCCGCCAAGGCCAGCGCCAGCGCCGGCAGATCCTGCGGCAGGCGTGCCGCACGACCGTGAATTTCTTCGACCAGCAGGGCGCCGCGCGGCAGCGCCGCCGACGGCGGCAGGACGCCGTGCAGCGCCGGCGCGTGCCCGCTGGCGCTGGCGCGCGCGAAGCACGCGGCCTGATAGTCGAGGTTCGCCTGTGCCGCCAGACCCATCTGGCTTTGTTTGGGCAGGCGCGCAATCAGGCCGGTGCCGACCAGGCGCACATGGTGGTGCGCAAGGCCCTTGTCGGCCATCGCCTGCAGCGGCGCTTCGGCCAGATTCGGCTGGTGCGCGCGCAGCGCCGCGTGCAATGCATCGAGCAGCCCGAGGTGGGTGTCGTGCGGTTGCTGCGGGATTTGCTGCGCGTCGGTCATTGCTCCGCCAGGTGGCCGGGACGGGCAGCGACGGGACGATGCTGCTCCGGGATTTGCTGCGAGTCGCTCATTGCTCCTGTTCCAGTTGCAGGATGCGCCCGCCGGCCGCCTGCGCGTCGGCCGCGTCATGCGTCACCATCAGCGTCGGCAGCCCGAAGTCTCGCGCGTGGCGGAACACGAAGTCGCGGAACTCGTCGCGCAATTGTGCGTCGAGTTTGTTGAATGGCTCGTCGAGCAGCAAGGCGCGCGGCGCGGCGAGCAGGGTGCGCATGAGCGCGACGCGGGCGCGCTGGCCGCCCGACAGCGTGGCCGGGTCGCGATCGGCAAACCCAATCAGGCCGGCATCGCCCAGCGCGGCTTCGATGCGAGCCTGCCGCAACGCACGCGGGCGCACCGCGGCGGGCAGGGCGAACGCCAGGTTGCCGCCGACCGAAAGATGCGGGAATAGCAAGTCGTCCTGGAACAGGATGCCGAAACCGCGCTGCTCGGGCGGCAGCGTCGTGACGTCGGTGCCGCCGATGGCGATGCTGCCTTGCGCGTCGAACACCGGGTCGAGCGTACCGGCCAGAAAGTTCAGCAGCGTCGACTTGCCGCAGCCGCTCGGCCCCATCAGCGTCAGGCACTCGCCGGGCTCGACGCCGGCGTCGAGCGCTCCGATCAGCACCCGCCCGTGCAGCGCGATGCGCACCGCGTGCAGCTGCAGCGTCGCAGCCTGCATCACGCCAGGCCCCGGCGCCGCGCGTACAGCAGGCGCGGCAACCACGCCGCGAGCAGGAACGCGGCAAAGGGAAATGCCGCCTGCAACAGCGCCCAGGTGCCGATGACACGCCGGTCGGCGCCCGCCGACAGCGTGACGGCTTCGGTGGTCAGCGTCGCGACCCTGCCGCTGCCGGCGAACACGGTGGGCAGATACAGTCCCACGCTGACTGCAAAGGCGACGCCGCAGGCGATCAGGATCGGCTTGAGCAGGATCGGCAGCTTGATGCGCCAGAACACGCGCGCTCGGGACGCACCCAGGCTCAGCGCGGTTCGTGCGTAGCGCGAATCGAATGCGCGCCACGGATCGGCGAGCGACAGGAACAGGTACGGCAGCACGAAGCTCAGGTGCGACCAGACCACCGCGGCAAGGGTCGCGTCCAGGTCGAAGCGGATCAGCAGCACCTGGGCGCCGAACAGAAACGCGACCTGCGGCACGAGCAGCGGGATGTAGAGCAGCGCCAGGCTGGCGCTGGGAGCGTCGCGGCGCTGGAGACGCGTAGCCCCGGTCTCGTTTTCCAGACAAGCCAGCGTCAATCCGAGCGCGATCGCGGTCGCGGCGAAGCCGACCCACAGCGTTGTCAGCGCCGGGCGCTGCAAGTCGCCGAACTGACGCTCCCAGTTCGACAGCGTGAACGACGGCGGCAGACTTTGTGGGAAGCGCCAGCGCGCGGCGAACGACCAGACCCCCATGCCGAGCATAGCCCCCGCCGCCATCGTGAACAGCGCCGCGCCGACGCCGCTGCCCAGCGTGGCGAAGGCCGGCACGCCGCTGCGGCGCCCGCCGCGCATCACCCAGCGCCTGCCGGCGCGCGCAGCGAATCTCTCGAGCAAGAGCCAGGCAGCGATCGATGCCAGCACCAGCAGCAGCAGCAGCGTCGCCGCGGCCGCTGCCTGGAAATAAAGCCGCACGTCCGGGTCGCCGAACCAGCGCACCGCAAGCACCGCCAGCGTCGGCGGGTTGCCGGGGCCGAGGATCAGCGCCACGTCCACGACCGACAGCGAAAACGCGAGCACCGCAAGAATCGGCAAACGCATCTGCGGGTAGACCTGCGGCAATACGATCTTGAAGAACGCCAGTGCCGGCGTGTACCCGAGCGCACGTGCCGCATCGGTATGGGCCTTGGCCGGCACCTGGTTCAGCGCACCCAGCAGCATCAACAACAGATACGGCACTTCCTTCAGAAGCAGACAAGCCACCAGCGCCCCGCCTGAGGGGTGACCCACGCTGCCGACGTCGGGTGGAAGCGTCCAGCCGCTCAGGCCCGGCGAAACCAGGCGCGCGATCCAGCCCGAAGGGGCGATCAGAAATGCGAAGCCGATGGCGAGCGCCGAGTGCGGTATCGCCAGCAACGGCGAAATCAGGTTCGCCAGGCGCCGCACCGCGTGGCGCTGGTGCAAGACGGCGGCAACGGCGAACGTGATGAACACGGCCAGCAAAGTGGCGAGCCAACCCGTCATCACGGTGAGCTGCAGGCTCGTCGCGAAGCCGGGAAAGCGCAGCAGCTCGCGCCAGCCGTTCAGGCTCAGCGACTCGCCGCCGATCGCCGGCAACACGCCAAAAGCCGGCAGCAGCGTGCCCGCCAGCCCGGCGACGACGGGGCCGGCGAAAGCAGTCACCGTGAGCAGCGGCGCGTGGCGCAGCAAGTGCATTCCCATCTCCAGACGCGGCGTTGCTTGCGGCGCCCGACGCTAGCGGCTATAGCGGCGCTGCCACTCGGCGCTCAGACGCGTCATCCATGACGCATGCGGTTCGAGTTGCGCAATTCCGAGTTCGGCAGCGGTGGGCAGAGCCGGGCTCGGCGTGAGCGCGTCGAACAGCGCGCGCTGCGCGGGCGAGAGTTTTGCCGCGTCGAGCACGTTCACGCTGCCGATACTCTTCACGTCCTGAGCCCGCGCCTGTGTCGCGGGCTCGAGCAGAAAGTTCGCGAGCAGCATCGCGCCTTCCTTCGCGCGCGAGTTGTACGGAATCGCGACGAAACTGGTGTTGCCGATGGTGCCCTTGCTGAACGTGAAGCTGCGCACGCTCTCGGGCAACTTGCCCGCGAGCACCGAGACCGCGGCTTCGGCGGGCGTGAACGACAAGGTGATGTCGATCTCGCCGTCGTTCAGCAACTCGCGCTGCGCCGCGCCGTTTTCGGGGAACTGCTCGCCTTTGCGCCATAACATGGGGCGCAATGCGTCGTACCAGGGCCACAACGGGGCCGTGATGCGCGCGAATGATTCGTCGCTGGCGGGTTGCTGCAGCGGTGATGGGTCGGCCACGAGTTCGTACAGCGCCTGCTTCAGGAACGTCGCGCCGAGAAAATTGCTCGGGTTCGGGTGCGTCACGCGGCCGGGGTTCTTGCGCGCCCAGGTCAGCAGCTCGGCCGCCGAACGCGGCACGTCTTTCGGGTCACGAAGGCGCGCGCTGTCGTAGATGAAGATCACTTGCGCCAGCCGCCACGGCACGGCGTAACCTTCCACCGGCGTCGTGAAGTCGATGACGTTGGAACGCTTGGCCGTGACGTCGACGAAGCGAAAGTTCGGCAGCAGCGGCGTCACCGGCCCGTACAGCAGGCCCTGTTGTTTCATCGCCAGAAAGTTCGGCCCGTTGAGCCAGATCAGGTCCACCGTGCCGCCGCTGTGGCGCCCGGCGGACTTTTCGGCGATGACGCGCGTCACCGCTTCGGCCGTGTCTTTGAGGCGCACATGAACCACATTGACGCCGTGTCGCGCCTTCAATTCGCTGCCGGCCCAGGCGATGAACTCGTTCGTCTTTTCGTCGCCGGCCCAGGCGTTGAAGTAGACCGTCTGGCCTTTCGCCTGCGCCACGATCTGGTCCCACTGCACACTGGTTTGGGCTTGCACCATCGCGCTGAACAGGCTCAGCGGCAGCAGCAGGCAGCGGGCCAGCGTGGGCAACATCGGCATCTTGTTCCTTCTCTGCGGGATTGATCGAGTGCTCGATGTTACGGGCTGCCGCTGACGCGAGCGTGCGCATGCCGGCCGGCAGCGGAGGTCGCGCCGCACGCGTACTTTCTTACAGCCAGTGTTTGGGCAGGTGCGCCAGATCGGCAGGCTCGTCGATATCGCGAACCGCAGCCATCTCGGCGTAGCCGATGCCCTCGCGCTGCAGGGCTTCGCGCGTGCGCTGCATGACCTGGGGCGTGCTCCACGGCATGCCAGTGAAGATGCCAGGCAAGACGCCAGACCCTGGCTTGCGCAGGCCGACCAGCACATAGCCGCCGTCGACAGTCGGCACGAACACTGCCGCGTGCGAGTCAAGCGCCGCAGCAGCGTTGCGCAAGCCGGCAGCGTCGAGCGCGGGCGCGTCGGTGCCGATCAACAATACTTTGTGATGTTGCGCCAGGCCGCGTTGCATGGCGCGC
>JAEMQF010000149.1 GCA_022758925.1 Burkholderiales bacterium | reverse complement strand
TACTCATCGGCAGCGGTCTGCGCTACGACCTGGCGGTGCAAAGCCCCGAGTACGTGAAGGAACTCGTGACCCACCACGTGGGCGGTTATCTGAAGATCGCGCCCGAGCACACCGAAGCCGGGCCGCTGTCCAAGATGATGAAGCCGGGCATCGGCAGCTATGACCGCTTCAAGCAGATGTTCGAGCAGTACAGCGCCGAAGCCGGCAAGAAGCAGTACCTCATTCCTTACTTCATCGCCGCGCACCCGGGCACGACGGACGAGGACATGATGAACCTTGCGCTCTGGCTCAAGCGCAATGGCTTCAAGGCCGACCAGGTGCAGACCTTCTATCCCAGCCCCATGGCCACCGCCACGGCCATGTACCACACCGATCTCAATCCGCTCAAGGGCATCAGCCGCGACCCGGCACGCGCCGAGAAAGTGGACACCGTGCGCGGCGAGCGCCGGCGCCGCCTGCACAAGGCTTTCCTGCGCTGGCACGACCCCAACAACTGGCCGCTGCTGCGCGACGCGCTCAAGGCGCTGGGCCGCTCCGACCTCATCGGCAACGGCAAGCACCAGCTGATTCCCAGCTACCAGCCGGCCACGGGCGGCGAGTACACCAGCGCACGGCGCAAGAACAGCACGGTGCGCACGTCCGCCGTGAGAGAAGGACGCATCCTGACCCAGCACACCGGCTTGCCGCCGCGCGCCACCGGGGCGAAGCAAGCTGCGGTGACGCCGCGCAGGAAGAGCCGCTGAGGCGCGCGGGCGCTGCGCAAGTGCTCAGGCGTTCGAAGCCAACCACGCCGCCACCGCTTCGTTGAACTCGCGCGGCCGGCTCTTCATCACCCAATGCCCGGTGTTGAATTCAAGCGCCTGGCTGCCGGGGCGCAGGCGCAGCGCTTCGAGCCATGGCGCGGACTGGAACTGGAAGGGTTTCCTGCGGCCGTGGATGTAGAGCATCGGACACGCCGGCTCGAACACCGCCTGGCGCGGGTAGCCGCCGTAGGCGCCTGTCCACTGGATGTAGTAGGGGTAGCCCATATTCGCGCTGATGAACTGCGCATCGGATGGGCAACGCAGCCAGCGAGCCATGGCGCGCGCCATGCGGTCGCCGACAGCGCCGCCGATGCGCCACGCGATCGCAAGCCAGGCCTGGTAGGCAAACACCATCGCGCGCGCTCGAGGCGTCATTGCGCTGCGGTGAGCGGGTGAACCTGCATCGCCGACGTCGACACCGATGATGCGCCGCACCAGCGCCGGATGGCGCAACGCGAACTCGTAGCCGAAGATGCAACCCCAGTCGTGCAGCAGCAGCGTGACCGGCTCACCGGCGCAGGTCTGTTCGACGATGCGCTTGAGCGTGGCCACCAGGGCCGCGAGCGAATGGGCACGCGCTGGCATCGCGCTGTCGAATCCCGGCAGCGTGAAGCGCACGCAGCGGTAATTCGGCTTCAGGTGTTCGACCTGCTCGTCCCACAGCCGGTAGGTGTCGGGCCAGCCATGAACCATGACGATCGCCTGGAGGCCGCTGCCTTCAACGTAGACATCGACGCCATCGATTTGCTGCGCAGCTCCCATGGCGCCGATTATTTGCCTTGAAGACTTCGGGAGACAGCATGACCCTCGAAAAACTCCTGCTCGGCGCCATGCTGAGCCTGGCTGCGAGCCTGGCCACGCCGGTGTGGGCGCAAGGCTTTCCCAACAAGCCGATCCGCCTGGTCGTCACGTTCCCGCCCGGCGGCGCGCCTCGCTGAGCGACGCAAGAGGGGATGCCGGCTTGTGCAGCGCCTGCGCGGCGCCCTTCATCGACTGCGCCCGCGTTGCAATATCAGCGCTGGCTAACGTGCGGCCGCATTCGGCGGCTTGCCGAAGAGCGGCGAGCGCGGCCCGGGCAAGACGCCGTTGGGTCGCGGCGCGCCGAGCAGGCGCTGGTTGGCGACGTCGGCGTACTTGTAGGCAGCGTCGGTGCTGGTGTTGATGATCTGTGTGACGACCGCGGCCAACAGTGCGCCCACCAGCCCGCCCTGGCTTTGCTGCTGTTGCTCTGAAGACGACGCCACGGCCTTGCCTTGCCACAGCAGCTGGCCGCTGCGCAGGTCGACGATGCGCGCTTCGACTTCAACCCGCGTGTCGCTGTTGAAAACAACAAAGCGGGTGCCGTATTCCTTGATGCGCAGGTACACCGCCGCGTCGGCGCCGAAGAAGTCGCGCAGCTTCGGCGTTGGCAAGTCATGAATGTCGGCAGCGACATCCAGGCCGTTTTGGCGGAAGGTCTCCGCCACCAGGGTGACGGGCAGCACGTAGTAGCCGGCCTCGGCCAATGGGCGTGTGGCCTGCGCCCACACGCTGAAAGGGGCTTTGACGTCGGGCGAATCGTTGAGCGGCGGCAGCACCAGCAGCGACGCCGGCTTGGCCTGGATGAAGGCGCTGTAGTCGAAGGCCGTGGGTGGCGTGGCACAGCCGGACAACGCGACGGCCAAGGCGACGGCCAAGGCCACGCTCGCGGCCTTGATGAGAAGGCGTATCACGTCGAGGCTGCCTTCTTCGCCGGCTCGCCCAGGCGCTTGAGCAGCTGATCCATGTACCGCGTCGATTCAGGGAAAGCGAGCTTTTCGGCGTGCCACAGCTGGCGCGCCTCGTCGGCGTTGCCCATGCCGAGATAAAGCATGCCCAGATGAGCGCGCAGTCCCGGTGGCAGCGATGCACCCAGGCCGCGCGCTTTCTCGATGTGCGCCTGGATCGCGCCGATCTGCTGCTCCGGGCTCAAGCCAGGGAGCAGCAGGGTGTCGTACTGCTGGCGCGGGAAATCCTCCCAAAGGTACAGCGGTGCACTTGAAGGCTGGGCGCAGCCCACCAGCAGCGCTGCCAGCGCGGCGCCAGGCAGGCGCCACGCGGCGAGCCGCAGCAGCATCAAGGCCGCGTACCGCCGGCGTTCCATTGACCGGTGTCCATGGCCGACACCAAGGTGTTGACAGCCTCGCGCATCGCCAGGTCGAGCACTTTGCCGCTCAGCGTCGCGTCATAGCTCGATGTGCCGCCGAAGCCAAGCACCTCGCGGTTGGAGAGCTCATATTCGCCCGCGCCGCGCGCCGAGTACACGACCTCGGAGGTGCGGATGTCAACCACGTTGAGCGTGAGCTTGGCATAGGCCACTTGCACCTTGCCGCGACCCAGGATGCCGAACAACTGCTGGTCGCCCACTTCCTTGCGCCCGAACTCCGAGATGTCGCCCGTCACCACATACGAGGCGCCGCGCAGCTTCTGCGCCTGGCCTTGCAACTGCGACTCGAGCTTGGTTTCTTCCATGTTTTCGCGGTCGAGCACGTTGAAGCGCTGCGACTGCTGCAAGTGGGCCACCAGCGTGGTCTTGGCCTGGCTGCCCAGGCGGTCGACACCGTCGGAGAAGACGCCCCGCATGAAGCTCGAACGGTTGTCGAACTTGCCCACCGAGATGGGCACCGTCGTGCCGGCGTAGGGCGTGGCAGCGGATTGCACCTTCTCGACAGCAAGCGTGCGCGAGCTTTCGGTGGCGCAGCCTGCCAGGGCCAGCAGCGCGGCGACGCCGAGCAGGGCAATGGGCCGATTGAACATGAGAACGCCCTTCAAGAAAGACCGCGAGTTTGCGTGGCTCTATCTTAGAGGATGCCGCCCGAGGGGCCGGCGAGCGCCCCGGCTGCAGCACTGGCGCCGCCGCAGTGCGCCTCGTACCAGCGTGCCACGCGCTCACGATTGCCCGGGGTCATGCGCAAGCCGCGCCCTTTCTATCGGTGTCTGCCGGGTTCGGCCGCATTGCGCGCTGCGTCGTCACTTGTCAACCGGAAGACGCTTTTGGCCAGCCCTTGCGTCTTGCGCATACATTTACGCCTGTTCAACCTGGAGCACGCTGATGCCGATCCGTACCGCCACCCTAAACCGACAGATCAAGAACAACGGCATGAGGCTGCACCTGGCCATCGTCAGCCGCGAGCATGCGCATGGCGCGGATCAGCCGCCGTCAGCGGCCGAGCAGGCCTTGCACGAGGAACGCGCCAAGCTCAAGCTGGCCAGGGCGCAGCGCCAGGCGGCGGCGAAGGCGCCCAAGCCCGTTGCCGCGAAGCCGGTGAAAGTGGTCAAACCCAAACCAGTGAAGGCGCCGAAGGCAGAAAAGGCGCCCAAGGCACCTAAGGATGCGAAGCAAGTCAAGGGGGCGAAGCCCGGTGCGGCGGTGCATAAGCCGACCCGCAGTGAGAAGCAGGCGAAGAAGGCAGAGAACCTGGAAGCCGCGAAAAAGGCCGACAAGAAGTCGGCGAAGACCTGAACCGTCTGCGCCTACGCCAGCGGCCGCTGCGCCGGCATCCGGGCGGCCGGCCCAGCCGCTAACGCAGCAATTCGCGCAGCACCGCGCCGGCCTGTTCGACCTGGGCCGCAGTCACGTCCAGATGCGTCACTGCGCGCACGATGCGCGGCCCGAACGCCCCGACGAGGACGCCGCGCGCCTTCGCCTGCGCGACGAGCGTCGCCGCGTCAACCGCGCCAGGCGCCAGATGGAACACGATGATGTTCGTCTGCACGCTGTTGCGGTCGAGCTTCACCGCGGGGCAACCGGCCAGCATCTCGGCAAGGTGCTTCGCATTGCGGTGGTCTTCGGCGAGCCGCGCACGGTGATGCTCGAGGCCGTACAGCGCCGCTGCCGCGAAAATGCCGTTCTGGCGCATCGCACCGCCAAACATGCGGCGCTTGCGCGTCGCGGCGGCGATCAACTCGTGCGATCCTGCGAGCGCCGAGCCGCCGGGCGCGCCCAGGCCTTTCGAGAACGCCACCGCCACCATGTCGAACGGCGCGGCGAGTTCACCCTCCGACAGCCCGCTCGCGACGCTTGCGTTCCACAATCGCGCGCCGTCGAGAAAGGTTGCCAGGCCACGCTCGCGTGCGAGGGCGCAGATCCGCTTCACGGCGTCTTGCGGAAAGACGATGCCGCCGCTGCGGTTGTGCGTGTTTTCGATCTCGAGCAAGGTCGTCGGCGGAAACACCGGCAGCGAGCGCGGCTTGATCGCCGCCTCCACTTCTTCCGTGCTGAACACGCCCCGAGCGCCGATCTCGACCAACTGCACGCCCGCGTTCGCCGCCGAGCCGCCGCTTTCGTGCCAGCCGGCGTGGCATTCGCGGCTGACCAGAACTTCGTCGCCGGGGCGCGTGAGCACGCACAGCGCCACCTGGTTCGCCATCGTTCCCGATGGCAGCCAGATTGCGGCGGGCTTGCCCAGCAACCCGGCAATTCGCGCCTGCAGCAGGTTCGTCGTCGGGTCTTCGCCGTACTGGTCGTCGCCCACCTCTGCTGCGGCCATCGCGGCGCGCATTTCCGGGGTCGGCCGGGTGACGGTGTCGGAACGCAGGTCGATCGCGCTGGGTGAGTTCATTGCGGGTCCAGTCAGATGTGGCAGGGTTGCAAGGCGACGCACTGTCGGCCACGCGTCAGCCGAGGCAGAAAACGTTCAACTTGTTGCCATCGAGGTCGCGAAAATAGCCGGCATAGAAACCTTCACCGCGCGAGCCGGCCGCGCCCTCATCCTTGCCGCCCAGCTCGAGCGCCTTGCGGTGCAGGCGATTCACCTTGTCGCGCGAGTCCACCACAATTGCGACCATCACGCCATTGCCCACCGTCGCCGGCTTGGCGTCGAACGGCTTCATGATGGCCAGGCTCGGTTTGTCCTGGGCCACGCCCCAGGCGATGCCACGGCCGAAGTCCCACAGCCGTTTCGCACCGATCTCCGCAAGCAAGGCGTCATAAAAAGCCGCTGCACGTGGCAAGTCATTGGTTCCGAGCGTCACGTATCCGATCATGGCTGGCCTGCGTCAAGGTTGTGGGTTTCGAGTGTAGAGCCGCATCGCGGCGCGGCTCAGCAGGCCGAGTTTTCGGATGTGCTCCGCGCTGGGGTCGAGTTCAGCGCCGGTATGCCATGCGCCGTGGACCAGGACGCAGGTCTCGCTCATCGTTCTCTCCTGCTGGATGGACGTGGCCCTATTCGAGCCAGACGTAAACCCGTCCGCCCTCGATGCGCACGGGGTAAGTCTTGACCGCCTCGACAGCCGGCTCGGCGCTGGCCTGGCCGGTGCGCAAATCGAAGCGCCCCTGGTGCAACGGGCACTCGATCTCGTGGCCTTCGACAAAACCATCGCACAGCCGCGCCTGGCCGTGGCTGCACAGGTTGTCGGTGGCGTAGGCTGCATCGCCGACGCGAAACAGCGCGATCTCAAGGCCGTTCAAGACGACGCTCGTGCCCGAGTCGTCCCACAAATCGTCTTGCGCGGCGGCATCGATCCACTGGGCGTTCATCGCGCGGCTTTCAAATCGGATAGATGATCGAGTTCGGAATCATTTCGCTGTCGTAGATGCAGAGTTTCGACGCGAACTTCAGCCCCGATGCGGTTCGTATCACGGTGTCGAGATAGCGACCGACGTTGAACACCTGTGTCACTTGCGACAGCTTGGTGCGAAACACGGCGTAGTTCGCCTCGCAGTGCAAGGTCTCGCCCTGTACCCGCAAGATGCGCGGCACGCCGATCACATGGCGCTGGTAGTACGGGTCGTGAAACAGCGTCTCGCGGATCGCGTAGGCCCGGTCCTTGAGCATGCCCTTGCTTTCGAAATACAGCGTCGCCAGCGGCAGGCCGCGCTCATGGTTCTCGCGCGGAATCAGCTTGTAGATGCAGTCGTCGGTGAAGAACTCGCACCAGCCGTCCCAGTCGGCGGCGTCGCAGCTCCGCGCATAGTCCGCGTAGAGCTGCGTCAACGCAAGGTAGTCAGCGAACGGCAGACTCATGCCTCCATCACCTCGCGCCAGTAACGGTACATGCCGCGGATCAGCGTCTCGGTGACCATGTGATCGGCGTTGCCCACGTCGCGCCCGCCAAGCTCCACGAGCGTGCGATGGAACGGCTTGGCTGCAAAGCCGGTCTGGGAGAACTCGATCACTTCGCCGTCGTCGGCGGAAACGAACCCCGCCGGACCGAACAGGTTCGCCTGGCGCAGGCGGCGCTTTGTCATCGCGGCGTCGTCGTCTTCGAAGCCGAAGTGCGTCCATTCGAAGTTGAACGCGCCGAAGCCGTCCGGCTGGATGTGGCGCATCGACACGCTGTTCACCTGCTGCTGCAGGATCACGCTCGGGAACAGCGTTGTCATCACGGCCGTGGGCCCACCCCACCAGGGCTCGGCAACGATGTCGAGAAAACGCGGATCGTGCAGCTTCATGTCGGCCTTGAAGCTCGCGACCGCAGTCACCTGATCCGCTTTGCCCGAGGCGCCGCGCGTCGAGATCATCGCGGCGTGGCGGTGTCTGGCATCCATTTTCAGTGCGGATTGATTGTCGGCGCGCCACAGGCCGAAGGTGACGAACCAGGTGTGCAGAAGCCCCGGGTGGTACGGGTCCTTGATGTTCTCTTGCATCAGCTTCCAGTTGCCGGGAATGCGCTGGCGGTTGTAACCCAGGATCTTCAGCGCGCGGCCGTTGAACAGGCGGTCGAAATACGGCGTGATCGCCGGGCCCATGAAATCTTCGAACGATTCGATCTCATGATCGAACGATGCAAACACGACGCCGCCGCGGCAAGCGACCTTCAACTTCGTCAGGCCGTGTTCGGCGCTGTCGAAGTCGGCCGGCATGCCGCCGTTGACCTTGCCGCCCTGGCGCACGCCACGGCGAAACGGCACGCCTTGCAGATCGCCATTGAGCTTGTAGCTCCACTGGTGATACGGGCAGACGAACTCCTTGCGGTTGCCATGCCGCTCGCGGCAGAACTGCATGCCGCGGTGCGCGCAGACGTTCTCGATCGCGTTCACCTGGCCTGACGCGTCGCGCACCAGGATCACGGAGCGCTCGCCGATCACGCTGCGCTTGAAGTCGCCCGGGTTCGGGATCTCGGCTTCCAGGCCGACGTAACACCAGTGCTTGCGGTAGAAAAAACGCTCGAGCTCGCGCCGGTGCAGTTCTTCACCCGTGTATACCGAAAACGGGATGCGGCTCGTGCCTGCGTCTTCCCAGGCCACGGCCAAGGGGTTTGCCACCGGAGGCGGGGTCATGGTCCGTCTTTCAACCTTCAGCTTGCTGTTGCCGGATTGTTCGGGCGATGGCAATGTCCGTGCTGCGCAAGTGTATACAGGCTCCTGGCCCGGCTCGGTGGCGGCTGCGGGCGAGGGCCTAGCCGATCGTCATCAAGCTCGCATTGCCCCCTGCCGCGGCGGTGTTGACGCTCAGGCTGCGCTCGCGCACCAGGAGTTCGAGCGGGATCGAGGTCGCACCTAGCCTCAGGCCCACCACGCTGGCGATCGGCCCCTGGCGCCGCGCGACTTGAGCGCACAGCTCGCGCAGCACTGCTTCATCGCCGTGGTGCAACACGGCGTCGAAGGTCTCGCTGTCGTGCTTCCAGTCGAGCGTCAACTCGATGCGCTGCCGGGCTTCGTCCGGCAACTCGGCATAGAGTTCCTGCGCATCGGCCGGCCAGATGGCGTGGCTGCCGACCGCGAGCACCGCGCCGAGTTGCAGCAGCCGGTCGCACGCATCCGTGGCCAGGCACAGCACACGCTCGCGCGGCAACACGGCGTACAGATTCGCCTCTCCGGTGGGCCCGGCCAGCAGCCGTGCCGGACTGCAGGGTGACTCTGCGGCCATTTGCGCGAAGACCGGGGCCAGCGCGGCGAAGTCGGCGCGTGGCTGCTGTGCCACCCAGCTTTGCAGGGCTTGCAGTGCAGCGTCAGTCTGGGCCGGCACGGCAGCGCCTGCAGCCGAGGCCGCGCCGCTGCGCGCACCCGATGGCACACCACGCCCACCCAACTGCACGCCGCGCAGAAGCGCCTCGGCAGCCACCGGCCCGATGCCTTCGACGCAACGGAGCGCCGCATCGTTCGGGCGCTCCGACAACAGACGCAGCAGGTACAGCGGCCCGCCGGCCTTGGGCCCGGTGCCCGACAGGCCTTCACCCCCGAAGGGCTGGACCCCGACCACGGCGCCGACCATGTTCCGATTCACATAGACGTTGCCGGCACGCGATTGCTCGACGACCTGCGCAATCGTCTCGTCGATGCGCGTGTGCAGGCCCAGCGTCAGTGCATAGCCGGTGGCATTGATCTGCGCCAGCAGGTCGGGCAGGCCGTCGCGCTCGAAGCGAAGCACATGCAGCACCGGGCCGAACACTTCGTGCTGCAACTCGGCCAGGCTTGCGAGTTCGATCAGCGCCGGCGTGACAAAGCTGCCGTGGCTTGTGGCGGGCTCATCTGCCGGCACGGGCAGGACGATGCGCCGGCCCTTGGCGCGCATGGCTTCGATGTGGGCTTCGATGTTGGAGCGCGCCTGCGCGTCGATCACCGGGCCGACGTCGACCGCCAGATGTTGCGGGTTGCCGATGCGCAGTTCGCGCATCGCGCCCTCGAGCATCTCGAGCACATGATCCGCGCAATCGCGCTGCACGCACAGCACGCGCAGCGCCGAGCATCGCTGGCCGGCGCTGTCGAACGCTGACGCCAGCACGTCGGCCACCACCTGTTCGGCGAGCGCCGATGAGTCGACGATCATCGCGTTCTGGCCGCCCGTCTCGGCGATCAGCGGCACCGGGCGACCAGCCGCGCCCAAACGCTGCGCCAGAGTGCCCTGCAGCAGCCGTGCCACGGCCGTCGAACCCGTGAACAACACGCCCTGGATGCGCGCATCGGCGACGAGCGCGGCGCCGATGCTCTCGCCGGGGCCGGGCAGGAGTTGCAGCGCGGCGCGTGGGATGCCGGCGTGCCACAGCGTGCGCACCGCCTGCGCCGCGATCAAGGGGGTCTGTTCCGCCGGTTTGGCAAGCACCGTGTTGCCGGCGGCGAGCGCTGCGGCGACCTGACCGATGAAGATGGCGAGCGGAAAGTTCCACGGGCTGATGCACACCACCGGCCCCAGCGGCTGATGCGTGCGGTTCGAGAAATCGCGCCGCACCTGCGCCGCGTAGTAGCGCAGGAAGTCAACCGCCTCACGCACCTCGGCCAGTGCATTGGCGCAGGTCTTGCCGGCTTCGCGCCGCAGCAGGTGCATCAACACTTCGGTGTCGGCCTCGAGCCGATTGGCGCCGCGTTCCAGCAGCGCAGCGCGCTGCACGGGTTCGGTCGCGGCCCACAGCGGCGCATGCTCGACGGCGCAGCCGATGGCCAGCTGCACGTCGGCCAGCGACGCGTCTTGCACCGCGCCCACGATGTCGCGATGGTCGGCGGGGTTCAGCACCGGCCGCGCCACCGCGGCCGCGCCGCTCGCCGCTGGCACCGCAGCCGCGGTCGCAGCGCTCACCGCCGGCACCGCAGCCGCGCTCGCCGCCGGCACCGCCTCTGCCCCTGCGCCGCCCACCCCCAGCAGCGGCGCTGCGGTCCAGGCCCGGGTTGCGGCGTGCGACAAACTTGCCGCCAGGGACATCAGCTGCGCCTCGCCAGACAGGTCAAGCCCGATCGAATTGACACGGGCGTCGCCATACAGCGCACGCGGCAGCGCGATTGCGGGATGCGGCAGGCCGACGCAGCCGTCTTCTTGTGCCATGAGCGCAACCGACTGCAACGGGTCTTGCACCAGTTCATCGAGCGCGATCGCCTGGTTCGCGATGCGATTCACGAATGAATTGTTGGAGCCGTTTTCCAACAGGCGCCGCACCAGGTACGCGAGCAGCGTTTCAGGCGTTCCCACCGGCGCGTAGATGCGGCACGGCCGATTCAACTTGCCCTGCGCGACCGGCCCGACCACCTGCTCGTACAGCGGCTCACCCATGCCGTGCAGGCACTGAAATTCATACTGGCCGGCGTAGAAGTTCTGTCCGGCCAAGTGGTAGATCGTCGCCAGCGTGTGCGCGTTGTGGGTCGCGAATTGCGGGTACACCGCATCCGGCGCGGCGAGCAATTTGCGGGCACAGGCGACGAACGCGACGTCGGTGTAGGCCTTGCGCGTGTAGACCGGGTAGTCGGCCAGGCCTTCGACCTGTGCGCGTTTGATCTCGCTGTCCCAGTACGCGCCCTTCGCCAGGCGGATCATCAGGCGGTGCCGGCTGCGCCGGCCGAGATCGACCAGATAATCGACCAGCGCCGGGCAGCGCTTCTGATACGCCTGGATCACGAAGCCGATGCCGTTCCAGCCCGCGAGGGCCGGCTCGAAGCACAGTTGCTCGAGCAGTTCGAGCGACATTTCGAGCCGCTCCGACTCTTCAGCGTCGATGCTGACGCCGATGTCGTAAGCGCAAGCAAGCTGCACCAGACCGAGCAGCCGCGGGTAGAGCTCGGCCAGCACACGCTCGATCTGGGCCCGGCTGTAGCGCGGGTGCAGGGCCGAGAGTTTGAGCGAGATCCCCGGCCCTTCGTAGATGCCGCGCCGCGCCGCCGCCGTGCCGATGGCATGGATCGCCGTTTCATAAGCCGCCAGATAGCGTTGTGCATCCGGCGCCGTGAGCGCCGCCTCGCCCAGCATGTCGTAGGAGTAGCAAAACCCCTGCGCCTCGCGCTCGCGTGAATTCGCCAGCGCCAGGTGGATCGTTTCGCCGCTGACGAACTGCTCGCCCATCATGCGCAGCGCCAGGTCCACCCCCTTGCGAATCAGCGGCTCGCCACCGCGCCCGACGCTGCGCTGCAGCGCCGCGACGAGGCCGACGTCGCTGTGCGTCGCGACCAGCTTGCCGGTGAGCAGCAGGCCCCAGGTCGCAGCATTGACGAACAGCGATGGGCTTTGCCCAAGGTGCGATTGCCAATCGGCGCCGCCGACCTTGTCGCGGATCAGCGTGTCACGCGTCGCAGCGTCGGGAATTCGCAGCAAGGCCTCGGCCAGGCACATCAACGCCACGCCTTCCTGCGACGACAGCGAGAACTGTTGCAGCAGCCCTTGCACAAAGCCCGCCATCAAACCGCTGCGCCCACCCTCGCGGCTGCGCGCACGCAGCGTCGCTGCAACTTGAGCCGCGAGCGCCTGCGCCGCCTGCGTCGCGGCGGGGTCCAGACGCGCCAGTTGCAGCAGTTGCGGCACCAGCTCCGGCTCCGGGCGCCGCGTCGCCGCGCTGATTGCAGCGCGATAGGGCGAACTGCCCAATGCCAGGGTCAAACTGCCGAGGGATTGCAACGTTGGCATGGCGGGGCCTTACTCGCGATTGTGGCGCCTCGAAGGTGGTGCCGGCCTGGAACAAGACGGCGTTCGCGCGGGCCGGCCTGCGCGGCGCGATGTTTCGCCTCGCGCGGCACTCTATGCCACGACGAGCTCGCGCAGCGCCTCGCGCCAATTCGCGACCATGACGCCTTGGTGCTCGAAGTGCCCGGGGGCAGCACACACCAGCATTGCCGCGCCACGCTTGGCCTGGGCGGCGTGGCGGGTCCAGGTGTGCAGGCCGCGCAGCCATTCGCCCTGGAACGTGGCGCCGGACTTGATCTCCACCGGCCACAGCGTGCCGGCGCGCTCGATCAGCAGGTCGATTTCGGTGCCGATGTTGTCGCGCCAGAAAAACAGGCCGTGGTTCAGGCCGTGATGGCGGCAATACTTGAGGTACTCCGACACGAGCATGTTTTCGAACAACGCGCCGCGCATCGAATGCGTCGCCATGGCTGCGGGGTCAGTGATGCCGAGCAGCCAGGAGGCCAGGCCGGTGTCGTGGAAGTACAGTTTGGGCGTCTTCACCAGGCGCTTGCCGAAGTTGCCGTGATAGGGCAGCAGCCGGAAGACGATGTAGCTGGCCTCCAAGACGGCCAACCAGGCGTGCGCCGTGGTCTGGGCGATGCCCAGGTCGTGCGCCAGCGCATTCAGGTTGAGCATCTGGCCAGTGCGCGCCGCCATCATGCGCATGAAGCGCTGGAACTGCAGCAGGTCGGCGACACGGCTGATCTGGCGCACGTCGCGCTCGACGTAGCTGGCGACGTAGCTCGAGTGCCAATCGGCCGGGTCCAGCGGCCGCGTGAGCAGCGCGGGATAGGCGCCGGACACCAGGGTCTGATCGAGGCTGCGCGCATCAAAGTGGCTCGCGGCCTCGGCGTAGGCCAGCGGCAACAGTTCGAGATAGCCGGCGCGGCCGGCGAGCGACTGGCTCACCGCCGCCGACAACAGCAGGTTCTGCGAGCCTGTGAGGATGAAGCGCCCCAGCGCCGGGTTTGCGTCCACTGCGGTTTGCAGGTACGACAGCAAGCGGGGGACGCGCTGGACCTCATCGATCACGACACCGCCGCGCCGCGCGGCGAGAAAGGTGCGTGGATCGTCAGCGACTCGTTCACGAACGTCGGGGTCTTCGAGCGACACGTATTCGTGGGTCGCGAACGTGGCGCGCGCCAGCGTGGTCTTGCCCGCCTGACGTGGGCCGGTGAGCACGACGACGGGAAAGCCGAGCGCCAGGCGTCGCAGGCGGGTTTGGGCGTGGCGTTGCAACATTCTTGCAGTTTCAGTAATCAAGGCTGAAAGTGTAAGACAAAGGCTCGAAATCGACAATCGTGGCGGCCTGCGCCAACCGATTCGATGCTGCGACTCGTTGTTGGCGCTGGGCGGAAACGCCGCGACCCAGCCGCGCTCGCCGGGGCGACAATCGTCCCTGTTCAGTGAAGGATCTCCGCATGCACTGCCGCACATTCCTTGTCCGCCTCGCTGCGAGCGCGCTGTTGACGGCGCTCTCGCCGTGGGTGATGGCGCAGACGCCCTGGCCGGACAGACCGATCCGGGTGGTGTTGCCGTTCCCGCCGGGTGGGCCGAGCGACATCGTGATGCGCCTGGCGGCCGAGAAGATGCAGGGCGCGCTCAAGCAGAGCATCGTCATCGACAACAGAGCCGGCGCCGGCGGCAACCTGGGCAGCGCCGAAGTCGCGCGTGCCGCGCCCGATGGCTACACCTGGTTGTGGGGCACCGACACGCTGGTCACGGTGAATCCGCATGTCTACAAGAACCCGGGCTTCAAGGTCGACGACCTGCTGCCGGTGACGATCGGCACCCAGTTCAACCAGACCCTGGTGTGCAACCCGGCATTCGGTGTGAAGACGCTGACCGAGCTGGTGGCGAAAGCCAGGTCGGGCAAGTACGCCTACGCCTCGGGGGGAGCCGGTGTGCCCGGCCACTTGTCGATGGAGCTGCTGCAATCGATGGCTGGCTTCGAGATGGTGCATGTGCCGTACAAAGGCCCGGCCCCGGCGATGCAGGACGTGCTTGGCAACCAGGTGCCTTGCGGCCTGCTTGCCGGGCCGACCGTGCTGCCGCAGGTGCGCGCCGGCAAACTCGTGGCGATTGCGGTTTCGGGCAGCACGCGCTCGCCCGCGCTGCCCGACGTGCCGACTCTGGCCGAGGCGGGAGTTCCCGGTTACCGCGCTGACTTTGCGCTCGTGATGTTCGCGCCGCGCGCAACGCCCGAGGCCATCGTCGCGCGCTTTCGCCAGGCGTTCATCGATGCGTTGAAAGCGCCCGACGTGCAGGCCAAACTCGAAGCCGGCGACCAGAGCGTGGTCGGCAGCACGCCGGCCCAGGCCGCCGCGCAACTCGCCGCCGACGCAAAGAAATGGGGCGAGGTCGCGCGCCGCATCAGCTTGGGACTGGATTGAGCATTGCCATGAACGAAGCCGGCGTCGACCTGGGTGGATTGCAGGCAGCCCCCGAGATCCGGGCCCAGGCCTGGCTCAACACGCCGGCCCCGATCACGCTTGCCGGGTTGCGCGGCCGGGTCGTCGTGCTGCACGCGTTTCAGATGCTGTGCCCGGGCTGCGTGGCGCACGGCACGCCGCAGGCAACGCGCATTGAACACACCTTTGCCGGCGCCGAGGTGCAGGTGCTGGGCATCCACACCGTGTTCGAACACCACGCCGTGATGGGCCGGCCCGCGCTCGAAGTGTTCATTCACGAATACCGGCTGACGTTTCCGATCGCGATTGACATGCCCGGCGTGCGCAGCCCGATCCCGCAAACCATGCAGGCCTACGAACTCAACGGCACACCCAGCCTGGTGCTGATTGACCGCGCCGGGCGCGTGCGCCTGAGCCACTTTGGCCATATCGACGACATGGAAGTCGGCGCGCGCATTGCGGCGCTGCTGGCTGAGGCCGCGCCTGCGCTGGTGTCCTGAACGCGGTTCGCACCATGTTCACGCCCGAGCAAGCCCGCGCCACGGCGGAAGCGTTCGACCTGAAAGACCTGCCGCGCGAGTTCTACGCCGACCCGTTTCCGTTCTACCGCGCGCTGCGCGAACACGCGCCGGTGAAGCGTTTTGCCGACGGCAGCGTGTTCCTGACAAGGTTCGCCGACTGCGAATTCGTCTACAAGCAGCCGAAGCTGTTCAGCTCCGACAAGAAGCGCGAGTTCAAGCCGAAGTACGGCGATTCGCTACTCTATGAGCACCATACGACGAGCCTGGTGTTCAACGACCCGCCGC
>JAEMQF010000041.1 GCA_022758925.1 Burkholderiales bacterium | reverse complement strand
AGGCCGCGCTGGGCCTGAGGCCCAGCCCCTCGCCTGGCGAGCGCAGTCCGCAGGGACTGCGCTCGTCCGGGCTCGGCCTCGCGATACCCCTGGGTATCGCTGCGGTTTGCGCCTAGCCCTGACCCGAAACGCATCGCCTTCATTTGTACCGCTATTTCTGGCGCACCACACTAGGAGCCTGGGCGGCAGAAGCAGCCCAGGCTCCTAAGCGGGTTCGGCGACCGCGGCGCGGTAGGCATGCCAGGAGGCGTGCCCGAGGACCGGCCCGACCACCAGCAGGCCGGCGAAGCCGGGCAGCATCGCCAACACCACGAGCAACGTGAGCGTCGCGCCCCAAAGCAGCATCACGCCGGGCTGCTCGACGCACAAGCGCAGGCTCGTCAGGCCGGCGGTAATGGCGTCGAGTTGGCGGTCGAGGATCATCGGCATCGCTACCACGCTCACGGCGAAGATGAGCCCGGCGAAGACCGAACCCACCAGCAGGTAGACGATGATGAAACCGAGGTTTTCAGGGTCGAGCAGCGCAAGCAACGAACCCTTGAAATCGGGCATGCCGTCGAAGCTGACGGCGAAGATCACGAGCGCTGCCCGGCCCCACAACATCTCCAGGATGAGCAGCACGCCACCGAAGATGGCGAGCGTGCCGCTGCGCGTCTTCCAGGCGGTGAGCGAGCCGATGAAGGAAGCCGGCTCGCCGCGCTCCAGGCGCCGGCTCACGTCGTACAGGCCGAGGCAGAGAAAGGGGCCGAGCAGCAGGAAGCCAGCCGACAGCGCCAGCGTGTAGGCCGGCGCGCCGCGGAACAACCACAGCAGCAGCCAGCCCATGCCGGCAAAGCTCGCGCCGTAGAACAAGCCGATCGCCGGCGCGCGCGTGAAATCGCGCCAGCCCAGGTGCAGCCAGCTCAACGGCGCCGTCCAGTGCAGCGGGCGGAGCTCGACCTGGCTTGGCCGGGCTTGCCCAGCGCCGGGCTGCGGCGGGTCTTGTGCAGCCTCGGGGGCTTCACTCGGTGCATTGCTCATGGCCATAGGTGTAGCGCAGCTTGCCCGCCGTGGGCAATCGGGCCCGACCCGCAAACGTTGGCCCGGGCTTGATGCATATCAACAGGCGGGTCATGCTGCGCCGCTTGCGCCGTGAAACTTATGGCGAACGCCTCACGCGCAAGATTTCGTCGAGGATCAGGCAGGCCGCGCCGATGCTGATGGCGCTGTCGGCGACGTTGAACGACGGGAAGTACCAGCCGCCGTAGTGGACCTGGATGAAGTCGACGACGTAGCCGTGCAGCAGGCGGTCGATCACATTGCCCACGGCCCCGCCGAGGACCAGCGCGAGCGCGAAGCCGAACAGGCGCTGGCCGCCATGGGTGCGCAGCATCCAGACGATGAACACGGCCGCGGCCAGGCCCAGCGCAGTGAAGAACCAGCGCTGCCAGCCCGACTCGCTGGCGAGAAACGAAAACGCCGCCCCTTCGTTGTGCACGCGAACGAGATTGAAGAACGACGTCACCGTGATGCCCTCGCCATGCTGGAAATTGCCGATGATGAGCGTCTTCGTGAACTGGTCGGCGATGATGATCAGCGCCGCGATCGCGAGCCAGGGCAACACGGTGCTTGCGCTGCGCGAGGCCATTTTCAAGCCACGAGGCGCGCTTCGCCGGCGCCGTACAAATTGGAACTGCAGCGCGCACAGAGCGTGGCATGGGTCGGGTCGTGGCCGACATCGGCGCGGTAATGCCAGCAGCGCTCGCACTTCACGGCCGAGCTGGCACGCGGCAGGGCACGCAGTGCTTGCGCGTCATCGGCACCGAGTTCGACGATCTCGACGCTCGAGGTGATGAAGACGAATTTGACGTCGTCGCCCAGGCTGCGCAGCAGTGCCAGGTCTTCGCCTCGCGCGCCCAGTATCAGCTCGGCCTGCAACGACGAGCCGAGCACACCCTGGCTGCGCAGCACCTCGATTTGCCGATTCGCCTCGCCGCGGATCTGGCGCAGTCGCTCCCACTTCGCCAGCAGCGCCGGGTCGGGGGGATCGAACTTCCAGTAGGTCTGCGTCAGGATCGAGCGCGCGTCGTTCGGGGCGCAGACCTGCCACGCCTCTTCCGCGGTAAAGCTGAGGAACGGCGCCATCCAGCGCATCAACGCGTGCGCGATCTGCCACAGCGCGGTCTGCGCCGAGCGCCGCGCCAGCGACTTCGGCGCCGTCGTGTAGAGGCGGTCTTTCAGGATGTCGAGGTAAAACCCGCCCAGATCCTCCGAGCAATAGAGTTGCAGCTTCGCCACCACCGGGTGGAATTCATAGACGCCGTAGTGGCCGCCGTCGAACACGCCGCGCGCGGCATCGAACGTGCCCACGATCTCGGCCTGCAATTGCGCCGCGCGCGCCAGCGCATGGCGGTCGATCTCGAGCATCCGCGCCAGCGGCACTGCGTCATTCGCGGCGTCGAAGTCGCTCGTGTTGGCGAGCAGAAAGCGCAGCGTATTGCGGATGCGGCGGTAGGCGTCGACGACGCGCGCGAGGATCTTGTCGTCACCGGCGATGTCGCCCGAATAGTCGCTCGCCGCGACCCACAGGCGAATGATCTCGGCGCCGAGCTTTTGGCTCACGGTCTGCGGCTCGATGCCGTTGCCCAGGCTCTTGCTCATCTTGCGGCCCCGGGCGTCGACGGTGAAGCCGTGGGTCAGCAAGCCCCGGTACGGCGCGCGGCCTTCGAGCGCACAGGCGATCAGCAGCGACGAGTGGAACCAGCCGCGATGCTGGTCATGGCCTTCAAGGTAGAGGTCGGCCTCCGGGCCCTGCTCGTGATAGCCGGGACGGTCCGGTGCGCCACGATGCGTGCCGCGCAAGACGTGGAAGAAGGTCGAACCCGAGTCGAACCAGACTTCCAGCATGTCGCTGCTCTTGCTGTACAACGCCGCGTCGGCGGCACCGAGTATCTGTTCCGCGCTGGCGCGGCTCCAGGCCTCGATGCCGCCTTGTTCGACGATGGCCGCGGCCTGGTCCAGGATCTGCATCGTGCGCGGATGCAGCTCGCCGCTGTCATTGTGCAGAAAAAACGGCAGCGGCACCCCCCAGCTGCGTTGGCGGCTGATGCACCAGTCGGGTCGGTTCGCGATCATGTCGCGCAGCCGCGCGCGGCCGCTCTCGGGGTAGAAGGCGGTCGGGGCTTGCCCCGCCTGCGGATTGCCATCGATCGCCTCGAGCGCGATCTGGCGCAAGGTCTTGGGAGCCTTGTCTTTCGTGAACACGCCAACGCCTTCGTCCATGCGGATGAACCATTGCGCAGCGGCGCGGTAGATCACGGGCGACTTGTGGCGCCAGCAATGGGGGTAGCTGTGGCTGATGCTTTCGGTGGCGAACAGGCGCCCGGCGTCGCGCAATGCGCTGATGATTAGCGGCACCGCTTTCCAGATGTTGATGCCGCCGAACAGCGCGAAGTCGGCCGCGTAGGCGCCGTTGCCTTGCACGGGGTTCAGGATGGCGTCGACTTCCAGGCCGTTTGCGACGCAGGAATTGAAGTCTTCCACGCCGTAGGCGGGTGACGAGTGCACGATGCCGGTGCCGTCGTCGGCCGTCGCGTAGTCGGCCAGGTACACCGGGCTGAGGCGTGCGTAGCCCGGGTCGACAATCGCCAGCGGATGGTGAAAATTCAGTCCACCGAGCTTTTCACCCAGAGCGGTGGCGAGCACCGTGCCCGTCAGCGCATAACGCGCCAAACATTTCTGCACCAGACTCGCCGCCAGCACGAGCAGGCCGCGCTCGGTGTCCACGAGTGCGTAGTCGAGGGCAGGGTTCAGGTTCAGCGCCTGATTCGCCGGCAATGTCCATGCGGTCGTGGTCCAGATCACCGCGAACGCGTCTTTGCCCAGCGCTGGCACGCCGAACGCCGCGGCCAGCTCGGCCGGCTGCGCGCAGAGGAACCCGACGTCGACCGTGCTGCTCTTCTTGTCGGCGTATTCGATCTCGAATTCCGCGAGCGAGCTGCCGCAATCGAAACACCAGTACACCGGCTTCAGGCCGCGGTAGACGAAGCCGCGCTCGATGACGCGCTTGAAGGCGCGGATCTCGCCGGCCTCGTTCGCGAAGTCCATCGTGCGGTAGGGGTGGTCCCATTCAGCCAACACACCCAGGCGCTTGAAGTCGGCCATCTGCTGGCCGATCTGTTCCGCAGCAAACGCGCGGCTCTTCGCCTGCATCTGATCGCGACTGAGGTGGCGACCATGCAGCTTTTCGATCGCGTTTTCGATCGGCAAACCGTGACAGTCCCAACCCGGCACGAACTGCGCGTCGTAGCCTGCGAGCTGGCGCGCCTTGACGACCATGTCCTTGAGGATCTTGTTGATGGCGTGGCCCAAGTGGATCTGCCCATTGGCATAGGGCGGCCCGTCGTGCAGCACGAAAAGCGGCGCGCCGCGGCGTGCACTGCGAAGTCGTTGGTAGATACCTTGCTCGTCCCAGGCCTTGACCCAGGCTGGCTCGCGCCTGGGCAGGTCGCCGCGCATCGGGAACGGCGTGTCAGGCAGATTCAGCGTTGAGCGGTAGTCGGTGGCAGGCTGGTCAGCCATGGCGGTCCTTGGGGGTGCGTGATGCCGGCGTTGGCCGGGATCGATTCAGGGGCAGGCAGCGACGTATCGGGAGTTGGACCCCGGCTTGCGCCGCTTTGACAACCAGGCTGCGGATGTCATGCATGCGCCGGGGTCGCGCCCGTGCCTCAAATTCGGTCGCGTGTCGTCTGCCTGCCGGTGGTTGTGTAAGTCGCCGCGTGAGCGGCGTGAAAAGCACGCGCATCGTCAACGTCGCGACGGATCGCGGCAGTCAACGCCGCCAGGCCGTCATAGCGCGCTTCATCGCGAAGTTTGTGCAGCAGTTCCACGCACACGAGTTTAGCGTAGCCCCCTTCCGCGCCGAGCTCGCGCGGCCAGTCCAGGCAGTAGACCTCGAGCACGACGCGCCCGCTGTCGTCGACCGTGGGGCGCTGGCCGAGGCTGGCCACGCCGTGCAAAGGCTCATGCGTCAGGCCAAAGGTGCGCACCGCGAAAACCCCCAGCGCCGCTGGCTTCGGATGCGAAAAACGCAGGTTCAACGTGCGAAAACCATCGCCGCGGCCGCTCGCACTTTCGCCCAGGGTGCGCCCGACCTTGCGGCCGTGCACGACGTGACCGCTGATGCTGTAGGGCCGGCCCAGAAGGCTTGCGGCGCGCTCCATGTCGCCACTGCCCAGGGCATCGCGCACGGCGGAGCTCGACACGCGCGTGCCGTGCACTTCGTAGCTGTTCATTCGCGCCACGTCGAAGCCGCTGGTCGGACCGGCGGCGTCGAGCATCGCGTAGTCGCCGCTGCGTTTCGCGCCGAACCGGAAGTCGTCGCCGACGAGCACCAGCTTCGCGCCCAGACCCCGCACCAGCACGTCGTCGATGAAGCGCTGCGGCGACTGCGCTGCGAAACCGGCGTCGAAACGCATGACCACGGTCTGGTCGATTCCGCAACGCTCCAGTTCGCCGAGCTTGTCGCGCAGGGTCACGATGCGCGCCGGTGCCAGTTCAGGCTTGCCCGCCAGCGCAGCGAAAAAGTCGCGCGGGTGCGGCTCGAAGGTCATGACGCACGATGGCAGGGCTCGATGCCGCGCCTCCGAGCGCAGCAGCGCCAGCATGGCCTGGTGGCCGCGGTGCACGCCATCGAAATTGCCGATCGTCAGGGCACAGGCGCGGGCGATGTCAGGGTGATGGGTGCCTCGGAAGACTCGCATGCGCGGCATTATCGGCGGCGGGTTGTTCTGTCTCCAGCCAGCGCCACTGGCCGGGGCTGAGGTCGAGGGGCAGAGCCCAGGCCCCGAATTCACTGCGGTGCAGAGCTTCGACACGGTTGCCCACGGCGGCGAGCATGCGCTTGACCTGGTGATACTTGCCTTCGAGCAGCGTCAGGCGCAGGCGATTCGGTGCGATCACCTCGCACGCCGCGGCACGAACCGGCGTCGGATCGTCGAGCAGGGTCACACCCTCGCGCAAGCGCTGCGCCTGGCCTGCGTCGAGCGCATGTTTGCACGTCACGTCGTAGACCTTGGCGACGTGATGTCTGGGCGAGGTCAGGCGATGCATGAGCGCGCCATCATCGGTGAACAGCAGCAGGCCCGTCGTGTCGGCGTCGAGCCGGCCCACTGTCTGCACGTCGCGCCGGCGCAGCGGTGGCGGCAGCAGGCTGTAGACGCTGGGGTGGTGGCGCGGTTTTTGCGAACACTCGTAGCCCGCCGGTTTGTGCAGCACGATCAAGGCGCGCTGGTGGTAAGGCCACTCGACGCCACGCACGCGAAGTCTGAGCCCGGCAGTTTCGAAGCGTTCTGCGCCATCTTCGCAAACACGATCCGCGACGCTGACCAGGCCCGATCCGATCAGGCCTTCACATTCGCGCCGGGTGCCGAAGCCTTGCGAGAACAAGATCTGCGCCAGGCTCGTGCTGCCGGTCAATCGTGAAGCTCCAGCAGCACGACATGGTTCATGCGTGTCGGCCAACTGCGGCCGACGATGCGTTCACGATTGAATTCGGCGCTGACCGCACGCGGCGTCGCGGCGTCCAGGCGCAAGCGCGCCACCGAAACTCCCGCCACGCCCGGGGGGATGCCGGCCGGCGGGCTTGTGCCGTCGAGCACGATGTTGTCGCGTGGCACGCCGAAGTAGCCCCGCGGGCGCGTCAGCGCGACGATGGCACCGGCTTCACGATCCGCCGCCGCAATGCGCTCGGCGCGCAGGTGCACGAGTTGCGACGAGCGCGCGAACGGCGAGCGATAGATGTGGGTGACCGCGAAGTCCGGCGCGCTGACCTGGAACTCGAGAGCGGTCTGGCTGCTTGTGATGAGCGGCCCCCACAGACCATCGGCGCCGACCACCTGCCGGTGCAGCGCGGCGCCGATGCGTTCACCGGTTGCAGGGTCGACCGCGTAGACCTCGACCTCGGCGCCGGCCAGGGCGAGGTTGTTCACGAAATTGCCCGCGCCCGGGCGATTTTCCAGGCCCAGGCCGCTCACCTTGCCCGACAGACTGATGCGCGGTTCAGCGCTGATGCCCAGGGTTACGGGTTCGCGCCCGGTGATGAAGTGATACGACGCCGCAAATGCCTTGGCGCTGAATGAAGTCTCGCGGTGGTCGATGCCTGCAAGCACCAGATTGCGCGCGCCCTTCAGCTCGGGGCCGTCGAAGTTCACGTTCGTCGCTGTGCCTTTTGCGCCGATCCAGACGCCGTCGGGCTGGGCGAACTTGTCGTTGTTGTCCGAGCGTATCGTCAGCCACTGCACGCCGGGGGTGACTTCGACGCCGGCACCGCCTTGCCGGTTCAAGGCGCCGAGAAAGGGCCCGGTGCCATTGAATTCACTGTTCGGTCGAAACCCTGGGTTGGACCAGACGCCATGGTTGGGCACACCGCCCAGAATCGCGTGCGAGACCTTGGCGGCACCGCCGCCGTTGGCGATGTAGTTGCGAATCGCATACCCGCCGCGAGAGTTGCCGATGAGCACGACCCGCGATTGACCGGTGCGGCGCAACACCTGCTCCACTTCCTCGGCCAGGAACTGCATGTGCTGCGCGGTCGAGGTGCGGCCCGGTTGCGGCGTGTCGTCGGCGTCGCGCGCGAGCGGGTAGGGCAGGTCGATCGCGTGCAGCCGCTGCGTCGGCCAGCCGTTCGATTCGAAGCGCCACAGCAGCGTGTGCCAGAGTGCGGCGGTGTCGCCATTGCCGTGCACGAAGACGATGGGCGGGTGTGGCTCGGGTGCCGTGCCGGTGGCGCAAGCCACGAGCAACGCCGCTGCGGCCGCGAGCAGTGCACGGCGTGCGAAATGAATCGTCATGACGGTCATCCTCCGGGGGTTCGGCTGCGCAGTGTCCCGAAGTCGCACGCCGCTGGCAATCGGGGCAGGCCCGCAGCGTCGAGCGAGGTCGCGGCGCGCACCGCGCGCAACACGGCCAGTGCGGTCACTTCGGCGGCGAGCGCGCCGAGCAGCGTCAGGCTGATGCCGCGTCCGCTGCCGCCGGTGGCCAGGGCAAACAGCGTGTCGCCGTCGGCCTGGGTGTGCACCGGGTTGATGGCCCGCGCCAGACCATCGTGTGCCATCTGCGCGAGTTTGTTGGCACCGGCCTTGTCGAGCTTCGCGTCGGTGCCGATGACGCCGATCGTCGTCGCCAGGCCCGCCTGCAGCGCCGGCGGCAACTCGCCGCGCCGAAGCGCCGCCATCGTGTCGAGCAGCGAAGTGCCGTCGGCGCTGCGCGCGCCGGCGATCACGTGGCCGGTGCCGGGGTCGACCACGTCGCCCATCGCATTCACCGCGATCAGCGCGCCGACCGTGACGCCATCGACCTGGATCGCCGCGCCGCCGATACCGCCGCGCATCGCGCGATCGAAGCCGAACAGCTTGCCCACCGACGCGCCGGCACCGGCGCCGACGTTGCCTTGCGCCGGCGTGGTCGCGGCTGCCGCCTGACAGGCTGCATACCCGGCCTGGGCGTCGGGGCGAATGCGCGCATCGCCGACGTTCAGGTCGAACAGGATCGCCGCCGGCACGATCGGCACTCGCACCTGGGTGCCGCCGGAGTCGCGTCCAACCTGGATTCCGATGCCTTGTTCTTCAAGCCAACGCATCACGCCGCCGGCTGCGTCCAGCCCGTAGGCGCTGCCGCCCGCAAGCAATACGGCATGCACCTGCTGCACCGCGTTCAGCGGCGAGAGCAGCTCGGTCTCGCGCGTTCCCGGCGCAGCACCGCGCACATCGACCCCGCCGACCGTTCCCGGCGGCGCGAGCACGACGCTGCAACCCGTGGGGCGCCGCGGGTCGGTGAAGTGGCCGACGCGCAGCCCGGGAACGGCCGTGATCGACATCGACTTGGCCGAGGCGCCGGGCTACTTGGCCGGCGCGGCGACGAGCGTGTCGAGCACCGCGAGCACCTGCGCTTCGCCCAGCGCGCGTGCGTTGGCGAGTTCGCCGGCCTGGGTGGCGCGTAGGAAGCCGCCGTCCGATCCGAGCACCGCGAGCGCCGGGATGCCCTTCTTCGTCGCATCGCCCATCTGTTGGCTCAGTTCGAGGTTCTTGTTGAAATTGCCGACGTCGACCTTGCTCACAACATAGCGCTGCGCCACATGCTCTGCGAGCGACCCCACCGCCATCAATTTGGCCAGCGCCTGGCAGTCGGCGCACCAGTTCGCGCCGAATACGACGAGCACTTTCTTGCCTTGCAGCCTGGCCTGTTGCAACGCCTTGTTCAGGTCGGCCCGCGCGTCGGCCTGTTCGTCATAGGGCTTTGGCTTGGGGCCGCAGGCCGTAATGCCCGCCGCCAGCAAGGCGAGCGCTGACAGCGCGAGTCGGCGCTGCATCGACGGCTTGGCGCTCGATCCAGGTGCTGATCCAGGGAGCAGGAACCGGTCTTGGCATCGCCGCGCAGAGGTGTCGAAGCATGAAAGCGCGTCTTCGGCGCTCTCTGCCGAGCATATTTCCAGCCCTGGGGCCGAATTCATCGCTTTCACTTTGCTGCGAATCCGCTGGGCTGCAGTCTCAGGCAAAGACACCTGCGGTGTCGAGCATGCGCGAACTCACTTCGCCGAGTTGATGCAGCGTGTCGCCGAAAGTCATCTCCATCACGGTCAGGCGTTTGAAGTAATGGCTCGCCACGTACTCGTCGGTGACGCCGATTCCGCCATGCATCTGGATGCACTGCTGGCCGACGAAGCGCATCGATTGCCCGAGCTGCAGTTTCGCCTGCGCCAACGCACGCCGCCGCTGCGCTGCGGGCTCGCCCAGCTTCAGGCTCGCGAAGTAGCTCATCGAACGCGCCAGCTCGAGCTGCATCTTGACGTCGGCAATGCGGTGCCGCAAGGCCTGGAAGCTCGCGATCGGCACACCGAACTGCTTGCGCGTGTTCATGTATTCGACGGTGATGGCGAGCAGCTTGTCCATCACCCCCACGCCTTCGGCACACAGCGCCGCGATGCCGGCATCGACCGCATGCTCAAGCAGCGGCAAGCCCTGCACCGCGAGCAATGTCGCCGGGCTGGAAGCGAGCGTGAGTTGCGCGGCGCGTGCGCCGTCTTGTGTCGGAAAGCCTCGCACGGTGGCGCCCGCAGCACCCTTCACGACGAGGAACAGGCCGACGCCGGTGGCATCGCCCGCAGCGCCCGCGGTCCGGGCCGGCACGACCCAGGCGTCGGCTTCGTCGCCTGCCGGAACCACGCTCTTCGCGCCACTCAGGCTCCACGAACCACCGGCCTGCACGGCACGGGTCTGAACCTGGTCCAGGCGGTAGCGTGCCGCGCGCTCCTGGTGCGCGAGCACGATCAGGGCTGAGCCAGCGGCGATTTTCGGCAGCCACTCCGCCTGTACCGTGGCGGGCGCAGCCGCCAGCAGCAGCGGCGCCATCAACGCAGCCTGCGCATACGGCGCGTTCACCAGGCCGCGGCCGAGCTCTTCGCACACCACCATCGCTTCAACCGCGCCGAAGCCCATGCCGCCATGTGCCGTGGGAACGGCCAGGCCCGTCAAACCGAGTTCGGCAAGTTCGTTGTACACGGCACGCGCTGCGCCGCCGGCCTTGGCGATGGCGTGACGGCGCTCGAACGAGAAGCCCTTCTCGACCCAGCGCGCGACCGCGTCGCGCAACGAATTCTGGTCGTCGGAGAAATCGAAGTCCATGTTCAGCTCCCGAGCACTGTCTGTGCCACGATATTTCTCTGAACCTCATTGCTACCGCCATAGATCGTGGTCTTGCGGTAGTTGAAGTAGGTGCCGGCCAGCGGCGCGCAGTGTGCGGCACCGAAGAAATCGCCCTGCCAGCCCGCGGCCATGGCCTCGCGGATGAAGGGCACGCAAAACGGCCCACCGGCAAGCATCATCAGCTCGGTGTAGCGCTGCTGGATTTCGCTGCCGCGAATCTTCAGCAGCCCAGCCACGTCGAGGCTTTGCTTGCCGCTCTTTTCCGCCGAGATGACGCGCAGGATCAGCATTTCGAGCGCCACCACGTCGACTTCAAGCAGCGCAATCTGGTCCCTGAATCGAGGCTCGTCGTACACGCCCTCGAGCTTGGCGATGCGTTTCAGGCGCTCGAGCTCGCGCTTGGCGCGGTTCACGTCGCCGATCCCGGTGCGCTCGTGGGCGAGCAGGTACTTGGCGTAGGTCCAGCCCTTGTTCTCTTCACCCACCAGGTTGTCGGCGGGAACCTCGACGTTGTCGAACCAGACCTCGTTCACCTCGACTCCGCCGTCGAGCATGACGATCGGACGCACCTTGACGCCGGGGCTCTTCATGTCGATCAGCAAGAAGCTGATGCCGGTCTGCGGCTTGCCTTCGTTGCTGGTGCGCACCAGGCAAAAAATCCATTCACCGTATTGCGCGAGCGTGGTCCAGGTTTTTTGGCCGTTGACGAGGTAGTAGTCGCCACGGCGTTCGGCCTTGCACTTGAGCGAAGCCAGGTCCGACCCCGAGCCCGGCTCGCTGTAGCCCTGGCTCCACCAGACGTCGCCGCTCATGATTCCGGGCAAGTGACGGCGCTGCTGCTCGGGCGTGCCGAAGGCCATGATGACCGGAGCCACCATCACCGGGCCGAACGGCACGATGCGCGGCGCCCCGGCGAGCGCGCATTCTTCCTCGAACAGATGGCGCTGCACAGCGCCCCAGCCGGGGCCGCCGAACTGCTTGGGCCAGGCGTAACCATGCCAACCCTCCTTGCCCAGGATGCGCGCCCAGCGTTGCATGTCCTGGGCCGTCAGGTCGAGCGCGTTGTGCACCTTGTGGCTGATGTCGGTGGGCAGGTTTTGCCCGACCCAGGCGCGAATCTTCTCGCGAAAAGCCTGTTCTTCGCGGGTGAATGTCAGATCCATGGAGTACTCCGTGCGGGGTCGTGCGGTGAAGGGTGGGCGAGTTTTAGCACGATGATGCGATTCTCGCCTTGATCGGCCCGCAGAATCCCTGGATGGCTCAAACCGACCATGATGTGCCTTCGAATCCGCCATTGCCGCGCGTCTCGCATGACGGCGCGCCTGGATCGACGCTGAAAGGGCCGCTGTCGTTTCAGGCCACGGTCAGGGCGCTCGCGCTCGGCCAGCTGTTGTGCTGGGCGGCGCTGTACTACACGTTCTCGTCGTTCGTGCTGCCGATGCAGCGCGAGCTGGCGTGGACTTCGCCGCAACTGATGGGAGCCTTCACCACCGGTCTGGCAGTGTGGGGTGTGGCGACCTATGCCGCGGGCGCCGCCATCGATCGCGGCCATGGGCGTTGGGTGCTGAGTGGCGGCGCAGCAATCGGTGGCCTGGGCTTCATGCTGTGGTCGCTGGCAACGAGCCTCGGCCTGCTCTACAGCGCCTGGGTCGTGCTCGGCATGGCAATGGCGATGTGCATGTATGAGCCCGCGTTCAGCGTGCTGACGAAGCGCTTTCCCGACCGATTTGCGCAGGGCATCACTGCCCTGACGCTGGTCGCGGGATTTGCCAGCACGCTCGCGTTCCCTGCGGCTGCCTGGTTGATCGCCTGCTGCGACTGGCGCGGTGCATTGCAGATCATCGGTGCCGTGCTGCTGTTCGTGGTGGCGCCACTGCACGCCTGGGCCTTGCGCGGCACGCCGCCTGTGCTGCCGAAGCCGGCTGCGGGCACTGCGCGGCAAGACGCGACGCTGCACGAGGCATTGCGCGAGCCTCGATTCTGGTTGCTCACGGTCGCTTTCACACTGTATGCATTTGCCGCGGCAGCGATCTGGGCCCACATCATGCCGGCCTTTGCCGCGAAGGGGCTGAGCGAAGGCCAGGCGCTCGCCGTGGTGGTGTGGTTCGGGCCGGCCCAGGTTGCAGGGCGCGTGGCCTACGTCATGTTCGGCAAGCGCCTGTCGATCCGCGCCCTGGGCTTGCTGGTGCTTGCCGGCATGCCGCTGTCGCTGGCGATTTTTGCGGTGTCGAACCAGGTCGGCGCGATGCTGCTGTTTGCGCTCCTGTTCGGCGTGGCAAACGGCCTGGTGACGATCGTTCGCGGCACCATCGTGCCACAAGCCTTTGGCCATTCGAACCTCGGCCGCATCAGCGGCGCCATGAGCGCGATCTCGCTCCTGGCGCGCGCTGCGGCGCCACTCGCAGCGGCTGCGTTGTTGCTCGTGGTCGCGGGCTATCGCGAGCTGTTGTTGCTGTTGGCCGGGCTGGGAGTGGCGGCCCTCGTGGCGTTTGCGATGGCGGGCCCGGCCCAAAGCCCGACACGCTCCTAGGGCCGCTTGTCCAAGGTCATCTTGTCGTTCTCGCGCTTCATCTGAAAACGCGTCAGGAAGCTGTTGCCCAGCAGCACCCGCTCCAGACCTGGGGGCAGCACCGCGGCTTCGACGTTGTAGACCTGCACATCGCCGATACGCACCGTATCGAGCGTCACGTGGTAGACGGCGACCTGGCCGTTTGCGGTATTGCCCACGCTGCGCTGGCCGCTGCGGTAGTCCAGGCCGATCTGCTCGGCCACGGTCTGGCTCAGTGAGACATGGGTCGCGCCGGTGTCGACCAGGAAACTCACCGCCTTGCCGTTGATGCTGCCTTGCGTCACGAAGTGACCGCCGCTGCCGGCGCTGAGAACAATCTGCGATCCTGTCCCGGCACTCGCGGTGCCGCCGAGATTGACCTGCGCCTGCCCCAGGCGCAGCGTCACGCGCTGGCCGCCGAACTCGACCATGGCCTCGGATCCGGTCACGCCGACCAGCTTCACGCCTTGAAACGTCTGGCCCACGGCCAGCGTGCGCGGCGCGCCGTCGATCATGAGCAAGGCCTTGTCTCCCAGGCTGCCGCCGAGCGACACGCTCTGTGCCGCCGCGCCGCCGGCGCAAAGCAGCGCTGCGGCGAGCGCACAAGCAAGTTGCAAGGCGTTGGGCGTCATCAGTCGCGAAAGTTGCTGAACGACAGTGGCGCGTCGGCGGCGGTCTGGCGGATGAGGGCGATCGCGGCTTGCAGTTCGTCGCGTTTCGCGCCGCTGATGCGCACCGTGTCGCCCTGAATCGACGCCTGCACCTTGAGCTTGCTTTGTTTGACGGCGGTTTGGATCTTCTTCGCCGTTTCGGTGTCGATGCCGCTCTTCACGTTGAGTGGCTGCTTCACCTTGTCGCCGCCGATCTTTTCGATCGGCGCGCTGCGGTCGAGGAAGCGAGCGTCGACGCCGCGTTTGCTCAGCTTGGCGAGCAGAACGTCGAGCACCTGGCCGATCTGGAAATCGCTGTCGGCCCAGAGCGTGAGGTCTTTGTCATTCAGCTCGATGCGCGCTGACGAGCCCTTGAAATCGAAGCGCGTGCCGACTTCCTTGGCGGTCTGGTCGACGGCGTTGCGAACCTCGACCAGGTTGGGCTCTAACATGGCGTCGAAACTGGGCATGATGCGATTGTGACCCCGGGCGTGGCGCGCGCGGTTCGCGCATCGGGGAAAATTGCGCAATGCAAGTCGAGACCGGCGTCAACCTCAAGCCTTACAACACCTTCGGTTTGCCGGCGGTGGCGCGGTCCCTGGTGCGGATCACGCGCGATGCTGACGTGCGCGCGGTCGTCGATCATCCGAAGCTGGGCCGCGCGTCGAAGTTCGTGCTCGGCGGTGGCAGCAACATCGTGTTGACGCGAGACATGCCGCAAGTCGTGCTGAAAATCGAGGTGCGCGGAAATCGCCTCGTCGAACGGCGCGAAGACGCCTGGATCGTCGAGGCCGGCGCCGGTGAGAACTGGCACGAGTTCGTCACCTGGACGCTCGACCAGGGCTGGCCGGGCCTGGAAAACCTGGGCCTGATCCCGGGCACGGTGGGGGCCGCGCCGGTGCAGAACATCGGCGCTTACGGGCTGGAACTGGCGCAGCGCTTCGAGTCGCTTGATGCCGTCGATCTGGTCACCGGGCGCAGCGTGACCCTGTCCGGAGCGTCTTGCGGCTTCGGCTACCGCGACAGCGTCTTCAAACACGCACTCGCCGGGCGCAGCGTGATCATGCGCGTGCGCTTTCGCCTGCCGCGCCCCTGGCAGCCGGTGCTGGGATATCTTGACCTGGAGCGAAAGATCGCGCAAACCGGAATCACGGCGCCGAGCGCGCGCCAGATCTTCGACTGGGTCTGCGCGATCCGTCGCTCCAAACTGCCGGACCCGGCCATCGTCGGCAATGCCGGCAGCTTTTTCAAGAATCCGCTGGTCACGCCCGAACAGTGCCGCGACATCATCGGCCGCGACCCCGAGGTCGTGCACTATCCAATGGCCGACGGGCGCGTCAAACTCGCTGCAGGCTGGCTCATTGACAGCTGCGGCTGGAAGGGCAAGACCGTGGGCAAGGCCGGCGTCTACGAAAAGCAGGCCTTGGTGCTCGTGAATCGCGGCGATGCGATCGGCTCGGAAGTGATGACGCTGGCGCGCGCGATCCAGGAAAGCGTATACGGCAAGTTTGGCATTCGGCTCGAGCTCGAACCGGTTGTGGTGTGAAAAAAGTCCGGGCCCGGGCAGGCCTGGCATCGCGGGCTCGCAGCGGCGCCTTGTGCGTGAATGTTTCGAACAATTCACCCGGGACGCCTGCGGGACTGCACCGCGCCGGTGTAGCCTTCGCGTCGATTCAAGCGCCGGCCTGTTGAAGCCAGGGCGCTGGCCATTCATGCAAACATCTCCACCACCCCCTGCGGATTTCGAGACCGCGCTGAATCTGGCGCGCACGGGCGTTGTGCTGACGCGCGCACGACACATCGTCTACGCCAATCGCTGCGCTGAAACGCTGCTGGGGTGGCCGCCCAAGGCCCTGCTCGAGCAGGCGCTTTCAGTGTGCTGGCCCGACGCAGCAAGTTTCGCGGCGTTTGAGCTGGAGCACGCGGCAACGCTCGAGCGTGGGCAGCCGATCGAGGTTGAGCGCCAGTTGAAACGCCACGACGGCACGCTGCGCTGGTTCAGCCTGCGTGTCGACGCGACTCGGGTGCCGCAAGCGGCGCCCGAAGCCGCGCCGCAGCCGCAGCATGACGCGCCGGCCGAAGCTGGGCTGGGCGTCTGGACGCTTGACGACATCACCGATCGGCGCTTGACCCACGAGGCGTTGGCGCAGACCAAGGAGCGTGCCGAACAGGCCAATCTTGCGAAGAGCGATTTCCTTGCCAACGCCAGCCACGAAGTGCGCACACCGCTGAACGGTTTGTTGGGGCTGGTGCGCCTGGCGCAGGAACCCGAAGTCGGGCATGT
>JAEMQF010000273.1 GCA_022758925.1 Burkholderiales bacterium | reverse complement strand
TGCCCGAGCAGCGCGCCAGAAGGCGCATGATCTAGGCGCAAAGCGCAGGCATAGCTCGGGCTATGGCGAGCATTTGCAACGACGAGCAGGCGTCTTCTGGCGTGATGAGCGGGCATGATCGAAAGACTCTCAGCCTCTCAGACCAGGGCAGGGGTCTTCGGGAGTTGCTGTGGCGCTGCCGAAGCCTCATCCGGAATGACGATGCGCTGCACCAGCGCTTGCAGCTGCTGCAGCACATCGTCGGCGGCTCCAACGTCGCGGCGTTGTGCGTGCTGCTCGAGGTCGCGCGCCGGTTCGAACAGCGCGTCGTAGCCCACCGTGCCGCCGGACCCCTTGAGCCAATGCGCAAGCGCCGCCAATTCATCCAGATCGCCACGCGCCTTTGCATCGAGCATGGCCTGCAGCTTGGCCGGCAACTGCAATGCGAAGTTGCGCACCACGCTGCGCAAGCGGGGGTGCTGTGCCAGGCGCGAGACGATCGGATCACCGGCGGCCGAGGGCTGCGCCACGCCGTCGCGCAGCTCTGCCCCGGCGCTGTGCGCTGCTGCGGCAGCGGGTGCGGGCAGCGGCTCGGCGTCGGGCGCGACGCGCCGTCCGTCCAGGTGCAAGGCGAGTTCGGCCAGCATCGAATCGATGGCGACCGGCTTCGTCAGGTAGCCGCTGAACCCGGCCGCTGCGATCTCGCCCTCGAAGCCCTTCATCGCGTTCGCGGTGAATGCGAGCACGGGTACGGTGCAACCCCGCTCGCGCAGCAGGCGTGTCGCGGTGAAGCCGTCCATCACCGGCATCTGTGCGTCCATCAAGACCAGATCCGCGCCGACGCCGGCCATGTGCTCGAGCGCCGCGAGACCGTGCTGCGCTTCGCTGACCCGCAGACCCGCGCCTTCGAGCACGAGGCGTACCAGCTCGCGGTTGTCTGCGCTGTCGTCGACCACCAGCACATGTGCCGGCGCGAACCGCCAGGGCGCGGCATGCGCGATGCCGGGCTCGGCATCGGCGGCGGCCAGCGATTCCGGCGTCAGCCACTCAACCCCTTCGAGCGAACCGGTCTCGAGCGTCACGCGAAACGTACTGCCCTGGCCCGGCACACTGGTCGCCGTGACATCGCCGCCGAGCGCCCGCGCGAAGCGTCGGCTGATCGCCAGGCCGAGGCCGGTGCCGCCGAACTGGCGCGTGATCGACGCCTCGGCCTGCACAAAAGGCTCGAAGATTGCTTCGAGCTTGTCGGAGGCAATGCCGATGCCGGTGTCGTTGATCTCGATCACCAGTGGCCGGTTCGGTGCTTCGGGTGCCATGCGCATCACGACAGTAACGGCACCTTGCTGGGTGAACTTGAGCGCATTGCCGATCAGGTTCGTCACGATTTGACGCAACCGCATGGCGTCGGTCAGCACGCGGGCCGGCAGCGCTTCGGGGAATTCGACGCGCAACGCAACGCCGGCCTCGTCGGCCCGCACCTGCAGCACGCGCACCACCTCTTGCACCACGCCGTGCGCGGAGCAGGCAATGCGCTCGACGTCGAGCCGGCCGGCTTCAACCTTCGACAGATCGAGAATGTCGTTGATGATTTCGAGCAGATGCTTGCTGCTGCCTTGAATGATGTCGAGGTACTTGCGCGTCGGCGCAACGCCTTGCTGGCCGTCACGCCGCAGCAGTTCGGTGAAGCCCAGGATCGCGGTCATCGGCGTGCGCAGTTCGTGGCTGATGTTGGCCAGGAAGTCGCTCTTGGCGCGGTTCGCGGCCTGCGCATCGTCGCGCGCCAGGCGCAGCTCGATCTCCTTGTCTTCGACCGCGGTCACGTCGTCCAGGCTCACCAGCACGCCCGCCGGCACGCCCTCCGCGCCGAGCACCGGAGAGCAGTTGACCATGAAGGTGCGGCGCTTCTTTTGCGCGTCTTCCAGGTACATCATCACGTTGTGGCGCACCCGGGCGTCCTGCAGCGACGCGGCCCATGGCGTTTCGGCGCTGGGAATGCGGGCCTGCGCCTGATTCGTCCACTCCAATTCAGCAGCGAGTTTGCCGATCAGGTCGTCGCTGCGCCGGCCGACGACCTCGCCGAAAGCCTGGTTGGCGAGCACGATGTGGCCCTTCGGGTCGAGCACCAACAGGCCTTCGGCGAGGCTGTCGAATGCGGTGCGCACCCGGCCCGGGATCGAACTCGACGGGTCGAGATGGCGCAACATGCGGCGCAGGTAGAGGTAGAACAAGGTGAAACAACTTGCGACGACGGCGCCGATCAGCTTCATCGGCGCCGAACTCAGCACCCCCCACCATCCGGCTGCGCCGAGCGGTACGAAACGCAATTCAGCGTGGCCCCAATGGGCGGTGCCCTGCAGGATCGGCACGATCAGCTGGGCGTCGGTCGACACTGCCTTGGACTGCTTTTGCCATTGGCTCTCATGCTCGCCGAATTCAATCAGGAGCACGCCATCGACACGCCGCAGCCCGATCGACAGCAGATCGGGGTTGCGCCGCACGATGAAGCCAAGCAGGTTGCGCAACTGCGAGTCTTCCTGTTCGTCCATCAGCGCAGTGGTGCTCGCGGCCACCGCCTCGGCCAGCGCAACGCGGCCGGCGCGCACGGCACCGTCGCGGTCGGGAATCAGGCCGAAATGGAGCGCGACGAGCAGCATGCTCAGCACCATCGAGCTCAGGCCCAAGGCCAGATGGGTGCGCGTTGACAGGCCCTTCACGCCGGCTCCTCCAATGAACGCGGGTCGGCCGGCGCCTTGGCCTGCGCTTGCAGCGTGCCGGTGGCTTGCGCCGAGGTCGCCGCCTGCGCCGAGTTCGCGCCGTTCGACGCGCCGTTGGTTCGCGTCGTGCCCGGCTTGCTGAACATCCTTTCGAGTGCGCTTTCGGCATCGCGGTCGTCGCGCGCCGGGTCGTCCTTGGGGTCACGGCGCTTCGAGCGGGCCAGCACCGGCAACGGGTCGACCGAGGTCCAGGCGGGCAGCGCCGACATCAGGCTGGCCATGAGCACACCACCGCGCGCCAGCCACAACACATAGCCGATGGACAGGCCGCTGACCAGGATGGCACCCGCGAACTGCAAGTTCTGCACCGCGTGCCGGCGGGTCTGCTCGGCGTCGTGAAGCTGGTTCAGTTCCTTGCCCAGCAGGCGCTCGCGCAATGCGCTCACCAGATCGAGCTTGACCAGTCCCGGGGTGGCGGCGTCTACGCTGCCTTCGGACACCAACGCAAAATGGTCCAGGTTGGTGACGGGTGTCGTGTAGGTGTCGCGAGTGGTCAGGCCGTCCGGAGCGAGGGCCGAGCTTGTTGCCGCATTCAAGCGCGCCTGCATCGGTTCGTACACAGCATCGCTGCGCTCCGACAACAAGTCCTGTGACAGGCGGCCCGGCCCAGGGGCAAGCGCCTGCGGCTTGGCGACAACCGGCTTTGCGGCTTGCACCGGGGCGGGGCTTGGCGGCGCCTGGGTTGGCGGCGGGTTCGACGCGACCGGAAATGGGTTGACCGGCGGCGGCGGGGGCGCAGCTTCGATGAAGACGCCGGGGCTCGGCGCCGTGACCACCGAGACACCGTCGCTCAAAGTGAGCGAATAGGTCGGGCTCGCGCCGCTGGCGTCGACGACAAAGCGCACTGCGCCGGCGTTCACCTCGGCCTGGTTGAAGCCGGTGATCGCCACACCCGGCGCCGCGAGGTATTCGAACTGGCCACCGACGACGCCGCTCACCGCATAGTTGAGCGCGTCCGCGGCACTCTCCTGGTCGGTGCCGAGCAGGACCAGGGTCGTGCCGCCTTTGGACAACAACAACCAATTGACGACGATGGTGGGCGGCTCGTTGACGTTGATGACGTCGATCGAGAGCGACTGCTGCGCCTGCAAGCTGCCGTCGGACACGCTGACGATCACTTCGTAGCGGTTGTCGGCGTTGGCGTCGGCCGGCTGTTCCGAGTCGGGCGCAACGACGAACCTCAACGCTCCGCTCGCTGCATCGATGCTGAAGCGCGCCGCATCGGCGCCGCCGCTGATGGCAAAGCGCAGCACGTCGAGCGCGTCCGCGTCGGTGGCGGTGATGGTCGTGACCTGCAACGAGTTTTCGGCCAGCGCGATCGTCGCCGCCGGCGCGCCGCCATTGCTGGTGATGACGGGTGCGTCGTTGGTATTCGTGAAACTGACCGTCGCCGCCTGTGCCACGCCGGCATTCACGCCATCGCTGGGCGTGAGCTGGTAGGCGGGTGCGGCTTCAGCGCCGTCGCTGACAAAGCGCACCAGACCGGCGTTGACGTCGGCCTGCGTGAAGACGGTGACAGCCACGCCGGGCGCACCAGCAAGCTCGAAGGTCCCGCCTGACAGGCCGCTGACCGTGAAGCTGATTTGCGCGGAGCTGGAGTCTGCATCGGTGGCGGCGATCACGGGAACAGCGCTGCCACCTTGAACGATGCTCAGGCGGTTGGCGCCGAGAACCGGCGCAGTGTCATCCAGGTTGATGACCGTGACGCTGATTGCCTGCGTGCTGGCCAGGCTGCCGTCGCTGACCTGCACCGTCACGTCGTAGACGTTGTCGAGGTTCGCGTCGCTCGGGCTCTCGTAGTCGGGTGCGCCGGCGAAGCTGAGCACACCGGTGGTCGGGTTGATCGTGAACCGGGCTGCATCGGCGCCGCCGCTGATCGAAAAGACGAGTGTCTGCGCCGGCAGGTCGGCATCGGTGGCGGTGAGGGTAATGATCGGCGTCGAACCTTCGTTGACAGCTTGATTGCCGATCGCGGCCAGCACCGGGGCGACGTTGGTGTCGCCGACGAAGATCGTGAAGGTTTCGCTGTCGGTGATGTTGCCTGTGCCGTCGTCGGTGACGGTCACTGTCACCGATGGCGTGAGGCCGCCTTGTGACTCGGTCGGGCTCCAGCCGAAGGCGCCGGTCGAGGCATCGATCGTCATGCCCAGCGCAAGCGAGGCAGCAGCTCGGAAGAGCGTCGTGTTGGGAAATAGGGTAGCTCTCGGTGGTCCGCGTATAATTAAAAAAAAAGTGGCGG
>JAEMQF010000169.1 GCA_022758925.1 Burkholderiales bacterium | reverse complement strand
TCTGGTACCTGAAGCCCACGCCGTCGGTGTGCCCGGGCTGCGAGCGCGGCTGCAGCGTCCAGATCTGGCACCGCAAGAGCGAATGGAAACTCAACGCGCTGGACCCGGCGCAGAACGCGCGCATCGACCGCGTCACACCGCTGGAGAACCCGGCCGTCAACGGGCCGTGGATCTGCAACAAGGGCCGCGACCTGGCGCAGGTGTTCGGGCGCGCACGCGCCGATCAGCCCATGCAGAAGGGCCGGCCGGTCGAACTGCACGCCGCGCTGGCCAGCGCGCGCGCCCTGCTGAAGGCCGCCAAGAACCCGGTGGCGCTGATATCGAACTGGGCCTCGAACGAGGAGTTGACGGCGTTCAATTTGGCGCTCGGCGCGCGCTTCAACTGCTTCGTCAAGACCGACGTTCAACCCGCGCCGGGCGAACGGCTCGAAGACGATCTTCTGATCAAGCCCGACAAGAATCCGAACACCGCCGCCGCTCGCTCCTTGTTCCCGCTGCTGCCGGCCGATGCGCGCAATGCCTTCGGGCCAGATTGCGACCTGGTGCTGGTGTGGGGCGAAGGCTTCAGCTTCGCGCAGTTGCCACCGAGGGCGGGTATCGTCTACCTCAACAGCTGGCTGCAGCCTGAAAACGGCCACGCCGACGTGTTTTTGCCGATCAGCGTGATGACCGAGCGCTGCGGCCATTACACCAACTTCCAGGGCGTGGTCAGCGCCTTCGAAGCCTGCTTCGCGAAGAAGCCCGGTGTCGCCGACGCCGAGGCGCTGTTTGCCGAACTGGGAACGATATGACCCAGGACCTGGTCATCTACCTCGTCTTCATCGCCTACGCGGTGGGCATGCTGATGACCTTCGGCACGCTGCTCACTTGGGTCGAGCGCAAGCAGGCGGCAGTGATGTCGGACCGCATCGGCGCGAATCGCGCCTACGTCCGCATCCCGTACACCCAGATCAAGCTCGTGCTGTGGGGCCTGTTCCACGGCATCGCCGACGGCATCAAGATGCTGGTGAAGGAAGACTTCAAGCCGCGCAGCTACGACTGGTATGCCTACGCGGTGGCGCCCTGGGTCGTGTTCACGCCGGTGCTGCTGGTGTTCGGCGTCATTCCCTTCGGCGGGCTGCTCGACCCGGGACGCCTGTTCCCGGCCTTCGCCGGCTGGTTCGACGGGCGCACCTACCCGATGCAGATCGCCCAGCTCGACGCCGGGCTGCTGATGGTCTTCGCCTTCAGCGGCATGAGCATCATCGGCGCGATGCTCGCCGGCTGGTCCTCGGCGAACAAGTTCTCGCTGCTCGGCGGGCTGCGCGCCGGCTCGCAGATGATCTCGTACGAGCTGGTGATGGGCCTGACCGTGCTCGGCCTGATCCTGATCTTCGGCAGCGTCGACCTGAACTCGATGGTGCGCCAGCAGTCGGGCACGGTGCTGGGTGTGCTGCCGGCCTGGGGCGTGGTCTACCAGCCCTTCGCCGCGGTGCTGTTCATGACCGCCGCGATCGCCGAGAACAAGCGCATCCCGTTCGACCTGCCCGAGGCCGAATCCGAGCTCATCGCCGGCTACTACACCGAGTACAGCGCGATGAAGATGGGGCTGTTCATGTTCGCCGAGTTCATCGAGATCGCGATCGTCGGTGCGCTGTTCACGACGCTGTTCCTCGGCGGCTACAACCTGCCCTACATGCACGACGGCGGCTTCACGCTGCCCGGCGGCTACGACATCGCGCTCAGCCACGGCGTCGTGGTGGTGACGCAGTTGCTCGTGTTCCTGGTCAAGGTCATGCTCGTGTGCAGCTTCCAGATCCTGGTGCGCTGGTCGCTGCCGCGCTTCCGCTACGACCAGGTGCTGGCCTTTGCCTGGAAGTTCATGCTGCCGCTGGCGCTGCTCAACCTGTCGATCACTGCCGTGCTGGTGTGGTTGCAACAGCAAAGGCCATTCTGATGACGCCCTACAAGCGCGAGGCGCACATCCGCAAGGTCTACTGGAACGAGCCCACGCTCAACGCGTGGGAACGCGCCTACCTGCCCGAAATCCTGCGCGGGCTGGCGATCACCGGCGGCGTGTTCCTGCGCAACATGAAGAAGTGGTTCACCGGCAAGAAGGGGGCGCTGACCACCTACTACCCCGAGGAAACGCGCTTCGACTACGCGCCGCTGAACCGCGGCAAGCATGTGCTGACGCAGCGCCCCGACGGCAAGCCGCAGTGCATCGCGTGCAACATGTGCGCCACGGTCTGCCCGGCGAAGGTGATCGAGATCGAGGCCGGCTTCGACCCGAGCGACAGCGCGCACCCGAAGTACCCGGTGCGCTTCGAGATCGACTACTCGCGTTGCATCTTCTGCGGCCTGTGCGTCGAGGCCTGCCCCGAAGACGCGATCCGCATGGCCAAGGAAACGCCGGGCTTGACGTCGGACGACCGGCGCCAGATGTGGCTCACGCTCGACGAGATGCTGACCTGGAAGCCGCAGAGCGACGTCGCCAAGCCCTACCCCGCCGCCGGCGCACGCAAGATCGGGGGCAAGCAATGATCGAGACCCTGCTGCAGAACATCGACACGTTGCTGCTGGCGCTGTTCGCGGTCTGTGCGCTGGCGGGTGCGGCACTCATGATCGTGCTGCGCCAGCCGATGCGCGTGGCGATGGCGCTGATCTCGACCATGGTCTTCCTGGGCGGCATCTACGGCCTGCTGGGGGTGCACTTCATCGCCGCGTTCCAAGTGCTGATCTACGTCGGCGCGGTGATGGTGTTCATGGTCTACGTCATCATGCTGCTGGAGGTGCGCGAAGCCGAAGGCCGCGATTACTCCGGCCTGCTGCTGCCGGGCCTGGCGGGCTTCGTGCTGCTGCTCGGCACTATGGGCATCGGCATCTGGCACAGCCTGCCGCCGCATCACCACAACGCGGGCAACGAAGCCTACGGCATCTCGAAGTTCTCAATCTCGTTCCTCAACGACTACTGGCTGCACTTCGAACTCACCTCGGTGCTGCTGCTGGCCGCCGTGGTCGCCGCGCTGGCCGTGATCAGGGTCAGCCGCCGCGCCAATCACAAGAGACGCCATGGATAGGACCCAACTCCTGCTCGGCCTGGCGCTGGCGCTGTTCGCGCTGGGGCTGCTGGGCGTGATCGTGCGCCGCAACGTGCTCGTGATGCTGATGTGCATGGAGCTGATGCTCAACGGCGTCATCCTCAGCCTGGTGACTTTCGCGCAGCAGACCGCGACCACCGTCGGCGCGGCGCTGGTGTTCCTGATCTTCGTCGTCGCCACGGCCGAGATCGCGCTCGCGATCCCGATCGTGCTGCTGCTGGTGCGCGAGAAGCGCACCCTCGACCTCGGCGCCTACGCCGACCTGAAGGGTTAGGACCATGGGCCCCGACATGCTGACCCTCATCGTCGTGCTGCCGCTGCTCGGCTTCTTGCTCAACGGCGTGCTCGCGACCCGCCTCAGTGGCAACCTCGTCGGCAAGGGTTTCGTCAGCGTCGCCGGGTGCGCTCTGCCGATCGCCTCTTTCCTGCTGGTCGTGAAGTGTTTCTTCGATCTGCAGGCCGGCGGCTATGCGCCGCTGGTCGAGACCGCCTACCGCTGGGCGCTGATCGGCGACAGCGCGTTCGAGATCGCCTTCTACTTCGACCGCCTGAGCGCGGTGATGGCGCTGATCGTCACCGGCGTCGGCTCGGTGATCCATGTCTACTCAGTCGGCTACATGGCGCACGACAAGAGTTTCGGCCGCTTCTTCGCCTACCTGAACCTGTTCCTGTTCTTCATGCTGCTGCTCGTGCTCGGGCGCTCGCTGCTGGTGCTGTTCGTCGGCTGGGAGGGCGTGGGGCTGGCGTCGTACCTGCTGATCGGCTTCTGGTTCGAGGAACTCGCCAACGCGCGCGCCGGCAAGAAGGCGTTCGTCGTGAACCGCATCGGCGACGCCGGTTTCCTGCTCGGCATGTTCGTGCTCTACCAGGCGCTCGGCACGCTCGACATGGACCGCATCAACGCCGCCTTCGGCAGCGCCACGCCGCCGGCGCTGGCGGCGAGCCTGGTGGGCGTGCTGCTGTTCATCGGCGCCTGCGGCAAGTCGGCGCAGATCCCGCTGCACGTGTGGCTGCCCGACGCGATGGCCGGCCCGACCCCGGTCTCGGCGCTGATCCACGCGGCGACGATGGTCACCGCCGGCGTCTACCTGGTGGCGCGATTGTCGGGCCTGTACCTGCAGGCTGCCGAAGCCTCGGCGCTGATCGCCGTCGTCGGTGTCGCGACCGCGTTCTTCGCGGCCACGATCGCCGTGGTGCAGACCGACATCAAGAAGGTGCTGGCCTATTCCACCGTGTCGCAACTCGGCCTGATGTTCCTCGCGCTCGGCGTCGGCGCCTACGGCGTGGCGATCTTCCATCTCGTCACGCATGCCTTCTTCAAGGCCTGCCTGTTCCTCGGAGCGGGCAGCGTGATCCACGCGCTGGGCGGCGAGCAGGACTTGCGCAAGATGGGCGGCCTGGCGCGCAAGATCCCCGTCACCTTCGTCACCTTTGCGGTGGCCACCGCGGCCATCGCCGGCATTCCGCCGCTGGCCGGCTTCTTCTCGAAGGACGAGATCCTCTGGTACGCGTTCGCCAGCACGCGCGGCGGCTCGACGCTGCTGTGGGGCGTGGCCGCGGTCACCGCGCTGATGACCGCCTTCTACATGTTCCGCCTGCTGTGGCTGACGTTCCTCGGCCAGTCGCGAATGGAGGCCAAGGTCGAGGCCCATGTGCACGAATCGCCGCTGTCGATGACCGGGGTGCTGATGCTGCTGGCGCTGCTGTCGGCGGTGGGCGGCTTCGTTGCGGTACCGCACTTCCTCGAGCCGCAGCTGCCGCTGCCCAAGGTGCACGAGGCGCTGCATCACGTGGAACTGCCGCTGCTCCTGCTGTCGATCGTGATCGCCTTCGCCGGCCTGGCCGCGGCCGCCTACGTCTATGGCGCCGGCACCTCGCGCGCCGAAACGCTGCAACGGCGCTTTGCCGCGCTGCACCGTTGGCTGTCGGGCAAGTACTTCATCGACGAGTTGTACGAGCGCTGCATCGGCCGCCCGCTGCTGTGGGTGTCGGACTTCGTCTTCCTGCGCCTGGGTGACCGTGCGCTGCTCGACGGCACGCTGAACGGCCTGGCTGCCCTCGGGCAACGCGGCGCCGGCGTGCTCTGGCGCGTGCAGACCGGCAGCTTGCACCTTTACGCCTGGCTCGTGCTGATCGGCATTGTCGGCGCACTGCTGTGGAGCTGGCGCCATGTCTGACGCGCTGCTGCTGAACCTCGTGCTCTTCCTGCCGCTGCTGGGCGCAGCAGCGCTGCTGCTTTCGCCCGCCGGCTGGGACGACCTCACGCGCCGCATGACGCTGGGCGTGATGCTGTTGCAGTTCGCTCTCTGCACCTGGCTCTACCTGCGCTTCGACAGCAGCGTCGCCGGCCTGCAGTTCGAGACCCGCCTGCCCTGGATCGAGAGCTGGGGCGTGCACTACCAGATCGGCCTGGACGGCTACAACATCCTGCTGATCATGCTCACCGCGTTCCTCG
>JAEMQF010000282.1 GCA_022758925.1 Burkholderiales bacterium | reverse complement strand
CAGCGCTGGCGCACGAACCGGCCTTGGCGCTGACACCGGGAACCAGCGGCATGGAAGCGCTGCGAGCGGTGATTCACGGTGCCGCGACGCACTTGCAGCCGACGGGCTGGCTGCTGCTGGAACACGGTTTTGATCAGGCATTGCCAGTGAGCGACCTGATGCACCGATGTGGCTTCACCCAGATTCAGACGCGCCGCGATTTGGCAGGCCTGCCAAGGTGCAGTGGCGGGTGCCTGGCCGGTTCTTAGCCAGTTGCCCGTTGCTCGTTCCTGGGCAGCGTCCGTTGCCCGTCCACCACGCCCCGGCCGATTCGTGCGAAAACACGCATCGGTTGCGTCTTGGAGGTGCGCGCAGGCGTCTGGAAGATCACAATCGAGCCGTCGCCGTGCATGATCACCGCAGACGCTCGTTGTTACACCAGTACACAATCACCGCCGCATTCGCGAGAACCCTTTGGAGACTGCCATGCGCCCTGCTCAAAAGGCCATGCTCCTTTGCTGCGGCCTGCTTTTCACGGCCGCGACAGGCGCCACCAACGGCGATGGGCTGAAGGCACCTGCGGGCGATCTCACCTGGGCTCGCTGGCAGGCGCGGCTCTCCTTGGGCGCCACGGCGCCCGCCTGGCGCGCGAGCCTCACAGACCCTGAGCCCGCTGGACTGCGGGTCAACGCGATCAGCGTCTCAGGTGACTATTACTTTACCCAGCCTCTGTTCAATCGGCTCAGTTTGGGCGGGCTGCGCGCAACCGGTGGTCTCATCGTCGGCCCTCGCGCTCAGGCGACGACCGGCCAGCCAGCGCTTGGCGCCCGAGGCTCGAGCTTTGCAGCCGAACGGCGTCTGCTCGCCGCTGCGGCACCAGGGTCAGGTGAAACGACTTCCGAACTGGCGTCCGTGCCTTACTTCAGCTTTGGCTACACCGGCCTTTCGCTGCGTGGCACGTGGAGTTTCAGTGCCGACCTCGGGGTTGTGGCGCTGCAGCCCGGGAATGCGGTTCGGCTTGGGCGGGTCGTCGGCGGAACTCAATCGTTCGACGACGTTTGGCGTGACCTGCGCTGGGCACCGGTGCTCCAGATGGGCGTCTCCTACGCCTTTTGACCAAGTCAGCAGGTAAGGGCATGCGCCGGGGTGTCTGCCGGATTCGCCCGATTCCCGTATAAAGTCGGGATCCGCAGCTTCCACCTGACTCCATGAGCGACGTCCAACAGCGTATCGACACCTTGGTCAAAGGACACCGTGTGGTGCTCTTCATGAAGGGTACGGCGCAATTCCCGCAGTGTGGCTTCTCCGGGCGGGCGGTGCAGATCCTCAATGCCTGCGGCGTCGCTGATTTGAAGACGGTCAATGTGCTTGAGGATGAAGAAATCCGCCAGGGCATCAAGGGTTATGCGAACTGGCCCACCATTCCGCAGCTCTATGTGAATGGGGAATTTGTAGGTGGGTCGGACATCATGACGGAGATGTACCAGGCAGGTGAACTACAGCCCCTTCTCGGAGCCTGAGCGGCGGTCACAGTGGTCGCTTCGCTCGGCCCCGGCGACTGGCCAGCGCGGCGGGTGATTGTCGGCTTGACGGGTGCGAGCGGCGTCCTCTATGGCGTCAAGTTGTTGCGTCGTCTGCGGGAATGCGCCTGCGAAACGCATCTGGTCGCGAGCCCTGCGGGGCTGCTCAACGTGCACCACGAACTCGGCTTGGGACGCAAGGAGCTTGAAGCCCTGGCCGACTCGGCCTACAACCCTGCCGACATCGGCGCCAGAATCGCCAGCGGCTCGTTCGCCGCACATGCGATGGTCGTGGCACCGTGTTCCATGAAGTCGCTCGCAGCCATTGCGCTGGGCTTGTCCGACAGCTTGTTGACAAGGGCCGCCGACGTCACCCTCAAAGAGCGCCGCCGCCTGATCCTGCTGGTGCGCGAAACGCCGTTCAATCTCGCGCACCTTCGCAACATGATCTCAGTGACGGAAATGGGCGGCGTGATCTTTCCTCCATTGCCGGCCTTCTACCACCTGCCGCGCAGCATCGAGGAAATGGTCGATGAAACGGTAGAGCGAGTACTCTCACTGCTCGGCGTGGACCAGGCGGCTCCGAAACAATGGGATGGTTTGTAGCGACGGCCGTCCCGGTCAAGGACTCTTGTACTCCCAGCTCTTGCGGGCTCGCAGGACTGTCTCGGGGTATTTCGACTGGCCGACGCTGCCGTTGTAGCGGCTCAAGGCCAGGAACAGGTCTCCCTTTTCCAGGTCGAGATAGTGGCGCAGGATGACACAGCCGAATCGCAAATTGGTCTGCATGTGGAACAGATGTCCGGCGTTGCCGTCGCCAATCAACCTGGCCCAAAACGGCATCACTTGCATGTAGCCGCGTGCACCCGCCGAACTGATGGCGTATTTGCGAAACGCACTTTCGACTTGCACGATCGACAGCACGAGGGCCGGCTCGAGCCCGGCGCGCTTCGACTCATACCACAGCGTCTCGAGGAACTCGACGCGTGCGACATGTTCGGCCTTGCTCTGCTCCAGGCGCTTGCTGATCTGGCCCAGCCAGTTCAGATACTCCAATCTGGCTTCGAGCGAATCGAAGGATGGTCGAGGCGGTGCAGTGCTGGCGATCGAAGCGGCAAGCGCCGATCGAGTTGAATCGGCCAGGGGCTCCTGAATCTGCGCTCCCGCGAAGGCCCCCGGCCGATAGCCGAGCAGCGCACAACTGACCACACAGCTCGCCGCGAAGCGCCTTCGCCAGCGTTGCCCGAGACCGCACGCTACGTTCATGCCGCGAGTTTGGATTTCAGGAACTGAGCGGCGTGCTCGACTTCGACGGAACTCGCCTGGGCGTCGCGGCGCCCTTGATACTCCAGTTTGCCGGCTGCGAGGCCGCGATCCGAGACGACGAACCGGTGCGGCACGCCGATCAGTTCCCAATCGGCGAACATCGCCCCCGGACGCTCGCCCCGGTCATCGATGAGCACGTCGACGCCTTGCAGCGCGAGTGCATCGTGCAAGACCAGGGCAGCTTGTTGCACCGCCGGCGAGCGCTCATAGCCGATCGGGCAGATCACGACTTGAAACGGCGCCAACGCGTCGGGCCAGACAATGCCGCGCTCGTCGTGCGATTGTTCGATGCTGGCACCGAGGATGCGCGTGACACCAATGCCGTAGCAGCCCATTTCGAACAGTTGCGGCCTGCCCGTCTCGTCGAGAAAGCTGGCGCTCATGGTCTGGCTGTATTTGGTGCCGAGGTAGAACACATGCCCGACCTCGATGCCACGCTGCAGCGCGAGGACGCCCCTGCCGTCGGGCGATGGATCGCCCGCGACGACGTTGCGAATGTCGGCCACTGCATCCGGCTCGGGAACGTCACGATCCCAGTTGACGCCGGTGATGTGGAAATCGGCACTGTTGGCGCCGCAGATGAAGTCGCTCATCAGCGCGACGGTTCTATCTGCGATGACTTTGACGGGCTGCTTCGTACCGATCAGGCCCAGATAGCCCGGCTTGCAGCCGAAGTGCGATTCGATTTCGAATTCCGTGGCGAACCGGAATCCGTCTTGCAGGCCGTCGATCTTGCCGACCTTGATTTCGTTGAGCGTGTGGTCACCGCGCAGCAGCAACAACCAGATCGTCGTTTGCGTTGCAGCGCCAGGGCGCTCTTGCGCGTCGGTCGCCAACACGAGTGACTTGACGGTTTGTTGCAGCGCCACGCCCAAGTAGGCGGCAACCTCCTCGCAGGTGCTCATGCCAGGTGTGGCGCACTTGCGCACTGCCTGCGCCGGCGCGGCGCGTCGGCTCAGCAAGGGCAGGGCCTCGGCCAGTTCGACATTGGCGGCATAGTCGGAGTCTGCGCAGAAGGCGATCGCATCCTCGCCGGTTTCCGCCAGCACTTGAAATTCATGCGAGCGGTCGCCACCGATCGCTCCGGTATCGGCCGCCACGGCGCGAAAGCGCAGGCCCATGCGCTCGAAAATGCGCGTATACGCAGCGTGCATCTTGGCGTAGCTCTTGCCAGCGCTTTGTACGTCCCGATCGAATGAGTACGCGTCTTTCATGGTGAATTCACGCCCACGCATCAGGCCAAAGCGGGGTCGGCGCTCGTCGCGAAACTTGGTCTGAATGTGGTAGAAGTTTTTCGGCAACGCACGGTAGCTCTTCAACTCTTGCCGAGCAATGTCGGTAATCACTTCTTCACTGGTGGGCTGAATCACGAATCGTCGCTCGTGGCGGTCCTTCACGCGCAACAGTTCCGGCCCCATCTTTTCGAAACGCCCGGTTTCTTGCCACAGTTCAGCAGGCTGCACGACAGGCATCAACAACTCGATCGCACCGGCGTTGTTCATCTCCTGGCGGATGATGGCCTCGACCTTGCGGATGACGCGCAGCCCCATGGGCATGTAGGTGTAGATGCCCGCACCGAGGCGCTTGATCAGACCTGCGCGAACCATCAGCTTGTGGCTCAAGACTTCAGCGTCGGCGGGGGCTTCTTTCAGCGTGGAAACGAAGAACTCGGAGGCTTTCATGAACGGGAAGTCAATGAAGCGCACGGCGGCTGCGCCGGGGTTCGAGAAACCCGAGGTTTTGATTCCCGCGGCAGCAGTGCAATAATCGTTTTCAACGAGTGATTTTGGGGTTGATTATGCTCGACCGTGACGGGTTCAGGCCCAACGTCGGCATCATCCTGCTCAACCTAAAGAACCAGGTGTTCTGGGGCAAAAGGATACGCGCCCACTCCTGGCAGTTCCCGCAGGGGGGCATCAAGTACGGTGAAACGCCCGAGCAGGCGATGTTTCGTGAACTGCGTGAGGAAGTGGGGCTGTTGCCTGACCACGTGCGCATCGTTGCGCGCACCAGGGACTGGCTGCGCTACGAGGTTCCAGACCATTACATCCGCCGCGACGCCCGCGGCCACTATCGCGGTCAAAAGCAGATCTGGTTCCTGCTGCAGCTCACCGGCCACGACAGCGACATGAACCTTCGCGCCTCCGAGCACCCCGAGTTCGACGCGTGGCGATGGAACGAGTATTGGGTTCCGCTCGAGTCGGTGATCGACTTCAAGCGCGATGTGTACCAACTGGCGCTGACCGAGCTCGCCCGATTCATTCCTCGCGCTCACCATCACAACCGCTATCTGCGTTCACGCATGCGCCAGCCTTCCAGTGTCCCGGGGGGCGATGGCAATACTGGCGGCAGCGAAGAGTCAGTGCGCGAGGAAGAATCTTCCTCACCCACCCGGCCGGGTGACGCGCCGGCGGCTTGAACTCAGGACAGCACAAGGTTGTCGCGGTGAATCATCTCGGGTTCGCCGGTGAAACCGAGCAGGGCTTCGAACGCGCTCGATGATTTTCGCGCGATCAGGCGCGCTTCGCTGCTGCTGTAGTTCGCCAGGCCGCGGGCGAATTCAACGCCAGCCGTGTTTCGCACGGCAATCACGTCGCCGCGCTGGAAGTCCCCGATCACTTCGGTCACACCCACCGGCAAGAGGCTCTTGCCATCGTCGCGCACTTTTTGCACCGCGCCTTCGTCAACGACGACCGCGCCGCGCAGCTGCAGATGATCGGCCATCCACTGCTTGCGCGCGGCGAGTTTCTGCGTCTGCGCCGTGAGCAGGGTGCCGATGGCCTCACCGCGGGACAGTCGAATCAGCACGTCAGGCTCGCGCCCGCAGGCAATGGCAGTCGACGCACCACTGCTGGCGGCGCGTTTTGCCGCGAGCACCTTGGTGATCATGCCGCCGCGGCCGATGTGGCTGCCCGCACCGGCGGCCATTCGTTCAAGCTCGATGGCGCCGGCGCACGCATGCTCGATCAACGTGGCCGAGGCGTCAGTCCGTGGATCCGCTGAATACAGACCGAGCTGGTCGGTCAAGATGATCAGCGCATCAGCTTCGATCAGGTTCGCGACAAGCGCTCCAAGCGTGTCGTTGTCGCCGAACTTTATTTCGTCGTTGACCACCGTATCGTTTTCGTTGATGACGGGCACAACTTTGAGACGCAGCAACGTCAACAACGTGGAACGAGCGTTCAAATAGCGTTCGCGATCGGCCAAGTCCGCGTGGGTCAACAGGACCTGGGCACTGCGCATGCCCTGTTCGCGCAGTTTTGTCTCGTAAATTTGCACGAGTCCCATCTGCCCGACCGCCGCCGCGGCCTGCAATTCGTGAATTTCGCGCGGCCGTAAGGCCCAGCCCAATCGCTTCATGCCTTCAGCGATGGCCCCACTTGACACCATCACCACCTCGCGTCCATCAGCGGCAAGCGCCGCCAGTTGACGACACCAGTTGCCTATGGCCTGGGCATCTGCGCCGCGGCCTGCGTCGGTCACCAGGCTCGACCCGACCTTGATCACGATGCGCCGCGCGCTTGCCAGGATCCCGCTCATACGTGCTCGTTCTGGCCGGGCGCGGAAAAGCGCAAATCGAGTTCGGGCAGCGGCGGATTCTTCATGCTCGCGACATGCTCATAGACGGCGCGCACCAGGGGATCGAGGCCCGTGCGGGCCAAAGCCGAAATCGAGAAAACCGGCCCCTTCCATCTCAGCTTCTTGAGCATGGTCTTGACGCGCGATTCGAGCTCACCCGAAGCAACGATGTCGATCTTGTTCAGAACGAGCCAACGCGGTTTATCCAGAAGCGAAGCGTCGAATTTCCTCAACTCATGCGCGATGACCTTGACCTGGTCCGCCGGATCCAGCACGTCGTCAAACGGCGAGAAATCGACCACGTGAAGCAGCAACTGCGTGCGCTGCAAATGGCGCAGGAACTGGTGTCCCAGGCCCGCGCCTTCGGCGGCACCTTCAATCAAGCCGGGAATGTCAGCGATGACGAAGCTTTGCTCCGGGCCGACACGCACGACACCCAGGTTCGGATGCAGCGTCGTGAAGGGATAGTCGGCAATCTTCGGGCGCGCGTTGGACACGGCGGAAATCAGCGTCGACTTGCCCGCGTTCGGCAGCCCGAGCAGGCCAACGTCGGCCAAGACGCGCAACTCCAGGCGCAACTTTCGCTGCTCGCCCGGCCAGCCCGATGTCTTCTGACGTGGCGCCCGGTTCGTGCTGCTCTTGAAATGCAAGTTGCCGAAGCCGCCATCGCCGCCCTTGACGATCCGCACCCTTTCGTCAGGAGTCAAGAGCTCGGCGAGGCATTCACCGGTATCGGCGTCGGTGACGATGGTGCCGATGGGCATGCGCAACACAATATCCTGCGCGGCGGCGCCGAACTGGTCGGAGCCGCGCCCGCTTTCACCGTTGCGGGCGATGTGCTTTCGGGCGTAGCGAAAGTCGATCAGGGTGTTGAGGTTTCGATCACCAACCGCGTAGACGCTGCCACCGCGGCCGCCATCACCACCATCCGGGCCGCCAAAGGGAATGAATTTCTCGCGACGAAAGCTCATGCAGCCACTACCGCCATTGCCGGCAATGACATCGATGACGGCCTCGTCGATGAATTTCATGATGTTCGCTCAACGTCAAGACGGTCACGCACCCGCGCCAGGGAGTCTATGTCCGGGGCGCGTCGGTTGCGGTGGTCGAGGAAACAAGTAAGCCCCGGCGTGCCGGGGCTTGCGCAGGGCCGATGCAGCGACTAGGCCGCCTGCACGCTCACCGTCTGGCGGTTGAGCGGCCCCTTGATGGCGAAGCTGACCTTGCCGTCCACCAACGCGAACAGCGTGTGGTCGCGGCCCATCGCGACATTGGTCCCGGCGTGAAACTTCGTGCCGCGCTGGCGCACAATGATCGAGCCTGCCGGGACAGCTTCGCCGCCGAAGGCCTTGACCCCCAGCATCTTTGGCTGTGAATCACGTCCGTTGCGCGTCGAGCCGCCGCCCTTCTTCTGTGCCATCTCGCACTCCTGAATTGATCGTGTTCGGGATCAGGCGTTGACCGCGCTGATCTCCAACTCGGTAAAAGCCTGGCGATGGCCTTGGCGCTTTTGATAGTGCTTACGGCGGCGCATCTTGAAAATTCGAACCTTGTCGTGACGGCCTTGGGCAAGAACGCGCGCCACGACATGCGCCCCACTCACCCAAGGGGTTCCGACAGACAGTTCTGCGCCGCTACCGATTGCCAACACCCGATCGAGCCGAATCTCCTGTCCCACTTCGGCCGCGATCTGCTCCACCTTGATCTTTTCGCCAGTGGCAACCCGGTACTGTTTGCCGCCGGTTTGGATGACTGCGTACATTTCTGCCCCTCACACTGCAAATGCCCTGCCCGATGACGAGCATTGCACTGCATCATGGCGAAGCCGTGCAGTATAGCAGTCCAAGGTATACAGCAGCCATGGGCCAACAGGCTCGGCACGTGAGGCAAGCAAGCCACCCGGCTGATCGCGGCCGAGCGCCAGATGCGCGGGTATTTCTATAATCGACCCTGTCCATCAAGGCGCCGCGTGCAATCTCCGACAAAGTTCGAACCTTCCCCGGTGCCGTTGGTCCAGAGCTTGATGGCGGCCGAGATGCGCGAAGTCGACACCGTCGTCCATCTCCGCTTGGCGTCCAATGTCGCGCTCATCAATCAGATTGCGCACTACATCATCGGCGCGGGTGGCAAGCGCATGCGACCGATGCTGGTGTTGCTCTTTGCCGGAGCGCTCGGGTTCAAGGGGCGGGAGCGTTTCGAGCTAGCCGCGATCGTTGAATTCATTCATACGGCAACCTTGTTGCACGACGATGTTGTCGACGAGTCGGCCCTGCGGCGTGGGCGTCAAACCGCGAACACGATATTCGGCAATTCGGCGAGCGTCCTGGTCGGAGACTTCGTCTATTCACGCGCCTTTCAGATGATGGTCTCGATCGACAACATGCGCGTGCTGGAGGTGCTGGCCGACGCGACCAACGTGATCGCAGAGGGCGAGGTTCTGCAACTCATGAACATGCACGATCCGGACCTCGCGGTCGAAGACTATCTGCGCGTGATCCGCTTCAAAACCGCCAAGCTGTTCGAAGCCAGCGCGCGCATTGGCGCCGTGTTGGCGAAGGCCGACCCCGCGCTGGAGGAATCGTGCGCCGCCTACGGGCGCTCGTTGGGCACCGCTTACCAGTTGGTGGACGACCTCCTGGACTACGAGGGCGCCACGTCGGAACTCGGCAAGAATGTCGGTGATGACCTGCGCGAAGGCAAACCGACGCTGCCGTTGCTGATCGCGATGGAGCGCGGTTCGCCCGCCGAGCGTTCCTTGATCCGGGGCGCGATCGAAGGAGGCGAGGTCGCTCGATTGCCTGACATCGTTGAAATCGTCCGACACACCGGCGCTGTGGCGGCGACCCGGGCCGCGGCGCGGGCCGAGGCCGAGCTGGCAAGCCGCAGCTTGGACCTGCTGCCGGCGTCGCCCTACCGCGATGCTCTGCTAGACTCCTGCGCTCGGTCAGTCGAGCGTTCCAGTTGAGTTGGCAGCGACGCTGAGTCGCGGCGAACCCGGACCTGGCCGAAAAGCGGGGTGTAGCTTAGCCTGGTAGAGCGCTACGTTCGGGACGTAGAGGCCGGAGGTTCGAATCCTCTCACCCCGACCATATATCGCCTGCGTGCGAATCGGCCCCCTCAATTTGTTGCAAGTTGACGTTGCAGACGCTGTGACAAGTTGCCGCCGCCCTCCGTGGTTGGCGTTTACAGCCCCGCGCGATTCGACGATGATCGTGTGCTTTTCCCCAGTTCGGAATCGAGCGAACCAATCTTGGATACCTTCGCCGAAGCTTCGCAATCGACCCTGTCCGGCGTGGCGCGGGTGCTTGTGCACGCGGGCAAGCTCAATGCAAAGGCTGCCGAAGAACTGGTGCGGGTGGCAAAGAACAAGCGCATAAGTTTCATCGCATCGGTCGTCGCCGCCGGCGCGGTGTCGCCCGCGGACCTGGCGCACACGCTGTCCAACGCGCTGGCATTGCCGCTGTTCGATCTGGCTGCCGTCGACGTGAAGAGGCTGCCGCGAAATGTGGTGGATACGAAGCTTGCCTCCCAGTACCAGATTGTTGTGCTGGGCAAGCGTGGAAGTCGGCTTTTCATCGGCGGCGCCGACCCCACCGATCAGGAGGCGGTCGAGCGCATCAAGTTTGCAACGCAGCTCTCACCCGAATGGGTCGTGGTCGAACACGACAAGTTGGCGAAGGTTCTTGAAACAACGACCACCAGCGTTTCCGAAACGCTTGATTCGATGGCTGCGAGTGACTTCGACTTCGATGTCACCGACGACGTTACCAGTCCGCAGGAGGCCGCGGAATTGGCATCCGAAGTCGAAGACGCTCCGGTCGTGCGCTTCCTTCAGAAGATGTTGATCGACGCGATCAATGCGCGTGCGTCGGACCTGCACTTCGAGCCCTACGAATATCACTACCGCGTGCGCTTTCGCGTCGACGGCGAGCTGCGCGAAATCACCCAACCGCCAATCGCCATCAAGGACAAGCTGTCGTCGCGGATCAAAGTCATCTCGCGCCTGGACATCGCCGAAAAGCGCGTCCCGCAAGACGGCCGTATGAAGCTCAAATTCGGCAACAAGGCAATCGACTTTCGCGTCAGCACCTTGCCGACGTTGTTTGGTGAAAAGATCGTGATCCGGATTCTCGATCCGTCCAGCGCCAAACTCGGCATTGAAGCCCTGGGCTACGAAAAGATCGAACAGGATCGCCTGCTCAAGGCGATCGCTCGACCTTATGGAATGGTGCTCGTCACCGGCCCCACCGGCAGCGGCAAGACGGTGTCGCTCTACACCTGCCTGAACATCCTGAATCAGCCAGGTGTCAACATCTCGACGGTTGAAGACCCGGCCGAAATCAACCTGCCCGGTATCAACCAGGTGAACGTCAACGACAAGGCGGGGCTGAGTTTCGCCGTGGCGCTGAAGTCGTTTCTGCGCCAGGACCCGGACGTCATCATGGTCGGGGAGATTCGCGATCTCGAGACGGCCGACATTGCCATCAAGGCCGCTCAGACCGGCCACATGGTGATGTCCACGCTGCACACCAACGACGCACCGACGACGCTCACGCGCCTGCTGAACATGGGGGTTGCGCCCTTCAACATCGCCTCCAGCGTGCTGCTCATCACGGCGCAGCGCCTGGCCCGAAAACTCTGCGAGAGCTGCAAGAAGCCTGCCGACTATCCACGCGAGGCGATGCTCAAGGCCGGGTTCAAAGAGTCCGACATCGACGGCAAATGGAAGCCGTATCGGGCCGTCGGATGTTCATCGTGCAGCAACGGCTACCGGGGGCGCGTGGGCATCTACCAGGTCATGCCCATCACAGAGGAAATCCAGCGGCTGATCCTGGCCGAAGGAACGGCGATGGACCTCGCTACGCAGGCGGCGCGTGAAAACGTGCGCGATCTTCGCCAATCGGGCCTGATCAAGGTTCGGGTCGGCGTGACCACACTCGAAGAAGTCATTTCAGTGACGAACGAGTAAGCAGAAACAACCGAGGGACGGGGCGCAGGTCCCCGTAAGAATCATGGCGACTGCGACGGCCGCGAGGTTCAAGGAAATCGTCTTCGAGTGGGAGGGCAAGGACAAGAACGGCAAGGTCGTTCGCGGTGAAATGCGTGCCGGCGGCGAGGCCATGGTCAGCGCGAGCATGCGCCGCCAGGGCATCCTCGTGACCAAGGTGAAGAAGCGTCGCTTGGGCGGCGGGAGCGCGATCAAGCAGAAAGACATCGCTGTCTTCACCCGCCAACTTGCCACGATGATGCGTGCCGGCGTTCCGCTGATTCAGTCGTTCGACATCGTCGCGCGCGGCAGCGCGAATCCGCGGATGACGCGCTTGCTCACCGACATCCGCTCCGACGTCGAGACCGGGACGAGTCTGTCCGCGGCATTTCGCAAGCACCCGCTGTACTTCGATGCGCTGTACTGCAACCTGGTCGAGGCCGGTGAAGCCGGCGGCATCCTGGAGGAACTGCTCGATCGCCTGGCGGTGTACCAGGAAAAGACGATGGCCATCAAGAACAAGATCCGATCGGCCATGATCTATCCCTTGGCGGTGCTGGTGGTTGCATTCGTTGTCGTTGCCATCATCATGATTTTTGTGATCCCATCTTTCAAGGATGTGTTCAAGTCGTTCGGCGCCGATCTGCCGGCGCCGACCTTGCTGGTGATCGGGATGTCGGAGTTCTTCGTCAAGTACTGGTACCTGATCTTCGGCCTCCTGGGCGGAGGCGTTTACATATTTTTCGAAACATGGAAGCGCTCGCCGCGCATGCAAATGACCATGGACCGGTTGCTGCTGCGTGCCCCCGTTTTTGGCAGTCTGGTCATGAAGTCCTCGGTGGCGCGCTGGACCCGAACGCTGTCGACGATGTTCGCCGCCGGTGTTCCGCTGGTGGAAGCGCTTGATTCAGTCGGTGGCGCCTCGGGCAACGCGGTTTACGCGCTGGCCACCGAACAGATTCAGAAGGACGTGTCGACGGGTACCGCCTTGACAACGTCGATGCAAACGACGGGCGTGTTCCCCGTCATGGTGATTCAAATGTGCTTGATCGGCGAGGAATCCGGTTCACTCGACCACATGCTCGGCAAGGCCGCGGAGTTCTTCGAAGACGAAGTCGATGAAGCCGTCAAAGGGCTGTCCAGCCTGTTGGAGCCGTTCATCATCGTGATTCTGGGCACGTTGATCGGCGGCATCGTGGTCGCGATGTACTTGCCGATCTTCAAACTCGGCGCCGTGGTCTGAGCCACGGTGATGGACGCGCGCGCCGCTGAATTCCTGCTTTCGCCCTGGGCGCTGCTGCTGCTGGGCTTGTGCATCGGCAGCTTTCTGAACGTTGTCGTGCATCGCCTGCCGCTGATGCTCGACCGCGGCTGGAAGCTCGAGAGTGCCGAGATGCTGGGCGTCAAGGTCGATGCGCCCGAAGCCCTGAGCCTGACCCGGCCGCGCTCGCGCTGCCCTGCATGCGGCAAGGGCATCGCCTGGCGCCAGAACATCCCGGTGCTGAGTTTCCTCTGGTTGCGCGGGCGATGTGCGGCGTGCAAGACTCGAATCGCGGCGCGATACCCCTTGGTCGAAATTGCAACCGGCGCCTTGTTCGCGCTGCTGGGCGTGCGCTTCGGCGCGGTTCCGGTGGTGCTGCTGTGGTGCGCCTTCACGTCGACCCTGGTGGCACTGGCGGCCATCGATTGGGACACCACGTTGTTGCCCGACAACCTGACGCTGCCCTTGCTTTGGGCCGGTTTGGTGGCCAGCGCGCTGGGCTGGACGATTCCCTTGAACGATGCGCTATGGGGCACGGTCGTGGGCTACCTTTCGCTTTGGAGCGTCTATTGGCTGTTCAAGCTTACGACGGGCAAAGAAGGCATGGGCTTTGGCGACTTCAAGTTGCTTGCGGCCCTGGGTGCGTGGTTGGGTCTGAAGATGATTCTTCCGATCGTCCTTGGCGCGTCGCTGCTCGGCGCCCTGGTCGGCTTGGGAATGAAGTTCAGCGGCAGCCTGCGTGAGGGCCATTACGTGCCGTTTGGCCCGTTTCTGGCCGGAGCCGGTCTGGTCGTCTTGCTCGCAGGACAAACTCGCGTTCTGGTCTGGCTCGGGTGGTGAACCCCGGCTTTTGCGATGCTACCCGCCGCCAAGCTGCGCATCGGTCTGACCGGAGGTATCGGCAGCGGCAAAAGCACAGTCGCTGCGCTGCTGGTGCAGCACGGCGCCACGCTGGTCGACACCGATGCCATAGCGCGGGGCCTGACTGAACCCGGTGGTGCGGCGATCAACCTGATCGCCGCGGAGTTTGGCGCTGACCTCGTCGCTGCCACCGGCGCCCTCGACCGGGATCGAATGCGCGCTCTGGTGTTCTCGGACGCCGCGGCAAAGCGCCGCCTCGAAGCCATCCTGCACCCGATGATCGGTGCTGAAACACAGCGTCAGGCGCGAGCCGCACGAACCTGCGTGCTGGTCTTTGACGTGCCCCTGCTCGTCGAGTCGGCGCATTGGCGTGGCCGGGTCGACCGTGTCCTGGTCGTGGACTGCGAGGAATCGACGCAGGTCGCGCGCGTTGTCGCGCGTTCAGCCTTGAGCCACGACGCCGTGCGCGCCATCATTGCGCAACAGGCGACACGCCGGCAACGTCGCGCCTGTGCCGATGCGGTGATCCACAACGACGCGCCGACGCCGCAAGAACTGGCGCAATCGGTCGCCGCGCTGTGGCACATCTGGACGCGCCAGGACCAGCGAACCACGGGCTGCACCTGACGACGCTGTGGAACAATCGCGCGGCGCGGCGGCAAGCTGGCCGCGGCGATATTGCAGTGAACCGGCGCCCGTGATCGTCTACGAATACCCCTTCAACGAAAGCATTCGCACGATGCTGCGGCTCGAACATCTGTTCGACCGCCTGGGCCAGTTGATCGTGCGCGACAGCGCCGTCGACCACCACTTCGCCCTGGCCACGCTGTTTGAAATCATGGACGTGGGTTCGCGCGCGGATCTCAAGTCCGACTTGCTGAAAGATCTGGACAAGCAACGTGTGCAGCTCGGCGCCTACCGCGGCAACCCGTCGATCTCGGAGGCTGCGCTGAACGATGTCATCGCGCGCATCGATTCCGCCTTGACAGCGCTGAACCAGATGCAGGGCAAGGTCGGCGCCGCACTCGCCGCCAACGACTGGCTGATGGCGATTCGCAGCCGCATCAACATCCCCGGAGGTACTTGCGGCTTCGATCTGCCTGCCTACTTTGCATGGCAGCATGGCAAAGCCGATCGACGCCGGGTCGAGCTATTGCAGTGGGCAAAGAGCTTGATGCCGATGGCCGACGCGCTGCAGCTGCAGCTGCGGCTGATTCGCGATGCCGGAGTTGCCCACAAGATGATGGCCGTGGCTGGTCAATTCCAGCAGAGCCTGGCGGCGGGCAAGGTCCACCTGCTGGCGCGACTGCGGCTGACTGAAACCGACGCCGTGGTGCCCGAGATCAGCGGGCATCGCCTGGTCGTCACGGTGCGCATGCTTCGACCCGACACCGAGGGCAAACTCAAACCCAGCACGCTCGATACCCCGTTCGAACTCACGATCTGCACATGACCTCGACCCCCGCCGGGCGAAGAATCGTGTCTTGCCCCACCTGCCGCAGCGACAGCGTCTTCGCCCCACAAAACCCGTTCCGACCGTTTTGCAGCGCACGCTGCAAGAACAACGACTTCGGTGCCTGGGCCGGCGAAGCGTTTCGCGTCGCCGCGAATGCGCCTCACGCCGACGACGAGCCTGACGCGCCAGGCGGCGAGCCCCACTGAAGTTCACGCGGGATACAGGCTCGGCTCTTGTCATTGCGCTCGCCAGGTCGAGCCCGGCAAGACCCCGCACAGCGCCAGTCACATTCTGACGCCGGCGGCGTTCGAGCGGTGTCGCCTTGGACCGAGTCTGCGGCCAGCGTTTTGCACCGGTGGCAGTCACGCCGTGCCTCATGGCTCAGAATAGGTGTCGGAGTGAACCTGATGTGAGTGAATGATCGTTCGCGCAGCTGGTGTGACGCGAGCCTCTTATGAACCCTGCACAGACAAGCTTTGCCGCGCTTGCCGATCTGGTGCATCAGCACGCCAAGGGCGCACCGCGCAGGGTGGCACTCGTCGAAGCAGAACGCGAACTCGACTACGCTGGTCTGGCGACCATGATGGATCGCGTGGCTTGCGGATTGCAACGCGCCAATGTCGGGCCCGGCTGCACCGTGGCGATTTGTGCCACGGCGTCGATCGAATACGCCGCGGTCTTCCTGGGTGTGCTGCAGGCCGGCGCCGCGGTCGCGCCGCTGGCCACGGGCACGACCGCGGCGGCGCTGCACGCGATGCTGAAAGACTGCGACCCAAGTCTGCTGTTTCTCGACGAAGCCGCCGCGGCGGTCCTGGATGGCCCGGTGCTCGGTGCCGCCACGCGCGGCGTGGCGCCGGCATTGGTGCGCATCTCGCTCGGCGGCTCGGCGGCAGGATTCGCGCTTCAAGCCTGGCTGGACGAACCGGCGGGCGGGTCAGCGCGGGCGCCAGAACCGGTTCAAATCGCGCCGCAGGCGCCGTTCAACATCATCTACTCATCGGGAACGACGGGCGTGCCCAAGGGCATCGTGCAATCCCACGCGATGCGCTGGGCCCATGTGCGGCGCGGCGCAAGTTATGGATATTCGCCGCGGACCGTGACCCTGCTTTCCACACCGCTGTACTCGAACACGACGCTGGTCGTTTTTGTGCCGACGCTCGCGTTCGGCGGCACGGTCGTGCTGATGCCCAAGTTCGACGCCGCGCGCTACCTGGCCCTGGTCGAACGGCACCGAGTCACGCACACCATGCTGGTGCCGGTCCAGTACCAACGGCTGCTCGCGCACAGCGAATTCGGGCGCCATGACTTGCGCTCGCTTCAAGTCAAGTTCGCCACCAGCGCGCCGTTCTCCGCCGCGCTCAAAGCCGAGGTGCTGGATCGCTGGCCGGGCCAGCTGATCGAGTTCTACGGCATGACGGAAGGTGGCGGCACCTGCATCCTCGAAGCGCATGCCCATCGCGACAAGCTGCACACCGTGGGTCGGACTGCCGAAGGCCACGACATTCGCCTGATCGATGAGAGTGGCGCCGAAGTCGCCGCCGGAGCTGCCGGCGAAGTGGTCGGGCACTCGCCGGGCATGATGACGGGCTATTACCACCAGCCT
>JAEMQF010000082.1 GCA_022758925.1 Burkholderiales bacterium | reverse complement strand
GGTGTTGGTGAAATTCATGCCCAGCGAGGCGTCGCGCGTCAGCGTCCAGGTGGTGTTGCGCGACAGGATGTCGATCTCGCCGGACTGCAGCGCGGTGAAGCGCTGCTGCGCGCTCAGAGGCACCCACTTGACCTTGCTGGCGTCGCCCAGCATGGCCGCGGCGATGGCCTTGCACATGTCGACATCCAGGCCGCTCCAGTTGCCCTGGCTGTCGGCGGCCGAGAAGCCGGCCAGGCCGGTGCTGACGCCGCACACCAGCTGGCCGCGCGCCTTGATCGCGTCGACGGTTTTGCCGGCCAAGGCGGGCATCGTGGTCAGGGCACCGCCGGCCAGCAGGGCGCCAAGGGCGAGGCGGGAAAGCTTGTTCTTGAGCATCGGTATCACTCCTGGACAGTCATGGGGGCCGCACGCGGCCTGATAGGTGCTAACGCCGCACGACGGTAGCTTCAAAGCTCGTAAGCAGCAACTGTGCCTATCCCTAAGCTGGCGCCAAGGGCTGCGCCAACCGGGGGCGCGGCCTAAAATCCGTCGGGTGCGCGCCACGTTCTTGAACGGCGCGCGATCACCGCCATCGGCCCGCTTCAGGCCAGGCAAAGGAAACCGGCCATGGGCGCGCAGTGGAAAGCCAAACACAAGGACCTGGCGGCCAGCGCCAAGAGCCGCTTGTTCGGCAAATTGGCCAAGGACATCATGATTGCGGCGCGTCACGGGGCCGACCCGGCGGGCAATGCGCGCCTGCGCCTGGTGGTGGAGCAGGCGCGCAAGGTTTCCATGCCCAAGGACACGCTGGAGCGGGCGATCAAGAAGGGTGCCGGCCTGACGGGCGAGGCGGTGCACTTCGAGCACGCGCTGTACGAGGGCTTCGCGCCGCACCATGTGCCGGTGATGGTGGAGTGCCTGACCGACAACGTGAACCGGGCCGCATCGGAAATGCGCGTGCTGTTTCGCAAGGGCCAATTGGGCAGCTCGGGTGCGGTGGCCTGGGACTTTGATCATGTGGGCATGATCGAAGCCGAACCCGCGCGGGCGGGAGCCGACCCCGAGCTGGCCGCGATCGAGGCTGGCGCGCAGGACTTTGAAGCGGCCGAGGACGGCGCAACCCTGTTCTTGACCGATGCCGCGGATCTGGATCTGGTGAGCCGCGCTCTGCAGGCGCAGGGCTTCAGCGTGCTGTCGGCCAAGCTGGGGTACAAGCCCAGGAACCCGGTCAGCGCGGCCAGCCTGAGCGCCGAACAGCTGGAGGAGGTGGAAACTTTCCTGGCCGCACTGGATGCGAGTGAGGACGTGCAAAACGTATTCGCCGGCTTGCAAGCCTGAAGCGTGACGGAGAAGACGCTGGCGCGCAGCCGAGCGCCGACAGATGATCGATCTTCCGATCGAGAAGGAAGAGTGCCATGAACGAAGCCACTTCAGCTCCACCGCTGCCCGACCGGCTGTCCACCGACCCCCGCAGCCCGCACCACGTCGCTGCCGCGTTCGAACAGGTCATCGTCATTCTCTTCAATGCGAAAGAGCGCTTCGATGTGGCGGAGTACTGCATCAGCGAAGGCTGGATCCGGGTGCCCGCGGGCAAGGCGGTGGACCGCAAAGGCCAACCGATGATGATCAAGTTGAAGGGTACGGTGGAGGCGTTCTACCGCTAGTGTCATAAACCATAAATAACAATACATGTGTACACTGGAAGCACTTCCGCTACTTTCGAGGAGTGCTTGCCATGCAGCAAACAGAATTGCGCCTGTCAATGGCCGACCGCGTTGCCGCCACCGCCGTGCGCGCCAAGGGCGTCTGTTCGGCGCGCGAAGTCAATCGAGCGCACATCTTGCTGGCTTTGGACCAGCGGATTCCCGAGTCGCAAATCATGGCGGTGCTGGGCGTGGGGCGAATGACGGTTTGGCGCACCCGTGCCGCGTACCTCGATGGCGGCCTGGACCTGGCACTTCGCGACGTGCAGCGGTCAGGGCGCCCACTGCAGTACGACACCGAGACCGAAGCGCGGGTCGCGGCCCTGGCTTGCACAGATGCGCCCGCGGGCAGCGCGCGCTGGACGCTGGAGCGTTTGCACGAGGTTATCCGCGAGGAGCCGGGATTGAGCGCGATCAGCCGCGAGACCGTTCGCCGGCTGCTAAAAAAAACTGCCTCAAGCCTTGGCGCAAGGTGATGTGGTGCATTGCGGCGCTGACCAAGGAGTATCGACAGCGCATGTACCACCTGCTTGCCTTGTACCTGCGACCGCTGCGCAGCGACGAGCCTGTCGTGTGCATCGACGAAAAGAGCTTGCAGCTGTTGGCCCACAGCCGCACGCCGATGCCGATCAAGCCTGGTCGCCTGCGCAAGGAGGACTACGAGTACGTGCGTCGTGGCACCCGCAACCTGTTCGTGGCTGTCGAACCCAAAGCGGGCAGGCGAAACGTTGTCGTCACCGACCGGCGCGGCAAGTCCGACTTTGTCGCCTTCGTGCAGCATCTGCTCGAGACGACCTACAGAACAGCCCGGCGGCTGCACTTGGTGCTGGACAATCTGAACACCCACTTCGAGAAGAGCTTCATCGATGTCCTCGGATCGCGACAGGCCGCTAAGCTGCTGCGCCGGGTTCGGTTTCACTACACGCCCAAGCACGCAAGTTGGTTGAACATGGCGGAGATCGAAATCGGTGTCCTCACGAGACAGTGCCTGAACACCAGATTCGCCGCAGGTGATGCACTTCAACGAAGTGTCCAGGCGTGGCAGCGCAGACGAAACGAGCAACGTAAGCCGATCATCTGGAGCTTCACTCGACAGAAGGCCGACGCAAAGCTCAGGCGACACTATGTATCGTAACTTATGATTCATGACACTAGTAACCCCGTCCCAGCGCGGCGGCAGGTGATTGCCCCATACTCATGCCCTTGCGTTCTACAGGACATGTGACATGAGCGACGTGCAGCAGCGCATCGACGGGCTGGTCAAGGGCAGCCGTGTGATGCTCTTCATGAAGGGCAATGCCCAGTTTCCGATGTGCGGCTTTTCCGGCCGCGCGATCCAGGTGCTCAAGGCCTGCGGCGTGAGCGACCTCAAGACCTTCAACGTGCTCGAGGACGAAGATGTACGCCAAGGCATCAAGGACTACGCACAGTGGCCCACCATCCCGCAACTCTATGTCGACGGCGAATTCGTCGGCGGCTCGGACATCATGATGGAGATGTACCAGTCGGGCGAGCTTCAGCAACTGCTCAACAAGGGTTGACGTGGCCGCATCGCGCCTGGTGGTGGGCATCACCGGCGCCACCGGTGCCGCGTACGGCGTCAAGTTGCTTCAGCGCGCGCGCGCGCTCGGCCTGCAGACTCATCTGGTCGTCACGCCATCGGGCGTGCTCAACGCCCACCATGAGCTCGGACTGGACCGCGGTGCGCTGGAGGCCCTGGCCGACCACGCTTATGCCCCCGGAGACGTGGGCGCGTGCCTGGCCAGCGGCAGCTTTGGCACCGCCGCCATGGTGGTGGCACCCTGTTCGATGAAGACACTGGCTGCGATCGCGAACGGCCTGTCCGACAACCTCCTCACGCGCGCCGCCGACGTCACGCTCAAGGAGCGCCGCCGCCTGCTGCTGATGGTGCGCGAAACGCCGCTCAACTTGGCCCATCTGCGCAACATGATCGCCGCCACCGAGATGGGGGCCATCATCTATCCTCCGTTGCCTGCGTTTTACCTGCGGCCCAAAAGCATCGACGAGATGGTGGCCGAAGGTGTGGAGCGTGTGCTGGGCCTGCTCGGCTTTGAGGGCGCCGCACCTCACGAATGGGCCGGCCTGTAAGTCCGTGCCCGCAGCCTTGTCAGGCTGCAAACTCCCAGGCCTTGCGGGCGCCAAACACCGAGTTCGGATACTCGGCCCGGCCGCGGCTGCCGTTGTAGCGGCCCAGGGCCATGAAGAGGTCGCCTCGCTCGCGGTCCAGGTAGTGGCGCAGGATCACGCAGCCAAAGCGCAGGTTGGTCTGCAGGTGGAACAAGCGCCGCGCGTCGCCGTCTCCGAGCAGGCGGGCCCAGAACGGCATGACCTGCATATAGCCACGTGCGCCGGCACCGCTGATGGCGTATTTGCGAAAGCCGCTCTCGACCTGGATCAGGCCGAGCACGAGTGATGTCTCCAGCCCAGCGCGACGGCTTTCATACCAGACGGCCTCGAGAAAATCGACGCGCGTGTGGTGCTCGGCCTTGCGGCGCTTGAGCTTTTCGCTCGTGCCACCCAACCAGCGCAGGTAAGCCAGGCGATCTTCCATCTGTTCGAAGCGAGGCCTGGGAGGCGCGGCGTCGGCCACCGAAGCGGCCAGTGCTGTGCGCACGGCGTCAGCCAGCGGCTCCTCGACCTGCGCGCCCGCCTTGGCGCGAGGCAGCCACAGCGCCAGCGGCACGGCCAACAGCGCGCGGCGTGCGCAGGTCATGCGGCCGTCATGCCG
>JAEMQF010000399.1 GCA_022758925.1 Burkholderiales bacterium | reverse complement strand
GCCCAGCAGCGCCGGGTCTTCGACCACGCCGCGCATGCGCTCAGTGAGCAACTGGCCGTTGCCGTTGGTTGTGAGATTGAACAGCAAGCTCGCCGTGACGGCTGCCGCCGTCATCACGGCGAACACGCGTGCCAACACCGCCGCCGGCAATTCCACGGCGCTTTTCTTGCGCCGCGCCTCCGGCGCTTCGGCTTCCCGCGGAACGACACGCGCAAACAACACTCCGCAGGCAATGCTGGCGAGCCCAGGAACAATGAACGCGGCGCGTCAACCGATAGCCTGCACCAGAAGACCCGTAAGGACGGCAGCGACAGCAATGCCCAAGTTGCCGGCCAAACCGTTCACGCCGATCGTCGCGCCTGGGTTCGCCGCATGCTGCAACAGCATCGGTATGCCCACCGGGTGGTAGATCGAAGCGAAGCTGCCGAGCAGCGTGAGCGCGGCCGCCATCTGCCAGGCGTTCGTCGCCAGCGCCGTGAGCAACGCCGACGCACCCAGGCCGAAGAAGAACACCAGCATCATCGGCCGGCGCCCCCACAGGTCACCCAGGCGACCGCAGGGCAGCGAGCCCAGGCCGAACATGATGAAGGCGCCCACGCCGTAAGGCATCAGGTCCTCCCATCTCGCGAATCCGAATTCGCTGGCGATCGCCGCGACGGCGGTGGCAAATACGAGCAGGAACAAATGGTCCAGCGCATGCGCCACGTTGAGCAGCAGGGCGGCGGGGCGCGAGGTGTGTTGCATGGAGCGCGGTGCGCGAAAGCGCAAAGTGAGCCGCTATTTCAGCACGCCCACTGCCCCCACCCGCGTCGCGCTGCAATGTGCAGCGTCGGCTCCAGCCTCGACGCTGTGCTCATGGCGGTCCGCGGCCGCGGTCAAGTCGCTCGCCTGCTGGCGTGGCCGACCGATCATTGCTGCCGCGACAAGAAGTCCCGGACCGCCTGCACCACACCCGGCGCTTGTTCCTCGGGCACGAAATGGCCGCTGTCGAGCGCGACACCGGTCACGTCTTGCGCCACTTCACGCCAATCGCCCAGGCAGTCGAACATCTTGCCCACCACGCCACGCGTGCCCCAGATCGCCAGCACCGGCATTTCGAGTTTCTTGCCGGCATCGGCGCGGTCGTGGACCAGGTCGATACCGGCCGAGGCACGGTAGTCTTCGCAACTCGCGTGTATCGTCTTCGCGTCGAAGCAGCGCAGGTATTCCTTCAGCGCTGCCGCTGCGAACGGGCTGCCGCTGCTGCCCATGGCCGAGTGCATGCGCCCGAAGATGCCTTCCAGCCCCACCGCAGCGATCATGCGTTCCGGCAGCGGCGCGGGCTGGATGAACAGGAACCAGTGATAGTAGGCGCGCGCGAATGCCATGTTCGTCGCTTCATACATCTTCAGCGTCGGGCAAATGTCGATCAGCGTCAGCGAGCGCACGCGTTGCCCATGGTCCCGCGCCAGACGGTGTGCGACGCGGCCGCCACGATCGTGGCCGATGACGTGAAAGCGCTCATGGCCGAGCGCGCGCATCACGCCCACCATGTCCAGCGCCATCACGCGCTTGCTGTAGTTGCTGTGATCGGGCAGGCCTGGGGGCTTGCTCGAATCACCGTATCCACGCAGGTCGGGGCAGACCACGCTGTGGTCGCGCGCAAGATCGGGCGCGACGCGGTGCCACATCGAATGGGTTTGCGGGTAGCCGTGCAGCAACAGCAAAGGCGCGCCGTTGCCCGCAATTGCGCAGTGGATCGTGACGCCATTGCTGCGGATGCGTTGGCGCCGGAAACAAACGCTCTGAGTCATCGAATGTCTCCTGCAACGTGCGCATCATGCCGCCATGTTCCACCGCGGCGCCAACCTCGCGAAATCCCCTAGTGCGCCAGCACTGGATTGCTTCGCCGCGGGCCCGCAAAACGCGAGTGCTGTCGATCAACTGCCGCGCCCACCTTGCCTCATTCGGGCAGTTGGCCCAGCGCGTACATGACTTCCAGCACCGGGCCGGGGCGACCCATGGCGCCGAACCAGCGTGAGTAGATCTCGGGCAGCGCGCTGCTCTTGTAGATCTGCGACAGCGCCGAGTCCACCGCCTGGCGCATGGCCCAGTCGCCGCGCGGAAGCACGATGGCATAAGGCTCGTAGGACAGCGGCTTATCGAGCAGCGTCAGCGACTTCGGGTCCTTCGCCTTGCCGGCCAGCCCGACGAGCAACACGCGGTCGCTGGCGAATGCGTCGATGGTGCCGGCTTCCAGCTGCGCCAGGCCTTCCTCGCGCGTCTTCACCGCAACGATGACGGCAGTCACGACCTTGGCCTTCAGGGCCTCGGCCAGCGCACGCTCGTTGCTCGTGCCGGCGATCACGCCGATCTTCTTGTTGGCCAGGTCCATCAGCGAACTGCCCGCGGTGGAAGTGCGGATCAACAGACCCGTGCCGTCGACGAAGATCAGCGAAGAGAAGTCCACCAGTTTCATGCGCCCGAGCGTCACCGTGGTGGCGCCGCACTCCATGTCGGCCTGGCCGCTGCTGATGGCCGTGAAGCGGTTCTGCACTGTGACGGGAACCCACTGGATCTGCAGCGGCGTCACGCCGATCTGGCGCTCGATCACGCCGATGACGCTGCGGCACAGGTCCACGCTGTAGCCGCTGGGCTTCTTTTCGTTGTCCTCGAAGGAGAACGGGAGCGCGTCGGTGCGGTAGGCCACCGAGATCGTCTTCGTCTCGTGGATCTTCTTCAGCCGCCCTTCGAGGGGCGTTGAGGCCATTTGGGCGAGGGCCAACGTCGGTGCCAGACACAGCGCGGCGAACAGGGTATTGAGGTGGGACACGGGTGGGGTTCTCCAGGGTTCTATCGGGCGCACCATGCAGCGAAGCCGCGCATTCTATGGGCGAAGGATAGGAAGGCCAGACACCCCATGAGGCGCAGCGGCGCGTCTTGTCTTCGCCTATCAGGCGCTACGCTGATCGACCTCGATCTCCGGTTCGGGCTGAGCGTGCGGCCGAAGGCCGCCAGCAGCAGGAGCCGACTGGTCAGCGCCTCGCGCCTGGCCTGCGGATTGGCCACGCGTACCCACCAGCTCCACCAGCTGTAGATCAGCGCTACGGCGCGCACGGTGAGCCGGCTGCGGCGCATGTCCTGCGTGACGCAGCCGCCCCACCCCCACTGCTTCTTCAGTTCGTCAAAGCCGCTGACTGGGCAAGCCCGGCAATCGCAGCGGTCACGGTAGAGCCGACCGATGGCGGCGAGCTCGTACCGGATGTCGGTCACCAGCACAGTCCACTCCCGCATCTGCGCGTTGTCTTGCAGCTCAACAGCCGACGGCGCGAGCACCGATAACCCGGGCTCGCTCTTGCCCTCTTGGCTCTTCTGCTTGAACGTCAGCGCGAGGTCATTCTTGATGTGCCGACGCACCTCCACCACGCGCCGCGCAAGGCTCCAGCCGATGAGCTTGAGGCTGCCGTCGATGGCCTGCGAGCCCTGGCTGGCGTCAGTCGCACGCGCCCCGTCCTCGCGCGCAAACAACTGCTCGATCAGACGCTTGGCTTTGGCTGCTCTGCGCAGACGCAGCAGGCAGGCGCGCGGTTCGCACACTTCGATGATGTCTTCGTTGCCGTAACCGCAGTCCTTGCGTGGTGGTCTGCGCAGCGTTGACCGCATGGGCGCAGTTCAGCGCCAGCACCATGCGGGGCAACTCGAGCTCTACGTGTGGACTCATTGCCACCCCGGCCACCGCCGCCGGTGCGTTACGACGTGAGGTCAAACCCTTACGGGCACTTCGCTGTGCTTGGGCGAGCGCCACTTTTCCAATGTCTGGTCAGGCGTGGCGCCCTGCTCAACTTCGCGATGAACCTAACCAGCCGTTGTGCCCAGGCAACATAAACACCTCTTTTATCCGGCAATCCTTGGCAGCCTGTCTGGGGCTCTGGTGCAATACGCACAACTTCCGCTGAGGGGGTTTGGCCTGATCAGCCCTGGCGGGCAAGTCTTTCGCGATCAGGACCTCTAATTCAACCTAGGAGATAGTTGCAATGAAAAAATCACTACTCGCTCTGGCCGTGCTGGGGGCATTCGCTGGCGCCGCCTCGGCCCAATCGTCGGTCACGATATTCGGTGTCGTCGACCTCAACTTGAAGTATGTTGACAACACTGGTACCGGCGACCGCAAGTCGATGGGCACCGACGGCATCAACAGCAACCGGCTGGGCTTTCGCGGCATTGAGGATCTGGGCGGCGGCATGAAGGCTGGATTCTGGCTTGAAGGCTCGATGTCACCCGATGACGGTACCGCCGGTGGCCAACAGTGGCGTCGTCGCTCAACGGTCAGCTTGATGGGCAACTTCGGTGAGGTGCGCCTTGGCCGCGACTACACGCCCTCGTTCTGGAACACGACCATCTTCGATCCGTTCGGCACCAACGGCGTCGGCTCGTCGCTCCAGGTTTCTCGCGCGGCCACCGGCACCGGCGGATCGAACGGCGCAGCGCAAGCGACGTACGTTCGCTCAAACAATCTGCTGCAGTATTTGCTGCCCGCGATGGGCGGCCTCTATGGTCAGATCTCGATTGCGCCGAGTGAAGGCGCGACTGGTGCGGCTGGTGGCCAGTACGAGGGTGGCCGGCTCGGTTATGCCGCGGGCCCCTTCAACGTCGCGCTGGCCATCTCGCAGCAGGGATACTCGATCACTCCCAACATCAAGTACAAGACCTGGAACCTTGCTGGCTCGTACAAGTTTGGCGCGACGACGCTCATGGCGCAGTACAACGACGAGAAGCTCGGCGCAGACGCAGCACGTACTGCGGCGCCGCAGGAACTGCATGAGGTGCGTTGGCTGTTCGGCGCCTCCGTTGTTGTGGGCCAGGGCGAGTTCCGTGCCTCCTACGTCATGAGCGATTGGAAGAACGACAATCCGGCGGCCGCGGGTGACCAGAGTGCCGACGACGCCTCCATGTTTGCCATCGGGTACGTTTACAACCTGTCTCCGCGCACGGCGCTGTATGCCCAGTACTCGAAGATCAGCAACGACGGCGCCTCGACTTTCTCGGTTGCAGGTGGCAGCAACCAGAACGGGTTTCCGACGCCCGGCGGGAGTTCCACTGGCATGGAATTCGGCGTGCGTCACTCGTTCTGAACGAACGCTTGCGTAGTTCGAGCTTTGCCGCTCGATCAGAGGCCGCCTTCGGGCGGCCTTTTCTTTGTGGTTCGGTGATCCCTTCGGTCGCCACTCGTGGGTCGCGCGAAGGGTCCGACTTGCGCCCACCTGCATTTCGCTCATGGGCAAATCAGGGCTTTCCCGGCGCCGCGGGCGGTTCGGCCTCGCAGCGCCTGCAGGCCGGCGCCGGGCGCTGTGCCTTCGGCCAGCGCGAATGTGGGTTGCCCAGCGCTGAACTCCCCGATCGCCAACAGCGTGGCGCTCACTCTCGTCACAGGAGTCCACTGCGCCACCCGTCGATGGGCCAGGGCAGTGCGTGAAATCACGTCGGCGAAATCGGATCAGTGGTAGTACTTGAGGACCAGGCCCAGCCGGTCCACCGCGCCGGGCGTGGGCAGCTTGTCTGCCTGCCGCGCATAGTAGGGCTCGATGCGCCACTGCCGGGTCAGTTCGACCTCGGCGCCCAACTGGTAGAGCTGCCGGCTGACCGCGCTGTAGCGGGTGTCGTAGAAGATCTCAGCCTGGGCATAGGGCACGACCGCCGCGCCCTGCACGGTGAACTCGCGCTCGATGGCGGCGCGGTAGCGATAGCGCCGCGATGCCTCGCCGTCGATGTCGCGAAAGTCCACCTCGCCGCGATGCATCAACCAGAACTCGTCGGCCAGCAGCCCTCGGCCCGTGGCCTGGACGATGATCCGGCGCTCGCTGAAGTCTTTCAAGCCTTCCTGGCCCCCGCCCAGCAAGTAGCCGACCCGCGCCCACAGGTAGCGGTTGCGCTCCCATTGCGCGGCCAGCAGTTCGGGGCGGAAGATGGGCTTGAACGTGTAGTCGAAGTTGGCACCGAGTTCGCCATCGGTGATGTTCTGCGTCAGCCGCCCGACGACGCTGGCCTGCAGGTATACCCGTGCCTGGTCCGAAACCTTGAAGTAGGCATTGCCCTCGGGCGCGAACTCGCGCCGGGTGTCCTGTGCCAAAGCTGGCATCGCGAGTGCGAGGAGCGCAGCGATGGAGAGCAGCGGCCACCGCGGGCCAAGGACTCTGCACATTGGTAAGTCCCTTTGAATCAGCGCTCGGTCGATGATGGGGATGAACTCCACTTCAGTGGCGCCAAGGTCGTCATGGAAGAAGCTGTTCACGCACTTCGGCGTGCCGGCTGCGGCCTCGTCAGCGAGAATTCTCGTGGCAACTGATAGCATGTTTTTTGATGCGTCGCGTCTGGCACTCGCAATTCCGGCGATTCCACCGCGCTGCAGAGTCTGCACCCGTTGATGAGGAGGCCTGCCGTGATACTGAACTTGCACTGGTGCCGCGCATTGCTGTTTTCAGTTCTTGTATCGGCCGTGCCGGCACTCGCGGGGAATCTCGGCTTCATGAAGGACTCGCCGTATGGTCAGTTCACGGAACAGGATCTGGTGGTCTTCAATGAAACCCTGAACGACGTGCTGAGCCATGGCGCCGAAGGTGAACCCCGGTCGTGGTCGAATCCAAAGACCCAGGCAGGCGGCGAGATGAAACCGCTCAAATCATTCGAACGCAAGGGGCTCTCCTGCCGCACACTGTCCATCACGAACAAGGCCAAGGGACGCACTGCAACGGGAAAGTACGATTTTTGCAAACAGGATGGCGGCAAGTGGTTGCTGACCAATTGACTTCCAGGGCGTCGCCCGGACTCGTCAAATGAGACGCACCATGCCCCAACTGTTTCGCTAAGGAGTCGCCATCGACAACTGGAGCATCAACGCCGCGGTGCCAAGCGCATTGAGTTGCACTGCGTAGTACGGCGTCAATTGCCAGCCCACCGCCACCACAGCCATCGGCGAAAAGCCTTTGTAGTTGAGCGGCACCTCGCGGTCGTATGGCGGCTTGTAGCCGTACATCAGACCGGCCACCAATTGAGCATAGACTTTTTCGGACGAGCTCCAGTTGTTCAGCCTTGCACCACGGTACAGCGTGGCGCTTTCCTGGCCGAATGAGTTCGAGAAGACGGCGCCGCCCAGCAATTCACCGCTGGCATACTGCTTTTCGCCGCCGAACATCCGCACGGGCTTGTGCTCGGGGCTTGAGGAGTAGTGCATCGTAGCGGGCGACATGTAGAACCGGGTGAGCCCACTGGAGTTGTTCAGGTTGTCCAGGTTCAAAGTCTTGCGCACCGGCTCGCTCTGGGCTTGGGCCAGTTGGGCAATGCACATGACCATGCATGAAATGGCGAACCGACGAGTATTCATGGCGCGAGCTGTCTTCAACGTGTTCGGCGCATCGCCGCTGGTCGGGCAAACGGTTTGAGCAGAACTTTCAAATTGGGCCTGATTATGGCCGCCGTGGCCGCATTGAGCGCGTGCGCCTGGATGGACACCAAGCAGCGCGAACTTGTGTATCGGCCGACGCCCGGCGTCCCGGCCGGCTTCGCAGGCCTGCGCACGGGTGACCTTTCATTTGCGACCGCCGTGCCTGGCGTCGAGCCGGGCACGCGGGACAGCCTGCAGATGTGGTGGCTGCCGCATGCCAACGCCCGGGCGCCCACGCTGCTGTACCTGCATGGCACGTTTCGCAATCTCTATCGCAACCTGCCGAAGATCGACGCGCTTCGCGAGGCCGGATTTTCGGTGCTCGCGGTCGACTACCGCGGCTGGGGCGAAAGCAGCCCCATCATTCCGAGCGAGGAAACGATCTATGCCGACGCCGACGTCGCCTGGGCGGAGTTGGCGCGGCGCCAGGCCGACCCGCGGCTGCGCGTGGTCTTCGGCCACTCTCTGGGCGGCGCCGTGGCGGTTGAGCTGGCCAGCCGCAAACGCCATGGGTCGGACTACGCCGCGCTCATTTTGGAGTCCACCTTCACGAGGCTTCCTGACGTGGCCTCAGCCTCCGGCTGGCTGGGAACACTGGCGGCCCCGTTTGCCTCGCAGAAATTCGATTCGATCGACAAGATCGCGAAAGTCGACGCACCTGTCCTGATGTTGCATGGCGACGCCGACCAGACTGTGCCGGTGGTTCTGGGGCGCCAGTTGCGCGACGCGGCGCGCAAGGACACTCGCTGGGTGGAAATTTCGGGCGGATCCCATAGTCGGTTGCACGCAGACGCGCCTGAGGTCTACCAGCAGGCTTTGAAGTTGTTGATCGCCTTGCTGGGTTGACCGGCATGCCCTCTACGGCACCGGCTGCCCGCCGTTGACCTCGATGATTTGCCCGGTGATGTAGCTGCTCGCCGCGTCCGAAGCCGGTGATCAGGACGATCCTGGCTTTCAGGTCGGCATGCGTCGTCACTCTCAAAGCGCGCGTTCGCCATGGTCCCGCGCCAGGCGATCGGGTGCGGCGCGGTGCCACATCGAGTCGGTTTGGGGATAGCCGTGCAGCATCAGCAAGGGCGGGCCGTTGCCCGCAATTGCGCAGCGGCTCGTGACGCCATTGCTGCGGCCTGCGTGGGTGCCGGAAACAAACGCTCTGAGTCATTGCATGTCTCCTGCAAGGTGCGCATCATGGCGGCATGTTCCACCGCGGCGCCAACCTCGCGAAATTGCGCAGTGCGCCAACACTGGATTGCCTCGCCGCGGGTTCGGGCATACATTGACACCTCCTCAACTTTGATGGAGACGAAGATGACGTTGCAGCAAAAAGCCGACGCACTCTTGAGCCGTGCCACGCAGGAGGGCGACGTTCCCGGCGTGGTGGCAATGGCGACGAACCGCGAAGGCACGATCTACGAAGGCGCCTTCGGCCAGCGCGTGCTCGGCCAGGGCCCGGCGATGACCTTGGACACGGTGGGCTGGATCGCCTCGATGACGAAGGCCTTGACCTCGGCCGGCGCGATGCAACTGGTTGAACAGGGCAAGCTCGACCTCGACGCGCCGGCGAGCAAAACCGTTCCCCAGATCGCCGAAGCCCAGGTGCTGACCGGTTTCGATGCGAATGGCCGCCCGCAGACGCGCGCACCGAAACGCGCCATCACGCTGCGCCACCTGCTGACGCACAGTGCCGGCTTCGCTTACGAGATCTGGAATGGCGACATCCAGAAGTGCCAGGCCGCCTGGTCGCTGCCCGGAATCACGGAATGCAAGAACGCGAGCCTGCACACGCCGCTGCTGTTCGACCCGGGCGAGCGCTGGGATTACGGCATCAACATCGACTGGGCAGGCAAGATGGTTGAAGCCGTGAGTGGGCGCAAACTCGGCGCCTACCTGCAAGAAAACCTGCTGGGCCCGCTGGGAATGGACAGCACGGCGTTTCGCATCACGCCATCGATGCGCGAACGCCTGGCCAAGCTGCACCAGCGCGGCGATGACGGCACGCTGACGCCGATCGACCTGGAGATTCCCCAAGACCCGGAATTCGAAATGGGCGGCGGTGGCCTGTACGGCACGGTGGGCGACTACCTGAAGTTCGTGCGCATGGTCCTGAACGGCGGGGCCGGCAACGGCAATCGCGTGCTGCGCCCGGAAACGGTGAGCCTGATGTCGCGCAACAACATGGGTGATGTCCGCGTCGGCCTGTTGAAGACCGCGATTCCGTCGCTGTCGCATGACGCCGAATTCTTCCCTGGCGTCACCAAATCCTGGGGCCTGAGCTTCCAGATCAACGAGCAAGCCGCACCCACCGGCAGGCCGGCGGGCGGCCTGATGTGGGCGGGCCTGGCCAACTCCTACTACTGGATCGACCCTGCCAGCGGCGTGGGCGGGGCCTACCTCACGCAGATCCTGCCGTTCGCCGACAAGAAGTCGCTGCCGCTGTACTACGCGTTCGAGACCGCGGTCTACGACAGCCTGCGTTGAGCACGGCCGTCGCGCGTTGCGCGATCCCGGCGCACGCCGGGATCGACCTTGTACTGGTCGCGCCGGATCGCGGCCCCGGGTCGGAAACGGGTTGACAGCTGCGCCGTGTTTGACGACGACGGGCTGGAAAGTGACGACGCCCCGGCGCGACCGCATTGACTCGAATCCCCAGCGGGCCGAGTTCGGCCGCCTGCCGGCGCGTCAGGTGCATCAGCGCTGCCTTGCTCGTGCCGCAGGCAACGCGCAAAGTGCTCACGCACAAGCCCGAGATCGACGCCATGTTGACGATCGCGCCTTCACCGCTCTTCAGCAGCATCGGCAGCGCCAGCAGAGGGTTGTCACGATTGCAAATGCCAATCCGGCGTGGCACGGCGCGATGCGCATGCCGAATCTGCCGCACCCGGCGGGTGATCAGCGCAGCGGCAGAGTCACTCCCGCTGCATTCGGGCGGTGCAGGCTGTCATGCAAGCGCTGCGGCGGCAATCCAGGGCGCGTTCTTCGGCAGCATCACCCGTTCGATCCAGGCCTCCAGCGCATCCGGCGGCAGGGCGCGGCTGAACAGCAAGCCCTGCATGATCCCGCAACCCATGCGCGCCAGGATCTGCATCTGCTCGTGCGTCTCCACCCCTTCGGCCACGACGCGCAGGCGCAGTGACTGCGCCAGCGCCATGATGGCCGTCACGACCGCCGTGCTTTCGCGTTGCCGGCCCAGGTCCCTGACGAACGAACGGTCGATCTTGAGCTCGCTGATCGGCAACGTCGTGAGATAGGCCAGCGACGAATAGCCGGTGCCGAAGTCGTCGATCGAAATTCCGACGCCGATCGCCTCGAGGCGGTGCAGCGTCGGGATCACGCCGTGCAGGTCTTTCATGAGTCCGGTTTCGGTGATCTCGATGCTGAGCGCACTGTGCGCCGCACCGGCGCGCGTGACGGCGTCGTGGATCATGTCGACCAGGTCGGCGCGCTCGAACATCCGGTTCGGCAGGTTCACGGCGATGGCGTCGCTGAAATCGAAACGATCCTTCCAGACGCGCGCCTGGCGCGCCGCCTCGCCCAGCGCCCACTCGCTCATCTCGACGATCAGACCCGATTCTTCGGCCACCGGAATGAAATCCCCAGGGGGCACCAGCACTTTGCCGCGTTGCCAGCGCATCAGCGCTTCGACGCCCACCATGTTTGCGCTGCCGATATCGAGCTTGGGCTGGTAATGCAGCACCAGCTCGTTGCGCTCGATCGCCTTGTGCAACGCACTTTCCAGCTCCAGGCGTTCACGCCCCTTGCCGGCGAGTTTCGGGTTGAAATGGAGCATCGCGTTGCTGCCTTGCGCCTTCACCGCCGACACCGCCACGGCGGCATTGCGCAGCAGGTCAGCGGCGTTCAGCGCGTCGCGCGGGAACAGCGCAAGGCCGACGCTGGCGGTGATGAAACACTCCTGCCCGCCGACGACCATCGGCGCGCGCAGGGTTTCGACGATACGCTGCGCAATGCCTTGTGCTTGTTGCGGATCCACGGCCTCGGGCAACAGTGCCGCGAACTCATCCCCGCCCAAACGCCCCACGCATTCGAGCCGGTGCGCCGCCTGCGTCGTGGTTGGCGTGCCTTCGCCCGTGGGCGGCGCGTCGTAGTGGCGAACGCAGGTTCGAAGGCGTCGCGCCACTTCGCGCAGCAATTCGTCGCCGGCGGCGTGGCCGAGCGTGTCGTTGACGCCGCGGAAGCGGTCCAGGTTGATCTGCAACAGCGCCACGCCATGCTGCGCGTGCCGCGCATGTTCGATCGCGTGCTCGGTGCGCTGCACGATCTGGGCCCGGTTCGGCAGGTCGGTGAGGGCGTCGAAGTTCGCCAGTTGCGAGATCTTCTGGTGTGCCATCAGGCGTTCCGTCACGTCCTGCACGATGCCACTGTAGCCGCCGGCCTTGCCCACCACGTCGAGCGCTCGGTCGGCTTCGATGTGGATGACGCGCGGTGCGCCCGCAGTCTTCGTCAGCACCTGCACGTCACAGGCCAGGGCCGTGCCGCGCCGCGCCGCGTTGCGCCGCGCCAAGGCGAGTCGGGGACGGTGTGCCGGCGCCACCTGTCGCAGCAGTTCGCGCCACGACGCGGTGCTGCCGGCATCGAGGCCGAGAACGCCTTGCGCCTCCGGCGAAATCACGGGTGCGGCCTGGCCGAGCCGCCATTCGACGCTACCGATTCGCGCCAGCTCCTGTGCCCGAGCCAGGCGTGCCTGGCTTTGCTCGAGATCGATCCGATTGCGCGAGGCGCGCAGCAGGTAGCGCAGGCGCTGCGCGAGCAGCGTCCACAGCGATGACTTGACGAAGAAGTCGCTGGCGCCGGCGTCGAAGGCGCGCTGAATCGACGCATCGTCGTCCAGGCCCGTCATCACCAGCACCGGCACCGCCTCCAAGCCTGGCAGCGCGCGCAAGCGCCGGCAGGTCTCGAAGCCGTCCAGCCCCGGCATCATGGCGTCGAGCACAACCACATCGGGCCGCAGGTCGTGCAACAACTCCAGGGCCTGCTCGCCGCGCGTGGCCTGGGTGATCTCGAATCCACGCGCTTCCAACGCCGTCGTGCACAGCAGCAGCATGACTTCGTCGTCGTCGACGCACAGCACCTGCGGCGTTGCCGCCGGCAGGCTGTCGACGCTGCTCGGCAGCGGAATCATGGGATCTCAGTTGAAGTCGGCGCGCTGCGCAGCGCCAGACGCGGGGCGTGGCAAGGTTCGGGCCGCAGCGCTTGGCGCGTCGTCGGCAAGCAACCCATGGCGCGGCATGAGGCGGCCATCAGCGTCGCACTCGGGCTCTCTCGCCAGGGGCTGCGCCGTCACGACCAGCAGGCGCGGCGCACCGGCTTGGGCGCGCAGGTTGCGCAAGCGCGCCGGTGAGAACACACCCGCGTCACCACGATCGCGTCGCGCCACGGCGTCGAGTTCGCTGCGCATCAGTTCCAGAAGCCGGGTCAATGCCGCCGGCGCAACGCTGAGTTCAAGGGCTTCGAATCCAACCAGCGCCACCGGCTGGCCCGAATCGAGCACGGCCAGTGCATGGCCCGAGATGGCGTCGCTGACGATGCCGCGTTCTCGCAGCGCCGCGTCGGCCGCGACACTGAGCGGCTTGCCGGCATGTTGCCGGCGTGGCGGTGTCGGGTCCAGCAGCGGCCTGAGAAGGGCCTGCCCCGGGCCGAACGACGCCGGCTTGACCAGGGCCACGAGCACGTTGCGGGCGCCGAGTTCGTAGGTGATGATTTGCCCGACCCCGCGCAGCGCGTCGATGAGGTCGCTCGCGTTCGCGCAACAACGCTCGATCTGCGCCATGGCATCGAGCATGCTGCCATCGTCCAGCGCCGCAGGCGGCGGCGCGCTCAGCGCGTGAGAGGCAGGTTTCCAGCCGCGCCACACCAGCAGCGAACAGGCAGCGGCGCCCAGCGCCAGCGTCGCCAGGCGCGACGCCAGCGGGTCGGGCAGCCACAACGACGCCAACGCCGAGACCGCACCGGACCAAAAGAACAGTTTGGAGAGCAAGGGTCTCAGCAACATTTGGCGGGCCCCATCCAGAGAAGGAAGAATGCCATGCCACAACATCGGCGCCGGGCGCGCAGACTTGACGCCGCGAAGGCTCAGCGATTGCGGTCAGACCTGGCCGGTGATGCCAACAATTCGACCGTTTCCGCCTCAGCCCGGCGGTAGAGTTCGCAAACACCCTTGCCTGCTGCCTTGGCACGGTACATCGCGGTGTCCGCGCGATCGAGCAAAGCGGCGGCGTCGGCGCCGTCGTTCGGAAATATCGAGATGCCGATGCTGACACCAACGGTCAGAGGCTGACCCTGCAGCGCCAACGGCCGAGCCAAGGCATCACGAATCCGTTGCGCGACGACGAGGGCATCTGCGGGTTCTGAAAGGTCCAGCAGCAGCGCGGTGAACTCGTCGCCCCCCAGGCGCGCGAGTTCCATGTCGCTGGGCGTCTGGGCAAAGCGCGACACCAGGTCGGAGGGCCGAACCAAATCGCGCAGCCGGTCCGCCACGGCCTGCAAGACCTCGTCGCCTGCGGCGTGCCCCATGCTGTCGTTGACTTGTTTGAAGCCGTCCAGGTCCATGAACAACACGCCCAACTTGCTTCCCTTGTGGCGGGCGCGCGCGATTTCCCGGTTCACCCGTTCCAGGAAAGCCGGCCGGTTCGGCAATCCGGTCAGGCTGTCGAAATGGGCAAGGCGCAGAACCTGCTGCTCGACCAGCCGGCGCCGCGTGATGTTTCGCGACAACACGATGAAAAGTGGCTTCTGCTGCGCATCAACGTCCTTGCGTGAGACCGAGAGTTCGAACCATTGGGTGCCCCTTGGCAACTTTAGTTCGACTTCAGCGCCACTCGAGTGGCCGCTTGCCAGCGCTTCCCGCAACGCCTGCATGCACACCTGCGCCGCGCTCGGCGCCAGCACCTCGGCGACCGTCTTGCCACGGTAGTCCAGCGGCGCCCGGGCGCAGCGGCCGCGCGGACGCGGGGCGTGGAAATTGAGGATCCTGCCGTCAATGTCGACTTCGAACAACGGGTCGGGCAGCGCGCGCAGGATCGCCGCATTGCTGGCGTCGGCAGCACGCAAGTCCAGCCGGGCCTGCGCGCTGCGCAGCAAGTACTTCACGCGGTGCCCGACGAGCGCCGGGTTGATGGGTTTGGCGATGAAGTCGGTGGCGCCCGAATCGTAGGCCTTTTCGATCGACGCCACGTCGTCCGAACCGGTCACCATGACGATCGGCAGCAGCTCGCCGGTCAATGCGCGCATGCGCGCGCAGACTTCGTTTCCACTCAAGCCGGGCATCTCGACATCGAGCATCACCAAGTCCCGCGACTGGGCGCTGAACTGGCGCAATGCATCTTCACCGTCAACCGCCAGAGTGACCCCGAATCCGGCCTGACGCAGCGCAGCGCGCAACAGGAATCGCGTGGTGGCGTCGTCGTCGACGACCAGGACTTGCTTGGCAACTGCGGCGGAACTCGGCATCACTGCGCTTGCAGCGACATTTGTCGCCTGCGCGTCAGCACGCGCTGTTGCCGACGAAGGGTTTGCTCGAACCGGGCATGCGCTGCTTCGATGCGGCCTGCGCGCCCTGGCTTGTGCGTGTCTGGCAATGCACCAACAGCGCATCGAGACGATGCCGGCGCACCTGTTCGAGCGCCTGCGCACGGTTCATCGCCAAGCCCATCACGAAGCGCCGGACATCTCGCTCGCGATGCAAAATTCACAGTCCGCATGGCATGCCTGCTGTTTCGGCAACGCTGGACTGAACATGAGCGTTGAGGCGCACCGGTTTCAGTCCAATTGCGCGGCGGCAGTCAGCGCCGTCAGCAACGCCCGGTTCACTTCGGCCAGGCCCATCATCAGCGAGTCCGACGCCGCGCGCAGGTCGAACGGCGAACCGGATTCGAGCGCGTTCACCAGCTCCATGTAGGGGGCGAAGGGACCACCGCCATCGACCAACGCCTGCTGCACGCGTTCCGGCACCTGAATGCTCGCCAGCAGGTCGGCGATCGGCCGCTGGAACAGCCGATCGAGCAGCGAGAACACGCCGCAGATGAACATTTCGCTGCGCATTTCGAGGTCGCCGCCGGCGCGCCCCAACTCCTCCATCAAGAAGCCGCGGCGCACCGAGGCGAACAGGATGGGCCTCAGGTTCGGCTCTCTCGTGGCGGTGGGCAGCAGCAGCGCGAGCCAGCGTTTCAGACGCTTGTGGCCGAGCAGCATGACCGCATGACGGAGCGAGTTGACCTCGACTTTCAATCCCAGCGCCGGCGAGTTGATCAGGCGCAGCAGCTGGAATGCCAGGGCTGGGTCGCGTTTCAGCGTCGCCTCCAGATTCTCCGTGGAGTCTTCGGCGTCGACCTGGCGCATCAGTTGCGCGATGAGTTGCACGTTGCTGGGTACCTTGCCGATGCCCTTTCCCGCTGCCTGCGTCACCGCGTCGTCGATCGGCCAGCCGAGCACCGCCACCGAGCCGCGCGCAAAACTCTTCTCCATGTCGGCGACGTTGTTCACGCCGGATTGCACGACCGTGATCGTTCGCGTCACGCCCAAAGGCACGGCGGAGTCGATGCGGCGCTCGTCGCTCAAGTCGACGATCACATGTTTGAAGTACGGCAAGACCTCGCGCGGCAACGGCTGCAACGGCCTGCCTTTGAGCAGCAGGGCGTTGCCGTTCTCATGCGCCGCGCGCATGGCCGCGGCCATCGCCGGTTCGCCAGCCATGAAGGCCGGGACCTCGATGAGCAGGTTTTTCGCCGGCTTGGCAACCAGCAGATCGGCCAGGAGCGCCTCGCTGGCGAGGTTCAGAAAGACCTGCGGCCCATCCGCCGGCCAGACTTCGCCGATCGCTTTGAGCAGGCCTGCCACCTCGAGCTTGGCCTCGGCGTTCACGGGAAACACGCCCAGCCGCGTGGCGTGGATGTTGCGTTTCATGTCGACGATGGGCGAATAGCCCAGCGCGACGCGGCCCAGGATGGATTGTTCAGTCACGCTGCACCTCGACGCTCACGGATTGATGTACTGAAACAGCGAAAGGCGCTGCACGGACGAATAGGTCTTGAGCGCCGCGTCGTAACCGACTTGGCGCGCCTGCAAGGCTGAAATGGCCTGGACCATGTCCGCGTCTTCGGCGTCCGAGCGTTCGCTTTGTGCCTGCAGTTTCGCGTCGCCCAGGCGCGCGTCGCTGCCGTCCATGCGGTTCAGCGCCAGCCCGGCCTGGCCGCGTGCCGCCGACACGTGGCCGAGCACTGAATCGAGGTCGCGCAGGTCGTACGACCGCGCTTGCGCGATCTGCGCCGGGCTGCGCAGCGGTGTGCGCAAGGCGGAGGCGGCGCGGTCGAGCACGTCAAACGCGCTCGAACTCGGTGTCGACGGAACCGCTTCGAATGCATCGCCATCGGCCGGGCTGCCGAGCACGCGCAGGGCGATGCCGTCAATCTCGATCGGCGTGCCGGAGCTGTACGCGACGTTGCTCAGCGCAGTTGCAGCGCCGTCACTCAGCACCGAATACGTGGTCACGCCGGCGTTCACCGTGAATTGCACGCTGTAGCTCGAGCCGGTCAGGCGCGTCGGGTCGGTGACGGCTCCGCCGTCGATCCAGGCCCCGCCGGTGCTTGTGGCGGCACGCGTTTCGAACACGCCGTTGCCGGTGGGCGCCGAGAGCCAGATGTTTTGCCCGTCCATGCTGAGCAGCAGGCCGGGCTCGCCACCCGCGGCGAGTTCGCCGGCGACACCGCGAAACTGCACTCCGCCCGGCGCGTCGACGAACGGCAGCTGGCTTGCGCCTTGGCCACCGAAGAGCGCTCGGCCAGCGCCGTCGGCGCTATTTGCCAGCGCCAGCAGCTGCGCCCGAATCGCCAGCAGCGACTCGCCGAGATGCGCCCGGTCCGAATCGGAGTAATGAGCGCTGCCCGCCGCCAGGATCGCCTCGCGCGCCTGTTGCAGAAGCTCCGTCGCACTGCCCAGTGTGGCCTCCATCAACTCCACATTGGAGCGGCTCGCCTGCACCGCGCGCAGGTTCGCATCGATATGCAGTTCGTGTGCCAGTGCGCGTTCGGCGCGCGCCGCCGCCGCCGGGTCGTCGCTCGCCCGGTTCACGCGCTTGCCGGTCGTCGCTTGGCGCTGCGCTTCGCTCAGCTCACGCTGCCGGTTCATCAGCGCGTCGATTGAAGCGTCGTACAGGTGTGCCGTCGAGATGCGCGTCGTCATGGGTGGGTCTCCGAGGTTCACACCCTGCCCGTGGCCAACAGCGCGTCGAACACGGTCTGCGCCACTTGCAGCAACTTGGCCGCGGCTTGATAACTCTGCTGGTACTGGATCAAACGCGCCGCTTCTTCGTCGAGGTTGACGCCAGCCACATCGTCGTTGGCGGCCTTTGCCGCGGCGCTGGCACCGGCCGAGATCTGCGCACTCGTGCGCGCGCCCTGCACGCGCACCGCGATCTCGGACATTGCGTTCGCGTAGGCGTCGGTGATCGTCGCGCCGGCTTCCAATCCAGCGCCGGCCGTGCCCTGCGTGCCCACCAAGGCGGCGCTGCGCAGATCGGCCAGGGCGCGCGCATTGCCGTTGTTGGCCGCCGGGTACAGCGTCTTTTGCACCGTGACTCGGTCGCCATTGGCGGCAGCGCCGGCGAGCTGCAGCTCCCAGCCGTTCAGCAAAATCGGCGCGCCGGCCTGCCAGGTCGCCGAACCGCTGCTCACGACCGCATTGCCCGGATCGCGCAATTCCCAGTTGTAGTTGCCGCTGGCCGAAGTGAAGGTGAGGGTCGCCGTGAGGTTCGGGTCCAGGCTCGGATCGACCGCGCGCAGCGACGCCACACTTGCCGTGCCCGTGTTGGTGCTGCCCAGCGTCGCCGTCACCGGCGACGCCGCGGCGATGCCCCGCGGGTCGCGCAGCACAAGCTGCATGTCGCGCGCCGCCTGGCCCACCGGCTGCAACAGGAACCTGTCACCCGCCGCCGGCAGCGGCGCGGCGATGTCGATGCGAAAACCATCGACCACGTCGCCGCTGGCGATCGTTTGCACCAGACCGTCGCGCAGTCGCGTGAGTTGGTAGCCGCCCGAACCACCCGGGTCGGCGAGCAATTCATAGTCGCTTGCCTGAAGCCGCGTGGCATCGACGATCGCGATGCTGACGCTCGGCACGCGCACGCCGTTCACATCGAGAAAAGACGCAACATCGACGCCGCCTGCCTTTGCGTTGCCGGTGCTGGGCGCAACTCGCAAGCCACCGGTACTGAAGACCGGCGCGCCGCCGGCGGGTGGCTGGCCCAGGCCAAGCCCGAGCGCCTGCTGCTCGTTTACGGCGCCGGTGATCGCCTGCGCCATCTGTCCGAGAAGGTTGCGCGCATCGACAAGGTCGCTGTTCTGAAAGCGAAGCAGGCCGCCGATCTTGCCGCTGGCCAGCAGGTTGGTCGTCAACGGGATCGTCTTGCCGGCCTCGGCCAGGGCGACGCCGACGCGCGTGGGATCGAACTTGTCGCTGATCAGGCTCATGCTCGACGCTCCGCTGCCGAGCACGAGGCGCTGTCCGCCGCCAATGAAGACGCTGAGCGAGCCATCACTCGCGCCGATCGTCGTCACCGGCACGATTTCGCTGATCTTGCGAATCATCTCGTCGCGCTGGTCGAGCAAGTCGTTCGGCGGCTGCCCTTGGCCCAGCGCGTCGCCGACTCTGCGGTTCAGATCGGCAACGCCCCTGGCCAGCGTGTTGAGCTGCGCCAGCGCCACGCCCAGGTCCTGCACGACACCGCTTTGCAGCTCCGAAATCTTGTCGCCCGCGGCGCTGAAACGTTGCGCCAGCATGTCGGCGTTCGAGAGCACGACCTGGCGCGCCGAACTGTCTTGCGGATTGTTCGCCACATCGACAAAGGCGTTGAAGAACTGGGACGCGGCGAAGCCCAGGCCCGCCTCGCCTGTGCCGAACAGGCCCTCCAGGCGTTGCAACTGGGAGGCGCGCACCTGGTCCGCTGCGGCGAATGCAGTGGCGACATTCACCTCGCGGCTCAAGATCTCGCTGTGGGCGCGCGAGACCGTCGTCACGTCGACCCCCCTGCCGAAGAACCCCTGGCTCGTGAACTGGCCGCTTGCGGTGGCGAGCTCGACACTTTGGCGCGAATAGCCCGGCGTGTTCGCATTCGCGATGTTGTTGCCCACGGTTTGCAGCGCCGCATAGTTCGCGAACAGGGCGCGCGCGCCGATCGAGAGCAATGCCATGTTCGCCATCTTGCGTCTTCCCTTCCGCCTTGTGCCTTGCCTGCGACGCTGCGCGCCGGTTCAACCCAGCGCGCGCTGCACGCGCAAGGTGGTGTTGATGGTGCGCGCGAGTTCGTCGGCGTCATGCGGGTCGGCGGCATCGCCGGTGCGCTGCAACGCCTGCGCCGCCTGCGCGATCAGGGGCGGCAATTTCGTCGGGCGGGCGGCATTCAAGGCGTCGCTCGTGGCGTCGCTTGCCGCAGCACCCGGCGCGATTCCCAGTTGGCGCTCCAGGTGGCGCGCAATCGCTTCGCTCAAGCCGCCGCGCAGGCCTGTCATCTGCTGCGCGAACTGGGTGTCGAGCATTTCCGTGCCGAGCTGCGTCGTCGAGTCGTCTGACATGCCCGAAGTCTGCGTCGCCTGGCGCATGCTCTTCATGAGCTCGTGCATGAACAGCGCCTCGAACTGTTTCGCGGCTTCCTTGATCGCCGCCTTCGGGTCGCGTGCCGCCGCAGCGCGCAGCGATTCGACGCCGCGGGCGTCGGCGGCAAGTGAGGTGCCGACGTCGATCACTGGAGCCCCTCGTCGAATGCAACCATTCGCCGATCCCCCAAGGGGCCACGGGCCGGCTTGGCGGGCTGAGGCCGGACACAGACAGTCCCTGCGGACTGTCTGTGCCTGCCAAAGGCCATCGGCCTCTGGCCGATGGCGGCCCGGCGCTCGGCCCGTGAAGAGCAGCAGGCTGACCGGCAATGACGCATCAAATCACCTCCAGCTCGGCGTTCAACGCACCAGCCGACTTCATGGCCTGCAGGATCGCAAGCAGGTCCTGCGGCGTCGCACCGAGTGAGTTCAGCGCCTTCACGACTTCGGCGAGTTTGGTGCCGGCAGGTATCTGCATCAGCGTGCCGGGTGCTTGCGTGATCGAGATGTCGGTTTTTTCGCGAACCACCGTCTGCCCGATGGACTGCGGGTAGGGTTGGCTCACCACCGGCGTGGAGTTGATCGTGACCGACAGGCTGCCGTGCGCGACGGCGCAGGCCGACAGCGTGACCGAGCCGTTCATCACCACTGAGCCCGTGCGCGCATTCACGACCACGCGCGCGGCCGGCGCGGCGCGCTCGATGTCCAGGTTTTCGATGTCGGCCATGAGGGCCACGCGCGCGTCCGGCGCAAGCGGCATGCGCACGCGCACGACACGCCCGTCCACGGCCTGGGCCAGACCGTCGCCCAGCGTCTTGTTGATGACGCGCGCGACTTCGCGCGCGGTGTTGAAGTCGTTCGAATTCAGGTCGAGCTGCATGAACTCGCCCTGGTGCAGCGGCGTTGGCACGCTGCGCTCGACCGTCGCGCCATCCGGAATGCGTCCGGCGCTCAGGTGGTTGATCTGCACCTTCGAGCCGCCAGCCGCCGCGCCCGCGCCGCCGACCATCAGGCTGCCCTGCGCCATCGCATAGATCTGTGCGTCGGCGCCTTTGAGCGGTGTCGAGATCAACATGCCACCGCGCAAGCTTTTCGCATTGCCCAGCGACGACACCTCAACGTCGATCACCTGGCCGGGCTGGGCAAAGGCGGGCAGTTGCGCCGTCACCATCACCGCCGCGACGTTCTTGATCTGCATGCTCGTGCCCGTCGGCACGGTCACGCCCATTTGCTGCAACAGCGCGATGATGCTTTGTGTGGTGAACGGCGCCGAAGTCGTCTGGTCACCGGTACCGTCCAGGCCCACGACCAGGCCGTAGCCCGACAAGGCATTGCTGCGCACGCCCTGCACCGACGCAAGTTCCTTGATGCGCGCCGCGTGCGCCGCCTGCGGCCACCACAGCGCCGCTGAAGCTGCGAGACAGGCAAGCGCTATTGAGCGCCCCCAGGCCGACGACATACGTCGTCCGCCCCCCGAGGGGTTCAAGGAAACTTGGGGCGGCCCGGCGTTTCCTTGTGAGAAGCGCAGCCATCTTTCGGCGTTCCACAGCGTGTCGCTCCCGCAAGGAGCGTGCTGGGCACTGTCGGCAGGATGCAACGCGATCATGTTGGATTTGGCCCGTGGTCAGATCGGCAATACGTTCAGGAAGAAGCGGCTCAGCCAGCCCATGCCTTGGGCGTCTGCCTGCGCGCCACGACCGCGGTGTTCGATGCGCACATTCGCGATCAACGCCGAAGCGACCGAATTGCCCGGCTGGATGACGCGTGGGTCAACCTGGCCCGAAAAGCGCAAGACGTCGACGTTGTGGTTCACGCCGATCTGCTTCTCGCCGGCAATCAGCAAGTGGCCGTTGGGCAAGACCTCGATGACGGTGGCGGTGATGACCCCTGAAAAGTCGTTCGTGTTTTCGGTGCTTCCCTTGCCGGCAAAAGTATTGCTCGACGATCCGGCGACACCGGCCCGCGCAAACGAGTTGGCGCTGACCAGCGGCAACGCCGTGACGCCCGCACTGAGTTCACCGGTCTTGTCGATCGAACTCGTGCTCTTCTGGCTTGCGCTCACCTTCTCCTCGATCTGCACCGTCAAGGTGTCGCCGACCAGGCGCGCACGATGGTCTTCGAACAGGGGCCGATAGTGCGAGGCCTGGAAGATCGCTCCGTTGTTGACCACCGGGCGCACCACGGCCTCGGGCCGTACCGAAGTCGGCTCGGCAACGTCCACCGGCGGGCGCGCATCGAGTGTTTCGCACGCGGCGAGCGAGGCGACGACGGCAAGTGCGACGCCGCGCCAGGGATCGAAGCCGCGCGGCACACGCCGGCTCCCGGGGCGCGCCGCGCTGGCGCTCGCCGGCACTTCATCCCGGCGCAAGCGCCGTTGCATACCCGACGCGGGGCCGGGATGCACGCTCGCGTCACCGCTGCGCTGCAAGACGCGCTTCACAACTGCCCCAACCTGGCAAGCATCTGGTCCGCCGTCTGGATCGCCTTGGAGTTCAATTCGTAGGCGCGCTGCGTCTGGATCATGGCGACGAGTTCTTCGACGACATTGACGTTCGAAGTCTCCACCGCACCTTGCTGCAACGCTCCGAGTCCGTTCTGACCGGGTGCGCCGGAGCTGGCGCTGCCCGACGCGGCGGTCTCGCTGTACAGGTTTTGCCCCTTCGGCTCGAGCCCGGCCGGATTCACGAAATTCGCGAGCAGCAACTGGCCGATCGCTTGCGGTGCCACCTGGCCCGCAAGGCTGGCGGTGACGGTGCCGTCGGCGGCGATCGTCACGTTTTGCGCGCTCGCCGGTATCGTGATGCCGGGCTGCACGGTGTAGCCGCTGTTCGTGACCAACTGCCCCAGCGCATTCACCTGGAACGCGCCGTCGCGCGTGTAGGCGGTGGTGCCGTCGGGCATCTGCACTTCGAAAAACCCGCTGCCGCGAACCGCCACATCGAACGGGTTCCCGCTTTGCAGCAAATTGCCCTGCCCGAAGTTGCGTGATGTTGCAACCGCCCGCGTGCCCATGCCAACCTGCAATCCGGTGGGCAGCGTCGTCTGCTCCGAGCTGTTGGCTCCGGCCTGACGCAGGTTCTGGTACATCAGGTCTTCGAACACGGCGTGGGACCGCTTGAAGCCATTCGTCGACACGTTCGCCAGGTTGTGCGTGATGGTGTCCAGCTGAGTCTGCTGAGCCTCCATGCCGGTCTTGGCGATCCACAGTGAACGCATCATGGTGTATGCCCTCTTCCGGATGCGACTGTGTCGCGGGTTGCCCGTGTTTCGTGGTCCGGGCGCAAGACGGGATCGACAGCGCCCGGCACAAGGTGGATCCCGGCTTG
>JAEMQF010000212.1 GCA_022758925.1 Burkholderiales bacterium | reverse complement strand
CCCGCTCAACGACATCACGCCGATCGCCATCGTCGGTACCACGCCGATCATCGTGCTCGTCAATCCCAAGCTGCCGGCGAACAATGCGAAGGAACTGGTGGCACTGCTCAAGGCGAGGCCGGGCGAACTCAACTACGGCTCATCGGGCAACGGCACGATCCTGCACCTGGCCGCCGAAATGTTTGTCGACGAAGCCGGCGCCAGCGCCAAGCACATTCCCTACAAAGGTGTCGGCCCGATGCTGACTGACCTGATCGGCGGCCAGGTTGACATGGCCACCGCCGCACTGCCCTCGGTGCAGCAGCACATCAAGAGCGGCGCCTTGCGCGCGATCGGCGTCGGTGCCGCGCAGCGGGTTGGCGCCGCGCCCGAGATCCCGACGCTGGTCGAGCAGGGCATGCCGGGCTATCTGGTGGAGGGCTGGTTCGGCTTCATCGGCCCCAAGGGATTGACGCCGGCCGACGTGAAGCGCCTGCACGACGCATTGAGCACCGCATTCGCCACGCCCGAAGTGCGCGAAGCGATGGCCAAACAAGGCAACGCGATCAACATTTCAAGCACCGAGCACGCGGGCCAGTTTTTCCGCAGCGAAATGGCGAAATATGCCAAGCTCGTGAAGAAGGCGGGGATCGAGCTGCAGTAGGCGCGCCGGCGCTTACGGGCGGGTCGCCGGCGCGTAACCGCGGGTCGCCTTCACACTGCGATTCGACGTGTCTTGCATCAGTTCGCTGCGGTCACCCCGGCTCCATGCCGTTGCTGCGCTTGGCCGCGTCGGCCGCGGGCGAAGCCATGAACGCGAGCAGTGCACGCACGGCGTCGGGCTGGGAAGATGTGGCTGACAGACCGGCACAAAACGTGGTGACGATCTGAATTTCGCTCGGCAACGGGCCGAGCACGGTGATGCCGCTCAGATTCATCAATTCGCTCAACTGCTGAAATCCAAGTTCGGCCTGGCCGCTGGCAACCAGCGAGCCGACCGCGACACCGGGCGGCGCTTGCACTATCCGGTCCTTGATGGCTTGCGCGATGCCCCAGTGCGCGAACAGCCCGGCCAGGTGCACGCCGCTCGGCCCGGTGGAGTAACTCAAGCTTCGCGCCGCGAGCACCGCGGCCTTCACGGCTTGTTCCGAGGCCACGTCAGGCTGCGGCGCGCCGGCGCGCACTGCGATCGCGACCCCTGACTTGACGAGGTCGACGCGGCTCCCGGCGACGATGCGCCCGGCCCGGATCAACTCGTCGATCGTACTCGCCGCGAGCACCACCGCATCGAACGCCTCGCCGCTGCGCACCCGCTTCGCGGCATCGACGCCGCCGACCGATTCGACGCTCACTTCCTGTTCCGAGCCGCGCCGGTACGCGGCCACGAGGTCGGCCAGCACCTGGCGCGTTGCCATCGATGAGATGATCCTGATCGCGCCGGCCATGGCGTTCCTTCAGAGCGCGCTGTCGCGCAGCTTCTGCACCGTTTCGCGAATCAGATAGCCCGAGATGCTGAAGCGCGCCGGCGGAATGCCGGGCAGGGCGTCGATGTCGAACCAGCCCGCGGCTTCAATCTCGCTCGCTTGCGGCACGATCTCGCCGCTGACCCAGCGTGCCGTGTACGCCACCATCAGGCTGCTCGGGAACGGCCAACTCTGGCTGCCGAAGTAATGCAGGTCGGTAACCTTGACCGCGACCTCTTCGGCCACCTCGCGGTGCACGCAATCTTCGAGCGACTCGCCGGCTTCGACAAAGCCGGCGAGCGCGCTGAACATTCCCGGCGCGTAGTGCGGTGAGCGTGCCAGCAGCAATTCGCGGTCGCGCCACACCAGCACCATCATCGCCGGCGTCACGCGCGGGTAAGCCACATGTTTGCACGCCGGGCAGGTGCGCGCCCTGTCGCTCGCGTGCAGCTCGGTCGGCGTGCCGCAGGCGCCGCAGAACCGGTGCGTGCGGTCCCATTCGATGATTTGCGCCGCGCGCCCGGCCACAGCTCGCAGCGGCTCGGCCAGCTTCATCATCGCGGTGCGCAGCGGCAGCGCGCGCCAGCCGGGCGGCGGCGCCGCGACAAGCAGCGCCCAGCAGTCGAGCCCGTCAAGCCGGCCCAGGTAGTGGCGCGCTTGCGGGCTTGCATGCAGGCTCGGCGCAAGCGGCAGCAAGGCGATGGCATCGCCTTCGGGCAGCAACAGCTTGCCCTCACAGAACGCGATGACCCAGGCCGGGTCGGTGGCGGCGCCTGTCAATTGAACAGCGGGGTCGAAAAGCATTTCGTGGCGGGAAAGGGGTGGCTGGCACGGATGCGCGAATGGCATTGGACAAGCACTCTAACTCCACTCCAATCACAATCCCGGGTTACCCGCCTGGTATCGACCTTGTCCACCCTCACCGCCATCGCCCCGCCCCCGGTTCGCGCGCTCACCGCCTACAAGCCGTTCTGGGCGAAGCGCTTCGGAGCGGCGCCGTTCCTGCCGATGAGCCGCGCCGAGATGGACGAGCTCGGCTGGGATTCGTGCGACGTGGTCATCGTCACCGGCGATGCCTATGTCGACCACCCGAGCTTCGGCATGGCGGTGATCGGGCGCACGCTGGAGGCCCAGGGCTTTCGGGTCGGCATCATCGCGCAGCCTGATTCGAGCTCGGTTGATGCCTTCCGGCGCTTGGGAAAGCCCAACCTGTTCTTCGGTGTCACCGCCGGCAACATGGATTCGATGATCAACCGCTATACCGCGGACCGCAGGATACGCAGCGACGACGCGTACACGCCCGGCGGCCAGGGCGGGGCGCGGCCGGACCGCTGTTCGCTCGTCTATGCGCAGCGCTGCAAGCAGGCCTGGGGCGATGTGCCCATCGTGCTCGGCGGCATCGAGGCGAGCCTGCGCCGCATCGCGCACTACGACTACTGGCAGGACAAGGTGCGGCGCTCGATCCTGGTCGACAGCAAGGCCGACCTGCTGCTCTACGGCAACGCCGAACGTGCCGTGGTCGAGATCGCGCACCGCCTCGCGCGGCGCGAGCCGGTGCAGGCGATTGCCGACGTGCGCGGCACCGTGTTCGTGCGGCGGCGCGACGATACGAGTGCGCACGACTGGTTCGAACTCGACTCGAGCGAAGTCGATCTGCCGGGGCGCATCGACGAACATGTCAACCCCTACCAGAGCAGCGCCGAACAGGCGGCAGCGCAGGGGACGAGCTGCGCGAAGGAGCAAGCCGCCGGCGAGCAACTGCTGTCCCGCGCTGCACCGGGATCGGGTGCGCTTGGCGAAGAGGCGATCCCGACCTCGTTCAGACCCGGGCTTGCGCCGGCGGGTGAACCGGGCACCATTCGCGCCGGGACCGCGGCCGATGGGCCAACCTCACTGGCGCGCGGCCTGGCCGTGGTCGCGATGCCGCAGAGCCGAAAAACCGGCAAGCTGACGCTGCCGCCACGCGAGCGCACCGTGATCCGCCTGCCGTCTTACGAACAGGTGAAATCCGACGCGGTGCTTTACGCCCACGCGAACCGGGTGTTGCACCTGGAGACGAACCCCGGCAACGCGCGCGCGCTCGTGCAGCGCCATGGCAGCGGCGTGACGGCGCGCGAGGTCTGGATCAACCCGCCGCCGATACCGCTGAGCACCGCCGAGATGGACCATGTGTTCGATCTGCCGTATGCGCGCAGCCCACACCCGAGCTACGCCGATGACAACGGCGGGCATGACGGGCCGACCAAGATCCCGGCCTGGGAAATGATCCGGTTCTCGGTCAACATCATGCGCGGCTGCTTCGGTGGATGCACCTTCTGTTCGATCACGGAGCACGAAGGCCGCATCATCCAGAGCCGAAGCGAAGACTCGGTGATCCGCGAAATCGAAGAGATTCGCGACGGCGTGAAGGGCTTTACCGGCGTCATCAGCGATCTGGGTGGGCCGACCGCGAACATGTACCGCATCGCGTGCAAGAGCACCGCCATCGAGGCCGCGTGCCGCAAGCCGAGCTGCGTCTACCCCGGCATCTGCCCGAACCTGAACACGGACCACACACCGCTCATCAAGCTCTACCGGCGCGCGCGCGCGCTGCGCGGCGTGAAGAAGATTCTGATCGGCTCGGGCCTGCGCTACGACCTTGCGCTGCAGTCGCCCGAATACGTGAAGGAACTCGTCACGCACCACGTCGGCGGCTACCTGAAGATCGCGCCCGAGCACACCGAGGGCGGGCCGCTCGGCAAGATGATGAAGCCCGGCATCGGCAGTTATGAGCGCTTCAAGAAGATGTTCGAGCAGTTCAGCCTGGAAGCCGGCAAGAAGCAGTACCTGATTCCCTACTTCATCGCCGCGCACCCAGGAACGAGCGACGAAGACATGATGAACCTGGCGCTTTGGCTGAAGAAGAACGGTTTCAAGGCGGACCAGGTGCAGACCTTTTATCCGAGCCCGATGGCGACCGCCACCGCGATGTACCACACGAACCTGAACCCGCTGAAGGGCATCAGCCGCGACCCGCTGCGCACCGAGCGCGTCGACGTCGTGCGCGGCACCAACCGGCGCCGCCTGCACAAGGCGTTCTTGCGTTGGCACGATCCGAACAACTGGCCGCTGCTGCGCGAGGCGCTGAAGAAGATGGGCCGCGCCGACCTCATCGGCAACGGCAAGCTGCACCTGATTCCAACCTTCCAGCCGGTGACGAACGGGAGTTATGAAAGCGCGCGGCGCAAGAACTCGACGCCGACTGCGGCGCGCGCGTCCGGCGGCGAGCAACGTCCCGTGAAAGGCCGGATCCTGACCCAGCACACCGGCCTGCCGCCGCGCGCCGCCGGGGCGAAGCGAGCTGCGGTGACGCCGCGCACGAAGAGCCGCTGAGGCGCGCAGGCGCGGCGCTGACTCAACGCGTGCGCCGCGGCGCGTGCGCTCAGCGGCTCGAAGCCAACCACGCCGCCACCGCTTCGTTGAACTCGCGCGGCCGGCTCTTCATCACCCAATGCCCGGTGT
>JAEMQF010000159.1 GCA_022758925.1 Burkholderiales bacterium | reverse complement strand
GCGCGGTGCCGACACGTCGCGCCTCGATCTCACGCCGCAATCGGCCGGGCTGTATGCGATTTCGCTCGGCCTGTCGCAGGTCCACGCCGACGACCATGAGATGCTGCGCCACGGCCTGGTGCTGTACGAAGCGTTGTATGCGTGGTGCGAGTCGTGCCAGAGCGAGACGCACAACTGGCCGCCGCTGACGCGCTGAGAGAATCGGCGTCGCGCGCCAAACTTCGCCCGAGGCAATGCTTGTGACAACCCTCGACCCCGCCGTCTGCAAAGCGCATCCGCGATGAACCCGCCGAAATTTCAAACCCTGCCGGTGAACGGCATTCAGATGCGTATTGCCGAACAAGGCAGCGGCCCACTCGTGCTGTTCTGCCACGGCTGGCCCGAGTCGTGGTATTCGTGGCGGCACCAACTCGCCGCTCTCGCCGCGGCCGGCTACCGCGCGGTTGCGCCAGACATGCGCGGCTACGGCGGCACCGAGGCGCCCGCAAACGTCGAGCAGTACACGCTGCTGCACCTGGTGGGCGACATGGTCGAACTGGTGCGCGCGCTCGACGAAAAGCAGGCGGTGATCGTCGGCCACGATTGGGGCGCGCCGGTGGCGTGGACGTCGGCAATGTTGCGCCCCGACATTTTCCGCGCGGTGGCAGGCATGAGCGTGCCGTTCACGCCGCCGGGCAAGCTCGATTTGCTGAGTGCATTGCAAAGCCAGGGCATCACGACCTTCTACATGCAGTACTTCCAGGCGCCGGGCGTGGCCGAGGCCGAACTCGAGGCCGACGTCGAAGCGTCGCTGCGACGCATCTATTTCAGCGGTTCGGGCGACGGCCCGCAGCGCGCGACCTTCGGCGTGCTCGAGCCCGGGCAAGGCGTGCTCGGCAACAGCGTCGATCCGCTCGTGGCGCCGGGCCGGCTGCCGGCCTGGTTGCCGCCTGAAGACCTGGCCTATTACGCGGCGGAATTCAAGCGCGCCGGGTTTCGTGGCGGGCTGAACTGGTATCGCAACCTGCGCCGATCGTGGGAGCTGCTGATGCCATGGCGTGGCTGCGTGTTGCACCAGCCTTCACTGTTCATCGCCGGCGAGCGCGACAACGTGCTCGGGTTTCCGGCCTCGAAAGCACAGCTGCAGGCCTACCCGCGTACCCTGCCCGGCCTGCGCGGTTGTCACATCCTGCCCGGCGCAGGCCATTGGATTCAGCGCGAACGCGCGGCCGAAGTGAATCGATTGCTGCTGGCGTTTCTCAGCTCGCTTTGATGCGCTTGCCGGCCGCGAGCTTGCTGGCTCTTTTCGCAGCTGGTGACGGAGTCGCGTTTGCGACCTCTGCTGCTCAGGGTGTTCCTGCCGCGCCGAAAAGCGTTCGCAGCCATGCCGGGTTTGGCATTGACTGTCGCGTGCTCATGGGTTCGCCTGTGGCGCAGTGTTTGCGCAGCGATCGCACGAGTTCGACGAGCGCGCGCCGTCAAAACAGCTCGCCGGCCGGCGCCGTGCTCGTCGCTGCTGATACATCCGGCACATCGCCGCTGCCGGCTGTCGCGCGCCGAGTTGCCGAGTCCACCAAACTCGCGAGCCCCAGATACACGTGCGCTGATTCACTCGTTCCGGCGCCGACCCAGGCGAGGTTCAACGCCTCGAACACCGGTCGCCAGCCCGGGCCCTCGCTCCCGGCGTGCGCACGCAACTGCAGCAACGGGTTCGGCAGATAGTGGCCGTTCATGGTGCGCACCCACAGCCGGCGAGCCGGCTGGTAGGGGCTGTGCACCTCGGCGCGTGCCAGCACCTGGTTCACATAGGTGCGCTTGCGCCGCAGTGGCGCCCACAGGTGTTCGGGCAGGCACTCCAACGTGACGTGCAGCGCCTCGGCGAAATAGCCCTGGCGGAATTTGTAGGAGGCCTGGGACCGTTCCACACAGCGCGTGCACTGCGTCTTGAAACCGGCCAGCATCAGGCTCAGCACCCAGTACTCGCCCTGATGCCGCTCCAGACGCACCAGCCTGCCGCTCGTCTGCACATCAAGAACGGCAGGCGCGATGCGCTCGAACAGCGGCCCGATGGCCTGGCGCGCGAACGCCAGGTCTTCCATCGCGCGGTTCAACGCAAACCACCACGGCGTGTGGCCGAACTCATCCACCAGTTGCGGGTCGGCCCCGCGCTCGAGCAAGGCCTCGACCAACGCCAGGTTGCCGCTGCGTGCCGCCATCATCAGTGGCGTAGCGCCGGTCGGGCCATGGTGGTCTACGCCATACACGTCGCACTGGCGCAGCAGGTCCTTGAAGTTGTGCGCCGCGTACGGCTGCAGGTGGCGCTGGCGCAGCGAAGCTGCAGCGCGCCAGCCGAGTTGCTGCTGGCGCCTGTAGTCGCCGAAGATGTCGTCCAGCGGCAGGGTGCCGAACTTGCCGCCCGGTGCCAGGCTGCGCGCCGCCTGAAACTGCGCCTGGGCCGACAGCTGCTCGACCCAGACCTGCTGGCCATGCCACAACGCATAGTCGAGCAGGGCCTGGCGCGGCTTGGCCGAAGGCAGGGTGCGATCGAGCGCGCGCGGTATGAGCTCGCGCATCATGGCCTCGGACCATGGCGCCCAGGGCACCGCCTTGGCTTGCAGGAAGGTGTCGCGGATCGCGCGCGCCTGTTCGTCTTTGCCCTGCAACTCGAGCTTGCGCGCTTCCTGCGCCCATTCGTCTCGCGAGGAGGCGCGCACCGGCGCCGCAGCCGGCGCATGCTCCAAGCCATCGAGCTGCAGCCCCAACAGGCGCAACAGCGGATGCGACGTGTCGGCCTCCACCAGCACCAGGGATTCGACGGCGCGGGTCATCGCCACATAGAGTGCGTTGACGTAGAACTTGTAGAGCTCGAGCGACTTGTCGCCCTTGTCGCGCGCGCGCCGGTACTCGAGCGCGTCGCCCTCCACGTCGGCGAGCGTGATGCCGTCGCAGACCTCGGCGTAGGCCGCGCGCTGGCCTGACACCAGCGCATACAGGATCACATGCGGATATTCGAGCCCCTTCGCCTCGTGCACCGAAAACACCAGCGGCGTGCGGAAGTGTTCGCGCGCGGCGGCCTTGTCCTCGTCGCGCAGCACCACCACCGCGTGCTGCACCGAGGCGCGCGACTGCGCATCGAGCTCGCGCAGCGGCGCCGCATGCGCGGGCAGCAGGCGCACCGCCCCCTCCTGCAGCGACGCGCAGTGGACCAGGAAGTTGCTTTCGCGGTCGATCGAGCCGAAACGCGCCTGCTTGATCTTCAGCAGCGTGTTCGCAAGTCGGGTCACGCTGCGCGTGTTGCGAAAGTTCGCCTGCAGCACCGACAGCGCCTGGCGCTGCGCTGCCTCACCGGCCAGGCCATTCCAGAACAGCGCGCGCACCGCGGCCCAGGAAAAGAAGTTGGGGTGCACGATCTGGTTCGAGTCGCCACACAACACGAACTGCCCCGGCTGCTTCAGGCACGCCAGCACCAGCGCCAGTTGCACGTTCGTCAGGTCCTGCACCTCGTCGATGACGACGAAGTGATACTCGGGCTGCGCCAGGGGGCGCCACTCATGCGCCACCAGGTTCAGGTCGAACAGGCCGGCTTCGACCAACCATTGCCGGTAGCGCTGGAACAGCGCATGGGCTGCCTCGCGGGCCGGCCCGGCGAGCAAGGATTGGCGCGGCCCCAAAGCCAGGTAAGAGGGCAGATCGAGCGGCCCCGACGCGCCCGCGCCGAGCACACCGCGGAACTCCTCGAACAGCGCGTGCGCGTCGAGTTCGCCGAGCGCGCCGCGCAGCGTCTGGCGATGCCGTTCGAACCAGCCGCGGAAGGCGGCGAATGTCACCTCGCGCCCGAGCGGCACGCGCAGCGTCTCGACAAATTCGCGGTAGCTCAGGAACTCGGCTTCCTGCGCCGGGTTCTCGTAGCCGTGGGCAGCGTACAGCGCGCGTGCCGACTGCGCCAGATACGCCGAGTGCGTCACATAGAGCACACGGCCCTCGGCCTCGCGCAGCCTGGCGAGCGTCACCGCCGTCTTGCCCGAACCCGCCGAGCCCACCACCACCACCGGCGCCGGCAGCCGGCACATGGCCTCCTGCGCATCATCGAAGACGATCGGCTTGTCGAGCAGTTCGAACTCGGTGCGGCTTGGGTGCAGCCATCGCAACGGCAACGCGGCGCCAACCCGATCGCGCGCGGCCGCATCGGCCAGCACCGGCTCGTGCTCGATCTTGCTCTCGTCGACCACGGCGCCGCGCAGGAAACGCGACTTCTCGTAGGCGTGGTTCGCGATCACCTCCAGCGCGAGGCAAACGGTTTCGTCGCCGCATCGGGCGAACTGCAGCAGCAGCCGGTTCGTGTAGTCGAGTTTGGCGCGCCAGTACGCAGTCGGCGCGAGTTTCTTGACGTCCGCGCTGCGAAAGTCACCCGCTTCAATCGCAGCGCGAATCTTCGCAAAGGCGGGCTTGACGCGCCGGGTATCGAGGCCCTTGTAGAGCAGAAGGCGCATGGCGCCAAATGGTAACCTTCATGGTCCGCGGCGCGGCTGTGATCGGCATGCGGGATTGCCCTTGAATGCCGTCACGCGAGGGCCAAACTGGGGCCATCGAAATCGCTGCGCGAGCCGCGGTGCCGGGCGTAGATGGTCCGCACCCAGTCAGCCCCCGGATGCTTCGCATAGCGCTCCATCAACGCCCGGAAACCCCGCCCCACCGGTTGCGGACAGGCCATCGGTGAATTCTGCGGTCTGACAAGTACCGCAAGCGTCGAAGCCGCAGTCAGGTCGGCGATGCTGAACGCATCGCTGCACAGGTAGCCGGTGGCCGCGCCGCGTTGGAAGACGAAGTCGAACGCCTCGGCCGCGGCTCGATGCCCGTCTTGCACCGACTCGGGCCCGGTGATGCCGTTGCCCTTGCGCACCAGTGGTGCGGCGAGCGGGACGACGCAGGCGTAGGCCCAGCGCTTCAGCGTCGGTGCACCATCGGCAAAGATCCGCGCGAACATGCTCGGCTGCTGCAGCAGCGCGTCGAGCACGGTGCGGCGCATGCGCGGCGTGATGTCGTCGTCGAACCAGCGCTGGATGCGCAACGCCTCTTCACGCTGCGCCGCATCGGTGGGCAGCAACGCCGGGCTCGGGTACTGCACCTCGAGCCATTCGATGATCTGCGCCGAGCCGTCGAGCGCGCCGCCGTCGTGCATCAGCACCGGCGTGGTGGTGCGGCCGGTGAGGCGCTTCACGACGCTCATGTGCGGCCCCGGCAACAGGCTGCGCCGCTGGTGCGGCACGCGCTTCAAATCCAGCGCCCAGCGCACTTTTTCGTTGTAGGGCGAGTGGCGGAACTGCAGCAATTCGAGCATGACCGTCTCAGGGTGACCCTGGCCGTCGAAGTATCAGGCGCGAGCGCACCGAAGCTGGTCAGGCCGGCCAGGGACCGAATCTCGCGCAGTCATGGCCGGAAATACTCCTGGACAGCATCCCAGGCGGCCGTCTGCAGCAGCGTGGCGAGCTCCGGGCTCAACCCGGCGGTGTAGGTCAGGCCCACCGGGGACTTGCGGTAGAGCGTGGCGTACACGGTGCACGCACCCAGGTAGGTGCCAGCCGGGCTCGGGTGCCGCTTGTCAGCTGCGTACAGTTCGACGTCTGCGCGTTTTGCAATCGCCTTCGCAAAGGCCAGCCCGGCCGGAATGACGAGCGCGCCGTTGGCGTTGGCGGCCAGCGTGTACTGCTCGGCGAGCTGGGCCGTCATTTCGGGTTTGTCCTTGTAGGCCCACGACATGAACAGCACCGGGCGCACACCCGCGCGCAGCAGGGACTGCGTATGCTTTCGCACCGTGTCGTGGAAGGCGGCCTGCAACTGCGGATGCACCGGGCACTGGCTGCAGTCCATCATGATGGCCGTGTCGTACTGTCGCCCTGCCTTGTTGAACCGGATCTCGTTGTTGGCGCCGAACGAATAGCGTCCGAGTCCGTCTGGCCGCAGCAGCGAGTCCATGTCATGCCAATCGAGGCCGGAAGCACTGATCGTCACCGAGGTGCTGCGCACGCGGGAATCAGAACTTGCCGACGCCACCAGAGGCCCGAAGGCGTTGTGCATGCTGTTGTTGTAGTAGAAGAAGCTGTTGCCGACCCACAGAACCGACTCCGGCACATGCCCGAGATCGGTGTGCTTGGGCTTGGTTTGCGCATGGAGTGCTTGCTGGGGCGTGAACAACGCCAACGCAAGGGCCGCTGTCGTGGCCCAGCGCATGAACCGAGAGCTGTGCATCGTCAATTTCTCCTTGTTGCTGGAGGTGGGTGCGAGCTCAAAACCTAACGCCCGGTATCAGCGGCATCGCGCAGCGCCGTCAGTTCGATGCTGCCGTAAGGCTGCGATTCACGGCAGCGTTCGCTCACGCCCCAGGCGCTCGCGTGCTCCCGTTCGATTCTCGCCGCATTCTTCGCTGGCCTCATGCTGCAGCTCGAAATCGCGACGCCCTACGCCGCGCGCGCGGTCGCCCTCACAACCGCAAGCGCCGCCAACAATGCGTCCACCTGCGCGGTGCTGAACAGCCCATCCGGCCCGCGCGGCGTCAGGGCGGTGAACGGCGACTCGTAGAGCCGCGCGGCTTCCATCACGCCATGCTCGGTCAGGTGGTTCACGATCAAGTTCACGAACTCGATCTGGCTCGCGGCCCACCCCCTTCCGTTCAGGAACCCGCTCAACGCATTCTTCGCTGCTTCACGGTCCATGGCGACCAGGGATCGCACGAACAGGCCCAGACCCTGCGATTCACTTGTGGCACGACCGATCTCTTCGGCCGCGCCGACAACGCCGCCGCGGAAGCACCATCCACGCCCCCGCCTCGGCCTCGTCGGCATCTTCAAAGACATCTGGCCATTCGCGCAGGAGCAAGGTCAAGTGGCTCATCGTCAGGTGCCTCGGCCCGGCAGTGCCATGCCTTCGCTCAGAATGTCGGCATATTGCGCATAGCTGAACACGCGCCCGCGCTGCCGACGCGTGAGCTCTGTGACCACCCCGAGGCGTTCCAGGTGCGCGAGTGACTTGTTCACCGTCGCTGGCGTGAGGCCGGTGGCGGCGCTGAGCGACACGGCGGTAGCGATCGGCTGGCGTTGCAGCACCCGGTGGATCGCCAACGCGGAAGACGCAGCGCGGCCCAAGCCTTCAATGCGCCGCACATCGGCTGCGGCAAGGTCCAGCAGCCGCTTGGCCGACGCGGTGGCGGAAGTAGCGCTGGCCAACACGCCGTCGGCAAAGAATTCCAGCCAGGCCTCCCAGTCGCCGGACAGGCGCACCCGGTTCAGCAACTCGTAGTAGGTCGGCCGGTGCTCCTTGAAGTGCAGGCTCAGGTAGAGCAGCGGCTCGCGCATCAGGCCGTCGGCAGCCAGTTGCAGTGCGATCAGCAGACGGCCGACCCGCCCGTTGCCGTCGAGGAAGGGGTGGATCGTCTCGAACTGCACATGCGCCAGCGCGGCCTTGACCAGCGGCGGTGTCGGCCCGGGCAGATCATGCAGGAAGCGCTCGAAATGCTTCAGGCACTCGTCCAGCTCGTTCACGGGCGGCGGCACGAACACCGCGTTGCCCGGCCGCGTGCCACCGATCCAGACCTGGCTGCGGCGAAATTCGCCCGGGGTGAGCTTTGATCCTCGCCCCTGGCCGATCAGCACCTTGTGCACCTCGCGCAGCAGGCGCAGCGACAGCGGAAAGCCGCCGCGCAGACGTTTCAGGCCGTGCTCGAGAGCCGCCACGTAGCGGCTCACCTCGCGCGCGTCTTCGATCGACACGCCCGGCTGTTCGTCGAGTTCGAACAACATCAAGTCGGCGAGTGAAGACTGCGTGCCTTCGATCATCGACGACAGCACCGCTTCCTTGCGCACGAAGCTGTAGAGCAGCAGGCCGGCGTTCGGCAGCAGGTCGGTCACCGCGTCGAGCCGGCCGAGGGCGAGCAGCGCCGCGTCGAAGCGGCCGCGCAGTCTGGGGGTCCAGTCAACCGGCGGCTGCGGTGGTAGCGGCGCCGGGACGAAGGCCTTGAACGCCTCACCGGCGCTGGCGACCTTGACGTAACGGCCTTGCGGGCTGCGTTTCATGGGCGGTGGCATCCTGAATTAGCGGCGTACGCTATTTTAGGATAACCTGTTTGCATAAATCAAAGCGCCTCGGCCTTGCCGACGACTTCGATGTGCGTGGTGTGATGCGCCGCCAGCAGCAGCGCCCGCTGCTTCATGCGCTCGATCCACGCCGCCGACAGCGTCGCCGCCTTCAGGAACCCGCGCGCCCTTGGCGTTACGCTGTCAGCTCGGCCGGCCGACGATGGCGAGCGTGGTGTAGCGCACCGCGACGCCGTCGCCCACGGCAAAACGCGCGTGCAGGCGCCGCACGAACTGCTCGACTGGATGCCCCGCAGCGCTGTCCCGCGCCGGCATGTAGGAACGCGAGAAGGCGAGGCTGACCAGCCCCTCCACACCGAGCCGATGTTCATGCGGCCACGACCAGTGCTGCGGCACGGTCGCGCCGAAGAAGCGCGGCACATCGGCGCGGTCTTCATGCGCCAGCATCGCCGCGCGCCGCGCGCCACCGTGCTGCGCAAACACCTCGTCGAGCGCGCTGTGCAAGGCATCGCCCTGGACCCGGTCGTTCCAGATCAACGCCACTGCGCCCTGCGGCTTGAGGACACGCAGGCACTCGGTGCGGGCGGCGTCGACGTCGAACCAGTGAAAGGCCTGCGCCGCGGCGATCAGGTCGGCGCTCGCATCGGCCAGTGGCATCGCCTCGGCACTGCCTGCGACGCTCCGATATCCGCTGTGCTCCGAGAAGAAATGTTCGGCGGCCGCGCGCATCGCCGGATTGGGTTCGACGCCAATCACATTCCAGCCCTGTTGCAGCAAGCCCCGGCTCAGCAGGCCGGTGCCGGCGCCGACATCCGCGACCAGCGCACCCGGGCCCAACGCGCAATGCGCCCGCAGTGCAGCGAAGAGTGCATCCGGATAGTCAGGGCGCGACGCGACGTAGTCGGCGACCTTGTTCGAGAACACGGCGCGCACCCCGCCGTCGGCGGCGTACAGCGAACGAAACGCTGCGCCATGGTCCATGTTCAGGCTTCGGGCTTGTGGGGCTTGGGGCTTGGGACTTGGGGCTTCAGGCTTCAGGCTTGGGGCTTCGGACCCCGCGAGCGCCGCGAGATCGGCCTCGCACCAGCGGCGCTCGTCCGGCGCGACCTGTGCATACAAAGCGCGCGCCTGGTCGCGTGCGGCGCTGAACGCTGCCGCATCGCCCGCCGCACGCTGGGCCAGGGCCAGCGCCGCGTGCCCGAAGAACCTCTCGAATGCGGGAGCGCCGTTGCCTTCACACACCGCAATGCACTGCTGCGCGCTGCGCAAAGCTCCAGCCGCGTCGCCGGCCTGCAGGCGACAGCGCGCGAGCCGGTACAACGCGCGTTCCTCTTCAAGCCAGGTCCCGGCGAGCTTCCAATAGGTCAGGCCGGTGTCTGCCGCGGCGAGCATCGCGCGCGTCTGTTCGGGG
>JAEMQF010000119.1 GCA_022758925.1 Burkholderiales bacterium | reverse complement strand
CCCGGGGGGGCTGAGCCCGCACCGAGTGAGCGCCTGCGCACTCACGAGTGGCTGGCGAATGCCATCGGGCCTGCAAGCCCGGTGGCGGCCGGCTTGGGCCGGCCTCGGGGCGCTCAATCCAAGCCTGAGTCTGCGCGCGCGCCGCTCAAGACACTGAACGCGGGCTCGCCGACGCTGCCGGCTTCAATTTCCGCGTCGCTCGCCTCGCGCACGTCTTGCACTGTGAATTCGAGACGCAGCGTCATTCCAGCCAGGGGGTGGTTGCCGTCGAGCACCACATGCTGCGGGTAGACCTCGGTCACGGTGTAGATCATGTCGGGAGGCAAACCTTGGGTCACTGCGCCCGGAGGTGGGCCGTCGAACTGCATGCCGACCTCGATCGGCTCGAGCAGCAGCGAGCGTTCTTCGAAAAACACCAAGGTGGGGTCGTACTCGCCGAAGGCATGCTCGGGCTCGAGTTGCAGGCGCGTCGCAAAGCCTCTCTCCTGGCCGATCAGGGCTTGTTCGACCTTCGCGAACAGGTCATCGCCGCCGACAAAGAACTCGACCGGATCGGTCAACTCGTCGATGATGTTGCCTTGCGCGTCTTCGACGCGCCACACCAGGCTGACGACGCAGGGGGGATGGATCAGCATCCAGCCATGATCGCACAATGCACGCATGAGAATCGACCTGCCGACGCCCTTGCTGGGCGAGCTTTCACCCCGCGATTTCATGCAACGCCATTGGCAAAAGAAGCCGTTGCTGATGCGCCGGGCGCTGCCTGGAATCGAGCCGCCCCTGGGGCGCGCCGAGCTGTTCGCCCTGGCGGGGCGTGAAGGGGTCGAGTCACGCCTCGTGGTGCACGATGAATCGGGCTGGACGCTGCGCCGCGGGCCCTTCAAGCGGCGCGCGATTCCCAGCGTTGCGCGCTCGAACTGGACCTTGCTCGTGCAGGGGCTGGATCTGCATGTGGCGGCAGCGCACGACTTGCTGGCGCGGTTTCGCTTCGTTCCCGACGCGCGCCTGGACGACTTGATGTTGTCTTACGCCACCGACGGCGGCGGGGTCGGGCCGCACCTCGACTCGTACGATGTGTTCCTGCTGCAGGTTCACGGAACGCGCAAATGGCGTATCGGGCGCATCCAGAACCCGAAATTCGAGGCGGACGCGCCGCTCAAGATTCTCACCAACTTCCGCGCCGAGCGAAGCTGCGTGCTCGAGCCTGGCGACATGCTGTACCTGCCGCCGCTGTGGGCGCACGAGGGCACGGCGCGCGGCGAATGCATGACGGCGTCGATCGGCTTTCGCGCGCCGGGCGAGCACGAGCTCACGAGCGGGCTGTTGCAACGCTGGCTCGATGCCGAGAGCAACGAGCCGGCATCGCCCGAGGGCGCGCGCTATCGCGACCGGGACCAGGGCGCGACCGCCGCGCCGGGGCGGATTCCACCCCGCCTGCGCGAGTTTGCGGCCGCCGCCTTGCGTCGCGAGTGCTCCGATGCGCGGCACCTGGGTTGCGTGCTGGGCGAACTGCTGAGCGAGCCGAAGGAAAATGTGGTGTTCGAGCGTGGCCCGGCCTTGAAGCGTGTTCACGCGGTGGGGCTCGATCGGCGCAGCCGCATGCTGTACGACGCACACCATGTCTTCATCAATGGCGAGTCCTTCCGAGCCTCTGGCGTTGACGCGACGCTGCTGCGGCGTCTGGCAGATCGACAGCGCCTGGGGCCCGGCGACGTGGCAAGATTCAGCGTGCAGGCCTGCGCGCTGCTGCTCGAATGGGTGCGCTGCGGCTGGTTGAACACGGACCGGTCTTGAACAGGGAGTAAAGCCAGATGCAGCCACCAGACTACCTGCCGATCACGACACGTGGCCAGTACCACGATGCCTTGCGCGACGCATTTGCCGAAGCGGCCACGATCGGCTGCCGCGAAATCCTGATGTGCGACGACCACTTTGCCGATTGGCCGCTGAACGAGCCCGAACTGGTCGAACACCTGGCGCAATGGGCCACGGCGCAGCGCAAGATCACCGTGCTGGCGCGCAGCTTCGAACAGATCGCGCGGCTCCACCCACGCTGGGTGGCGTGGCGGCGCACCTGGTCGCACGTGGTCGATTGCCGTTCGAACAACGAACTCGAAGCGGGCCAGATGCCGACGTTGCTGTTGATGCCCGGCGTTCTGACGCTCAAGCTGGTCGACGCCGTGAATTACCGTGGCAGCGTTTCGCGCAATGCGGGCGACGCGGTGCTCGCGCGCGAATCCTTCGACGCGCTGTTGCAGCGCTCGGAAGAAGCGTTCCCGGCGACGAATCTCGGTTTGTAGGGGTCGACGCACCCCTTCCCGCTATAGTCGCCAGCTGTCTTGCGGAGTCGCTGACTTTCCGCATGACCCTGGGCGCGGCACCGATTGTGCGCACCTTGCGCCAACCGCCACCCTTCGAAGTTTGGATTGAGGATAGCAATGAAGACGTCTGTACTCGTGGCTTCCCTGGTCGCGGCCCTTGTATTGGCCGCTTGCGGCAAGAAAGAAGAAGCCGTATGGCCTGCTCCTGCAGCGAAGGCGCCTGCCGCCGTGGCCTCGGCTGTGGAACCTGCTGCGTCTGCCGCATCGGCGGTCATGACCATGGCCTCGGGTGCTGCTACCGATGCCGCGGCGGCCGCCAGCGGCGCTGCGCCAATGGCGAGCGAGGCTGTCAAGAAGTAAGCCGATTCCGCGTTTCTGGACAAGCCGCCCGCGGGCGGCCTTTTCACGGGCTCTTGCTGCGTCAGACCAGACTCAACCAATCGAAACCGGTGACGGGGTCTGCCACCACGATGTCGTTCAGACTGGCGCCACAGGCATGCGCGAGTGCCTGGCGCGCCAACGCCGGCCGGTTGTTGCGCTCGCTCAAATGCGCGGCGACGATGTGGCGCAGGCCGGCAGGCTGCAGGGCGGCAAGGATTTGCGCGGCAGTGTCATTCGCAAGATGCCCGAGGCGGCCGCCGATACGCGCCTTCAGCGAAGGCGGGTAGTTCGATTCTGCGAGCATCGCGCTGTCATGGTTGCATTCGAGCAGCAAGGCGTCGCATTTGTCCAGGCAATGCAGCAGATGCGGTGTGATCGAGCCGGTGTCGGTCAGAACGCCCAGGTGCGATCGGCCGTCGCTACAGCGCAGCTGCAGCGGCTCGGCGGCGTCGTGCGGCACGGTGAAGGGGCGCAATTCGAGGTCGCCCACGGCGATTGCCTCGCCGTCGCACGCGAAGTGCAGCTGGCCCGGCAAGTGCGGTTCGCCGATCGCGCGCCAGGTGCCATGGCTCATCCACAGCGGCACCTCGTGGCGCTGCGCCAGGGCGATGGCGCAGCCGACATGGTCGCCATGTTCGTGGGTCACGAAGACAGCGTCGATCTGGTGCACCTCGACGCCGGCCCGGCCCAGGCGCGACCCCAGCTCGCGCAGCGAAAAGCCGCAGTCCACGAGAACGCGCGTGCGCGTGGTGCCGTTGCCGGCTTCGATCAGCGCCGCGTTGCCGCTGCTGCCGCTGCCCAGGCTGCAAAAACGCATGCGACGCGTCGCCGATTCAGCGCCAGGTCATGCCGCTTCGTCGGTGCATGACAACGCCTTACTTCAGGTCTTCCACCAGCAGCGAAATGATGCGCTTGCCGGCGTCGCCGTTTTCCGGCTGACCTGACGAGTTCAAGACTGAGACCGTGCTGCCGGAACCTTCGGCCTTGACCGACAAGCGGAACTTCTTCGGGCCGGTATCGCCCTTTTCGCTACTGAACAGCTTGGTAAAGAAGCCTGGCTCTTCTTGGCCGGCAAGCGCCGGGTCGATGTAGCGCACGAAGTACAGGCCCTGGGCGCGGTCGCGGTCTTCGACGGTGAAGCCGCTGCGGTCCAGCGTCAGCCCGACGCGGCGCCAGGCGCGGTCGAAGTTGTCGTCGACGTGCAGCGTCGCCGCCGGTTTGCCTTCAACGACGCGGGCCCGCACTGCGACAACGGGCACCGGCGCGGCGACCGCCGCCTTGGCCTGGTCGTCGGGCAGGCCCAGCTTCACCATCAGGCGTGCGAGCATTGCGGCTTCGAGCTCGGGGTCGTTCGGGCGGCGCTTCCACAGCGTCGACAGGCCCTGCGATTCGCTGCCAAGTACCTCGATCAGGCCGCGATGCGCGATGAACACATTCGAGCCGTTGGCGCTGCTCTCGACACGGGTCAGGTACTTGTCGCGCTCGCCCGTGGAGTACAGCGAATCGACCACGCGCCCCATCATGCGGCGCAACCAGTCTTCGGGCAGTTTGGCCCGGTTCTCCACCCAGTCGGTTTCCATCAAGCCGACCAAGGGCTGGTCAACGATCAGCGTCATGCCGTTTTCCTTCCAGAACGCCTGCATTTGAGGCCAGAGCTGCTCTGCGCGCAGCGGCGTGCTGAGCCAACGCTGATGGCCGTCTCGCTCGATCCGGACCTTGCCCAGCGCCAGGGGTGCGACCGTGGGCGTTGCCGCGGTGCTGCGGCTCGTGCTGGTTCCGGCCTGGAATGCAGCGGCACTGACGGCACCGGCCTGCGGCTGGTAGCGCGAGTCGCGCGCGAGTTGCGTCAAGTCGGGTGGCACATCCAGCGGCTTCGCCTTCTCCGGCGCGCTGCGGTAGTCGACGCGGTCTCCAGTGGCCACATTTTCCACCGAGGAACAGCCGATCATTGCCAGCATGCAGGCGACTCCTGCGATTGCGGGTGTGCGCAATAGAACAGAAAGGCTCACGGGAACGGTCTCCACAAGATGTTCGGGCCATGCCGGGCTGGCATGGCGAGGGTGCAGGGGCAAGGCAGACCGCAGACAGGGGCAGGCCCACAAACGGCGGCGCTCAGAGCAGTTCCGCCTCGCGCATCGCGGCTTCGACAAGCGCCTGCCCCGCTGCAGACAGGGGCGTGATCGGCAGGCGCAAGGCGGCGCCACACAAACCCAGGCGTGCCATGGCCCATTTCGTCGGCGCCGGGCTCGGTTCGACGAACAAATGTTTGTGTAAACCCAGCAGTTTGAATTGCAAGGCCGAGGCCTCGCGCACCCGCCCTTCAATCGCCGCCATGCACAGCGCATGCATCGCGCTCGGCGCGACGTTCGCTGTGACGCTGACGTTGCCCTGCCCGCCGAGCAACATGAGCGCGACCGCGGTGCCGTCGTCGCCGGAATAGACCGAGAAGCCCTTCGGCGCGCCTTTGATCAGGGCGCAGGCTCGTTCGATGTTGCCGCTGGCCTCCTTGATGCCGACGATTCCCGGGACTTGAGCCAGGCGCAGCGTGGTCTCGGGCTGCATGTCCGCCACCGTGCGGCCCGGCACGTTGTAGAGCAGCATCGGAATGTCCACCGCTTCGGCCACTGCCTTGAAGTGCTGGTAGATGCCTTCCTGCGACGGCCGGTTGTAGTAGGGCACGACCGACAGCGAACAATCGGCACCGACCTTGCGCGCGAAGCGCGAGAGTTCGATCGCCTCGGCGGTCGAGTTCGCACCGGTGCCGGCCATGATGGGAATGCGGCCCTTGGCGTGTTCGACGCTGATGCGAATGATCTCGCAATGTTCGTCCACCGTGACGGTGGGCGATTCGCCGGTGGTACCGACAACGCCGATGCAGTCGGTTCCTTCGGCAATGTGCCAGTCGATGAGGCGTCGCAGCGCCGGGTAGTCGACGCTGCCGTCAGCTTGCATCGGCGTGACCATCGCGACAATGCTGCCGAGTATGGGTTTCATGGGCGTTCCTCGTGAATCGCGCGATTTTACGGCGCGATTCAGGGCGCCTGGCTTTCGAGCGGGTAGCGCGTCAATTGCGCATCGTCGCCGAGCGCGCGCACGGCGACGATGCGCTGCACATGGCGCTGCGGCGCGGCGAGGAACCCTTCCTCGTAGGCCACGATGCGCAGGCCTTGCGCCGCCAGCAATAATTCGCCGGGGCGCAGCAGGAATTCCGGGTTCGAAGGTTTGCCCACCGACTCCTGGCCGAGTGCAAAGGTTTCGTAGATCAGCACAGCGTTGGGTGCAAGGCAAGCCACGACTGTGGGCAAGAGCGCGCGCCACAGGTAGTTGGTGACGACCACGGCGTCGAAGCTGCGCGCGGGCAGCGGCCAGGGCGCGCCTTCGATGTCGGCGACGATGATTTCAGCGACCGTGCGCAGCGCCTCGAGCGCAACCGCGTCGCGGTCGACCGCCGTCACTTGGCAGCCGCGTTGCGCGAACCAGCGAACGTGGCGCCCGCTGCCGCATGCCACGTCGAGGACTCGCGCTCCAGGCATGACCAGATGCGACCAGCGTCGCACCCAGGGCGAGACCGGCAAGTCAGCCTGGGTCGACACGGGTTGCGACGATCAAAAACAAGCCCACAACTGCTGCGCGAGGGTCATCGCAACGTCGGGCCGCAGATAGGCGAGAAACACCAGCACCAGCAGACCTGACGCTGCGGCCCAGATGGCGATGCGGCGCGGTTTCACGGGGGCACCGTCAGGCAGGGGCCGGGCGCACGATCGCGTGTTCGCGGATCGGGTAGTTGATCACCGCACCGAACACGCCCAAGGCGATCGCGATCCACCACACCACGTCGTAGCTGCCGGTGCTGTCGTACAACTTGCCGCCCAGCCATGCGCCCATGAAACTGCCGACCTGGTGGCTGACGAAGACGAAGCCGCTGAGCATGCCGAGGTACTTGACGCCGAAGATCTGCGCCACCAGTGCATTCGTCGGCGGAATCGTCGACAGCCAGAGCAGCCCCATCACGGCGGAGAAGATGTACACGCTCCATGGCGTGAGCGGCGCGCTGACGAAGGCGAGGATGGCCAGGCCGCGAAGACCATAGATCAGCGAAAGGATGTAGCGCTTCGGGAACCTTCCGCCAAGAACGCCTGCTGCATACGTGCCGAACACGTTGAACAGGCCGATCAGCGCCAGCGCCGTCGTTGCCACATCGGGTGTGAGGCCGTTGTCCTTGAGGTAGCTCGGCATGTGCACGCCGATGAACACGACCTGGAAGCCACAGACAAAGTAGCCCGCCGTCAGCAACTGGAAGCTGGGGTTGCCGAAGGCTTCGCGAACCGCGGCGCCGATGCTCTGTTGGCTGGAGTGTGCCGCTGCCTGCGCTGGCTCTTTCAGGCCGAACGCCAGCGGCATGATCGCCAGCGCCAGGCAGGCCAGTGCGAACAGCGCAGTCTGCCAGCCGAAACCGCCGATGAGCCAGTTCTCCACCGGCACCATCAGGAACTGGCCGAACGAGCCTGCGGCTGCCGTGATACCCATCGCCCAACTGCGTTTTTCGGGAGCCACGTTGCGCCCGATGACGCCATAGACGACGGCGTAGGTGGTTCCCGATTGCGCCAGGCCCAGCACCACGCCGGCGCTGCCCGTGAATGCCAGCCCCGAGGTCGCCAGGCCCATCCACAGCAGGCCCAGCGCGTAGAGCAAGGCGCCGACGATCAAGACTCGGTAGGCACCGAAACGATCGGCCAGCGCACCGGCAAACGGCCCGGCAATGCCCCAGGCCAGGTTTTGCACGGCGATGGCGAAGGCGAAGGTTTCGCGCGTCCAGCCACGCTCCATCGTGATCGGCTGCAGCCACAGACCGAAGCCGTGGCGAATGCCCATCGAAACCGTGACGATCATGGCGCTGCACAGCAGCACCTGGGTCATCGAAAGCGGGGCTCGGGTCGGGGCGACGGAGGAAGCGGGCATCGACTCACTGTAGCGGAATCAATGCTGGCGTATCGCGGCGCGGTGCGGTGGGCGCAGAGCCGAAGGGGATATTCGCGCCTGACACCCTCAAGCAAATGCTGCGCCGCCCCAAGGTCGCTTCATCCCAAGGGCCACGAAGCGGCCCCCTTCGTCGCCCTTGCAGCGGCCGCGCCAATGTGGCGGCCTGCGGGCGCTCAGAACCGCAAGCCGAACTTCATGCCGTAGCTGGTGGCCTCGCCGGTCTTGTCGCCTTCAAAGGCGAGGTTGACAAGGCCCAGGTTCAGATTCAAGCCCGCGAACACCTTGCTCTGGCTGAATGATTCGGTCGTCTGCGTTGCACTGCCTTGCGCATCGCTCTTCACGCGCACCGTACCCACGCCCGCGTAGGGCGTGAGCATGACAAAACCCTTGGAGATCGAAATGTCCAGCCCCGTGGTGTTGAAGCTGAGCTGATCCACGCCGCTCAGGCTTGAGAAGCTTGCGCGCAGCGCGACCGCCGGGCTTACCGTGCTGCCCGCAAGCATGGCCCAGCGCAGTTCACCGCCTATGACACGCATGTTGCTCGACGGCACGGACCCAAACGACACGCCGATGTCGAAATCCAACGGCAGACCCTTGTGCGCGCGCAAGGTCGGCACGGTCAAGGTGGCTGGCACCGTGCCGCTGGCCGTGGCCTTCTGGAACGCAGCGAGGTTTTGCAGCTTGGTGCCAGTGACCGCGATGCCGATGTCAAAGCCCGTAATCCCCATCGGTTCAGCGGGAATCAGCGGCTTGAACGATAGCGCCGCTCCCAGGTCTTCCGACAAGCCGCGGAACTCGGCCTGGGTCAGCGTTTGCAAATTGTTGAAGTCGGTGGCATTCGCGCCCGCGGCGCCCGCCAGGCCAATCGCGAGCACGAGGATTCGAAGAGTCGAGGGTCGATGGCGCATGGCTTGTCCTTGAAAGCGATGGAACGCGCGAGCGTACTCTGCGATCCGGCCGTTTCTCGAGTCGCAGATGCCGCTTGCGTGAAGCTTGTCTCACCAAGTCGCTGCCGCGCTGCGCAGTTGCGCCGATGCGCGCGGCCGGCGATGAGCCCTGCCTAGAATGCGCGCCCATGGCGAACAAACCTGCGAGCAAACCTGCGAACAACAACTACACCGAAGCCTCGATTCGTGTTCTCAAGGGGCTTGAACCCGTCAAGCAGCGACCCGGCATGTACACGCGCACCGACAATCCGTTGCACATCGTGCAGGAGGTGATCGACAACGCTGCCGACGAAGCCCTTGCCGAGCATGGACGGCGCATCGACGTGACCTTGCATGCCGATGGCTCGGTGTCGGTGGACGACGACGGCCGTGGCATACCCATCGGCCTGCACCCGCAAGAGAAGGTCAGCGTCCTTGAGATCGTGTTCACGCGGCTGCACGCCGGCGGCAAGTTCGACAAAGGCGCCGGCAACGCCTACAGTTTTTCGGGCGGACTGCACGGCGTGGGCGTGAGCGTGACGAACGCGCTGTCCAAACGTCTCGAAGTCACGGTGTGGCGTGACAACCAGGTGTCGACGATCGCGTTTGCTGGCGGCGCCGTGGTCGAGGCGTTGAAGGCGCGCAAAGCCACCGGCGCCGACAAGAAGTGCGGCACGCGCGTGCGCGTCTGGCCCGATCCGAAGTATTTTGAAAGCGCCGAGTTGCCGCGCGCCGATCTGATGCACTTGCTGCGCAGCAAGGCAGTGCTGATGCCCGGCGTGACGGTGACGTTGAGCGTGGAGAAGGGCGGTGAGCCGCAGTCCTGGCTCTACCAGGGTGGCCTGCGCGACTACCTGATGCAAAGCCTGGTCGCGGACCCCGTGATTCCACTGTTCGAGGGCGAACACTTCGCTGACGCCGGTGAGACCGAGAATTTCTGTGAAGGTGAGGGCGCGAGCTGGTGCGTCGGCTTCACGGAAGACGGCGCGACAGTGCGCGAGAGCTATGTCAATCTGATCCCCACGGTCGCCGGCGGCACCCACGAATCCGGATTGAAAGATGGCCTGTTCCAGGCCGTCAAAGGCTTCATCGACATGCACAGCCTGCAGCCCAAAGGCGTGAAGCTGATGTCGGAAGATGTGTTCGCGCGCGCGAGTTTCGTGCTGTCGGCGAAAGTGCTGGACCCGCAGTTCCAGGGGCAGATCAAGGAGCGGCTGAACAGCCGCGACGCGTTGCGGCTGGTCTCGGCGTGCGTCAAACCGCTGCTCGAGTTGTGGCTGAACCAACATGTGGAGCTGGCGCGCAGACTCGCCGAGCTCGTGATCAAGCAGGCACAAACGCGCCAGCGCGCGTCGCTCAAGGTGGAAAAGCGCAAGGGCTCGGGTGTGGCCGTGCTGCCGGGAAAGCTGACCGATTGCGAAAGCCGCGACCTGCTGCTGAACGAGATCTTTCTGGTCGAAGGCGATTCGGCGGGCGGCAGCGCCAAACTCGGCCGGGACAAGGAAACGCAGGCGATCCTGCCGCTGCGCGGCAAGGTGCTCAACGCCTGGGAAGTGGAGCGCGACCGTCTGTTCGCGAACAACGAGATTCACGACATCGCGGTGGCGATCGGCGTCGATCCGCATGGCGCGAGCGACGCTGCCGATCTGTCGCGGTTGCGGTACGGCAAGATCTGCATCTTGAGCGACGCCGACGTCGACGGCTCGCACATCCAGGTGCTTTTGCTGACGCTGTTCTTCCGCCACTTCCCCAAGCTGATCGAAGCCGGGCGCATCTTCGTTGCCAAGCCGCCGCTGTTTCGGATCGACGCGCCGGCGCGCGGCAGACGCCCGGCAGCGAAGATCTATGCCCTGGACGAAGGCGAACTCGGTGCGACGCTGGACAAGCTGCGCAAGGAAGGCGCACGCGAGGACTCGTGGAGCATCAGCCGCTTCAAGGGCCTGGGCGAAATGAACGCCGAGCAGTTGTGGGACACCACGCTCAACCCCGAAACGCGGCGTCTGCTGCAGATCGAGTTCGCCAGGCTCGGGTTCGAGGCCACAGGCGATTCGCTCGCCAAGCTGATGGGCAAGGGTGAAGCGCAGTCGCGCCGCGAACTCATGGAGTTGCATGGCGACGACGTGGAGGTCGACATTTGAGCGGTGGCAGTGCGATCCGTGTTCGCTTGCGCCCGACCATGTTGTCGGACCTCGATTTCGTGATCTCGGTGGAGCGCGACGGCATGAACCGGCCGTACATCACGCCCTGGGATCGAACCCAGCACGAGGGCGCGGTGCGCTTTCCGGACTTCCGCCACTTCATCGTCGAGACCGGTGCGGAGTACTCAGCCGCAGGCTTCGTGATCCTGCAGGGCTGCCGCAATCCGCAGCGCTCGATCGAGCTCAAGCGCATGGTGTTGTCGCCAGCGCGCCAGGGTCAAGGCGCAGGCCGCGCGTGCCTGCGGTTGCTGGCGCAAATGGCGTTCCACGACTTGGGCGCGCACCGCTTCTGGCTTGACGTGAAAGCGCTCAACCTGCGCGCGCAGGCGCTCTATCTCAGTGAAGGCTTCGTCGAAGAAGGGCGCCTGCGCGAATCGGTGCGCACCGAGTCCGGCTTCGACTCGCTGATCGTGATGGCAATGCTCGAGAGCGAGCACGCGGCGTTGCTGGAATCCCGGGCCCGGGCCTCCTAGTACTGCGACCCAGATATTTCGAGACATGAAAGCACGTCTTCGACCCGATGGCGTCGTTGCAAGCCTTGCAGGCCGCGCTGGGCCTGAGGCCCAGCCCCTCGCCTGGCGGGCGCAGTCCGCAGGGACTGCGCTCGTCCGGGCTCGGCCTCGCGATACCACGGGGTATCGCTGCGGTTTGCGCCTAGCCTTCGGGCCGAATCCATCACTTTCATTTTGTCCCGAAACATCTGGGTCGCAGTACAAGGCGAACCCGGCTGCTTGCGCGCGGCCATCGGTGAAACCCTCGGCATCGAGTCGGTCGGCGGACCGTATCATGGTCGATGCCCACCCACAGGTCTTGCGGCGAACGGGGCCCGGGCAAGGGAGCATTTGAAAGTGGGTCCGGTTCTGGTTCACCTTCGCTCGTAAAAGGGTTGGATTCCGATGCAAAGTGAGTCGACATCGAAGCGTCGGGCGCTTCTTGCGGGGCTTGTTTCGCTGCTTGCTGCACTCTGCGGGTGCAACAACAGCCCATATCCCGACGGTGCCGCTGCGACGAATACGTTGTTCAATTCGTTCGACGAGCGCTCACCGCGTTACCTCGATCCCACGGCGTCGTACAGCAATCCGGAAACGCCATACACCTACTCGGCCTACGAGCCGCTGTATGCGTACCACTACCTCAAGCGCCCCTACGTCTTGATCCCCAAGGCGGCGGAAGAAGTCGTCAAGCCGTACTACCTCGACAAGAATGGCCAGCGCCTGGCCGACGATGCGGCGCCGGATCAGATCGCCGAAAGCGTGTACGACGTGCGCATCAAGAAGGGCATTCGGTACGCTCCGCACCCCGCCTTTGCCAAGAACGACAAGGGCGAGTACCTGTATCACCACCTGACGCCTTCGCAATTGGGCGACAAGCGTTCGCCGTGGGACTTTGAAAAACAAGGGACGCGTGAGCTGGTGGCCGAAGACTATGTCTACGCTTTCAAGCGCCACGCCACGACGCGCATCGAAACCTCGATCTTCGCCACTTTCTCGGAGTACATGATCGGACTGAAAGAGTACGGCGAACTGATCAAGGCGGAAGATCGGAAGCTGCTCGCCGGCACCCCCGAATCGAGCCCGGACAAGCCCTTCCTCGATTTTCGCAATTGGCCACTGGCAGGTGCGCAGGCGCTGGACAGGCACACGCTACGCATGCGCATCAAGGGCAAGTACCCGCAGTGGAAGTACTGGCTGTCGCTGACCTTTACGTCGCCGGTGCCGTGGGAGGCTGACGCGTTCTACTCCCAACCCGGAATGAACGCGAATGGCCTGTCGCTGATTCGCTGGCCGGTCGGCACCGGCCCTTTCATGATGACCGAATTCGTGCAGGACCGGCGCCATGTGATGGCGCGAAACCCCAACTTTCATGGCGAGACCTATCCCTGCGAGGGCATGCCCGGCGACAAAGAGGCCGGGCTGCTGGACGACTGCGGCAAGGCCATGCCGTTCGTCGACACCTTTGTCTCGTCCATCATCAAGGAGAAGGTGCCGCGCAAGGAGATGTTCAAGCAAGGCTACCTCGACATCCCCGAGATCGAGCGGCCCGAGTGGGGCGTCGAGTTCAACACCGACATGGAAGACTCCGACGCGGTGCGGCGGCTGTTCGAGGAGCGCGGCTTCCGATTTCCCCTCACCACCGACATCAACAACTGGTACCTCGGCTTCAATTGGCTGGACCCGGTGATCGGCAAGGGCGATACGCCCGAGCAGCAGCTCAAGAACCGCAAGCTGCGCCAGGCCCTTTCAATCGCCATCGACTGGGAAGAGGGCTACGGCCGCATATTTCGCAACAAGGGCGGCGTGGCTGCACATGGGCCGGTGCCTCCCGGTGTCTTCGGCTCGCGTGAAGGCAAGCCCGAGGGCTACAACAAGATCACCCACGAGTTGGTCAACGGGCAGCCGCTTCGTCGCTCCGTGGCAGAGGCGAAAAAGCTCCTCGTTGAAGCCGGCTATCCCGATGGCCGCGAGGCAAAGACGGGCAAGCCGCTGGTGTTGAACTACGACTACCAGCGCACGCCCACGCCGGAGATCAAGTCCGAGCTCGACTGGATGGTCAAGCAGTTCGCCAAGCTCGGCGTGCAGCTGGAAATCCGCGCCACCGACTACAACCAGTTCCAGGACAAGGTGCTCAAGGGCAAACAGCAGATTTTCTGGTGGGGCTGGCTCGGCGACTATCCTGACGCAGAGAATTTCCTGTTCCTCCTGTACGGACCCAACGCCAAGTTCCCGCACCAGGGCGAGAACGCGGCGAACTACAGCACCCCGGAGTACGACCGTCTGTACCGCGAGATGCAAACCCTGGAAGACGGCCCACAAAAGCAGAAGGTCGTGGATCAGATGGTGGCGCTGGTGCGTGAAGATGCACCCTGGGCCTGGGGTTATTGGCCCTATGTCGGCCTGGCGTTCCAGCCGTGGACGCACAACGGCAAGCCCAGCATCATGATCCGCGACCTGGCCAAGTACTACCGTATCGACGCAAAGGAACGCGTGGCCAGGCAGGCGCAGTGGAACCGACCGACCTGGTGGCCCATGTTGCTGCTGCTCGCCGCTGCCCTCGGTCTGGCAGCGGTTGGGCGGCGCAGCTACCGCCTGCGCCAGCAGGCCACCGCCACCGGCGTCGCGCCGGTGCCTGCGGCAGCCACCTGAGACGCCCGATGCTGAACTACTTCATGCGGCGTCTGGGCTACGGGGTGTTGGTGCTGATCGGCGTCAACCTGTTCACCTTCGTCCTGTTCTTCACCGTGAACACGCCGGACGACATGGCGCGCTTGAACATCGGCGGCAAGCGCGTGACGCAGGACCAGATCGAGAAGTGGAAGGCCGAACGCGGTTACGACAAGCCGATTTACTGGAATGGAAAAGAGCAGGGCACTGCGCAGTTGACGCACACCGTGGTCTGGCAGCGCTCGGTGTCGCTGTTCGCACTGAACTTCGGCCGTTCGGACGCGCGCAATGCGGTGGACATCGGCCACGAGATCAAGACCCGCATGTGGGTGAGCCTGCAACTCGCCGTGCCGCTGTTCCTGCTGCAAGTGCTGGCGAGTACTGCATTTGCTCTGTTGCTCGTGTTCTTCAGGCACTCACGCATCGACTTCTGGGGCGTCGTGCTGTGCGTGGTGATGCTGTCGATCTCGAGTCTGTTCTACATCATCGTCGGGCAGCTGTTCTTTTCGCGCATCCTGCACCTCGTGCCGATTTCAGGCTACGCCGGAGGGCTCGATGCGGTGAAGTTCCTGATCCTGCCCATCATGCTGTCGCTGCTGGCACGGCTGGGCAGTGAAGCGCGCCTGTACCGCGCGATGTTCCTCGAGGAGATCGGGAAAGACTACGTGCGCACCGCGCGCGCCAAGGGCTTGGCCGAGTCGGTGGTGCTGTTCCGCCATGTGCTGAAGAACGCGCTGATTCCCATCATCACCAGTGCCGGGTCTTATCTGCCTTACGTGTTCCTGGGAAGCCTCGTGTTCGAGAGCTTTTTCGGTATTCCCGGGCTGGGGGCGTTCGTCATCGAAGCCATCACCGGGCAGGACTTCGCCATCGTGCGGTCCATGGTGTTTCTGGGTGCGGTGCTGTACATCGCGAGCTATCTGCTGATCGACGTCGCCTACACCTGGGCCGACCCGCGCGTGCGCCTGAGCTGAGAGTCTGAAAGCAGCCATGCCGAAGCTTGTTTTCCTCTGGACCGATGTCGTGCTGTACGCCATGTTGCTGGCCCTGGCCTGGTACGGCTGGCGCATCAAGGTCAATCCGCACCTGCGCGCCAATTGGGCCAAGGTGGTGCGCGACCCCGCTGCGTTGTGCGCCGGCATCGTGCTGGCGCTGTTTGCGGGCGTGACGCTGATCGACAGCGTGCATTTCCGGCGCGCGTTGCCGGCGGCGGCCGGCACCGCGGGCGGCGTGCAGACTTTCTACGCGACCAGCACCGAATCACTGCTCGATGCGCTGCTGTCGCGCCAGGTGCAGATGCGCGAGAGCGGCTATTCGGAACCGCTGGCGGCGATCGGCTTCAACAAGGAAGTGTTCGAGCGCGATGGCGCACCCGTGCGCGACTACCCGCGCTTGAAGTTCGCCGGCTCGCACCTGGGCGATCCACACGAGCAATGGGTCGGCGATGTGGCGTTGCGAACCTTTCTGGGCGCGCTCGCGGGGCTCGTGGTGGCCGTGTTGGCGCTGTGGCTGACAGCCTGGCGCGTGCGCGCGGATCACGGCGGCGTTGCCGCGGCCGTCAAGGACATCGCCGCCGACAGGAGCCACATGCCGCTGCGCGCCGGATTGATCACTTTCGGCGTGATCTGCCTCCTGGGCGGCCCGGTCATCGCGCTGATGGGTCAGTACCACGTGTTCGGCACCGATCGCACCGGCAATGATGTGTTCTACCAGGCGCTGAAAAGCGTGCGCACCGCGTTTGTGATCGGCACCTTGGCGACCGTAGCCACGCTGCCGTTTGCGGTGGTGCTGGGCATCCTGGCAGGCTACCTGAGGGGCTGGGTGGACGAGGTCATCCAGTACCTCTACACCACGCTCTCTTCGGTGCCCAACGTGCTGTTGATCGCCGCCTGCGTGCTCATGATGCAGGTCTTTCTCGACAAGAACCCGGAGCTGTTCGAGACGGGCGCCGAGCGTTCCGACATCAAGGTCTTCCTGCTGTGCGTGATTCTCGGCGTGACCGGGTGGGCCACGCTGTGCCGGCTGGTTCGCGGCGAGACGCTCAAGCTGCGCGAACTCGAGTTCGTGCAGGCGGCGCATGCATTCGGTGTGAGCCAGGTGCGCATCATGGCTCGCCACATCGCGCCCAACGTCATGCACCTGGTGCTCATCACGATGGTCCTGAACTTCTCGGACCTGATCCTCTTCGAGGCGGTGCTCACCTACGTGGGTGTCGGTGTCGACCCGTCGATGAACAGCTTCGGCGGCATGATCAACCTCGCGCGCAGTGAAATGAGCCGCGACCCCGTCGTCTGGTGGAGTTTCGCGGCCGCCTTTGCGTTCATGGTCGCACTCGTCCTTGCGGTCAACCTTTTTGCCGACGGCGTGCGCGACGCTTTCGACCCGCACACGCGCAGCTTTCGGCCGCGCTATCGCAAGAGCAGCAAGAGCAGTGCGGCATGAAAGGCCTGCTGCAGATCGACGATCTCAAGGTGGCGCTCGACGTCGACGCCGGCCTGGTCAAGGCGATCGACGGCTTGTCCTTGAGCATTCGGCGCGGTGAAACGTTTGCGCTCGTCGGCGAATCGGGCTGCGGCAAGAGCATGACGGCGCTGGCCATGTTGCGCCTGTTGCCGGAGAACGGCCGCGTCAGCGCCGGCCGGCTGAACCTCGAAGGCAGAGATCTGTTCGCCCTGCCCGAATCCGAGATGCGCGCCATCCGCGGCGGCAAGATCGGCATGATCTTTCAGGAACCCGGCACCAGCCTGAACCCGGTGATGCGCGTGGGCGACCAGATCGTCGAAGCGATCGAAGCGCATACCGAGCTGCGCGGCGCGATGGCGCGCGCGCGGGCGATCGAGTGGCTGGGCCAGGTCGGAATTCCCGAGCCCGAGCGACGCATCGACGACTATCCGTTTCGCATGTCGGGCGGCCAGAAGCAGCGCGTCATGATTGCGCTGACGCTTGCCTGCGAGCCCGATTTCCTGATTGCCGACGAGCCGACGACGGCGCTGGACGTGACGATTCAGGCGCAGATCCTCGACCTGTTGAAGTCGCTGCAAAAGCGGCACGGCATGGGCCTGCTGCTGATCACGCACGACCTCGCTGTGGTATCGGGCATGGCGCACCGGGTGGCGCTGATGTATGCCGGGCAAATCGTCGAAGTCGCGAGCAGGGACGACTTCTTTGCGCAGCCCAAGCATCCATACGCGCGTTTGCTGTTGCGCGCGTTGCCCGACGCGGGCAAACGCGGCGAGAAGCTCGCGGCGATCGCCGGCACGGTGCCGGCGCTGACGCAAGAATTCGACGGCTGCCGCTTTGCGCCACGCTGCGATCGGGCCTTTGAGGCTTGCCATCGCACGCAGCCGGAGCTGTTGAAGATTGGAGCGAGCAGCGTCCGCTGCCTGTTGTACGCGCACGGGCAAACGCCGCCCGAAGTTCAGAGCGCAAGTCTTGCGGCGACGGTTGCGGCTGCAGCGCCAAACGAACCCGAAGGGGCCGCCCCGTTGCTCGAGGTGCGCAAGCTCAGCGTGAGGTTCCCCATCCGCAAGGGCCTGCTGCAGCGCGCGCACGGCGCTTTCACTGCCGTCGACGATGTGTCGTTCAGCATCCGTGCCGGGCACACGCTGGCACTGGTGGGCGAGTCGGGCTGCGGCAAGACCACGATCGGCAAAGCCATCGTGCAACTGCTGCGCGGCCAGGCCTTGATTGATGGCGAAGCGAGGTTGAATGGCCACGACTTGTTCACTTTGCACGGGCCTGAGCTGCTCAAGGCCAGGCGCTCGGTGCAGATCATTTTTCAGGACCCGTTCGCGTCGCTCGATCCGCGCATGCGGGTTCTCGAGATTCTTCAGGAAGGGCAGGCCGCGCTGCTGCCGGGCCTGAGCGCAAGCGCCCGGCGCGCCAGCATCGACAAGCTGATCGATCAGGTGGGCCTGCGCAAGGACTCGCTGGAGCGCTACCCGCATGAATTTTCCGGCGGGCAGCGCCAGCGCATCGCGATCGCGCGGGCGCTCGCGGTCGAGCCCGAGCTGATCATCTGCGACGAGCCCACCTCCGCGCTCGACGTCTCGGTGCAGGCGCAAATCCTGAACCTGCTGCGCGACCTGCAGCGCGAGCTCGGCGTGTCGTACCTGTTCATCACGCACAACATCGGCGTCGTCGAGTACATCGCCGACCATGT
>JAEMQF010000294.1 GCA_022758925.1 Burkholderiales bacterium | reverse complement strand
TCGCTGAGCGGCATGGCGCCGGCCTTCGTCATCGCCTCGGCCACGCGGCGCTGAATCGAGGGGTCGAGCATGTCGAGCTCGAGCGCGACCGTGTCGCTGGCCAGCAAGGCCCGGCGCACCGCAGGGCCAGGAAACATCCAGTCGAATTTGGCGATGTGCACGGTACCGAAGAGGTAGGAGACGCGCGAGTCCTTCTCCACACGCCAGAGGAAACCACGGTCCTGCGCATTGCGCATTGCCGCTTGAACGGCCTGCTGCGTGGGCGCCTGTGCCGGTGGCGGGCAAGGCGCCGCGGCGGCGCTCGGCGCTGCCGTGCCTGCCAGTGCCCAGGCGATGATGAGTGCCGGCCAAAGGTGTTGCATGCGTTCGTGGCGCAACGCTATCACGGCTGCGAGGTACGACGAGCCGGTGGCGACACGCTTCGCGATGGATCAGGCCCGTGGCTTGTGGCAGTGCTGCGTGCCGCGTCGGGTCTCGGCAGGCGCGAGTTCTCGCAGCAGGTGGATCGGGGCTGCGTCGAGCCTTGCGCTGGCTGCTTGTCAGCCGTGTTCACGTCCGCGCCGCGTCTTCGCCGTGTAGTCTGGAAGCGCCCCCCGATTCAAGTGTCGCGCCGCCGCCGCCAATCCAATAGACTCCGGCGAGCTTGCACATGAGCGGCATCACGGTCATGCCACCTAGGGAATTCCCGGATTGAAGCTTGCAGGCTCCGGGCCAATTGAAAGTTAGGATACACGGTGGCGTCAGAGTGTGCCGTTCAAGGCGTCCCTGATGAACATGGAATCGTTGGCTCAGGCTTTCTCATTCACGCAGGAGAGAACATGAAATCAGGAAAGTTGACGAGATTCAACCTGCGCGCAGTGACTGCGGCGTTGGCGTCTTTGGTTGTGCTGGGGGGGGTAGGGGTTGGCATTGACGCGTATGCGGCCGACAGTAGGGCCACCAGCGTTGCCACTGCGAACGTGGTCCGTCCAATTGCCATTGCGCAGGCCGTCGATGGGGCTCTGAACTTTGGTTCATTCAGCGTACCCGCAGGCGGTACGGTGAAGATCTTTCCAACAGCAACCTCGGGAGGTGGACGAGTAGTAGTCAACGCCGGCCCAGTCCTCATTGGTGCTGCCCCTGGCAGCGCAGGCAAACTTGACGTCACCGGTGAAGCCAGTCTGACCTATGCCATTACGCTGCCGGCAGATGGTGATGTGATCATCATCGGACCCGGTACCACTGGCATCAGGACTATGGCGGTAAATTCCTTCACGAGTTCTCCTACCCCGACCGGGCAGTTGAGCGCACTAGGCGCGCAAACCTTGCTGGTGGGTGCAACCCTTACCACGGCGGCAGATCAGGTTACCGGGGCGTACTCCGGTTCCTACACTGTCAGGGTCGAGTACAACTAAGCAGTCCTGCAGTTCAAGGGCGCCAATGCATTTTTAACCTGCCTGCCTGGGCCTGGGCGCCAGACGAAGGCGGCAGACAAATGGTCCTGGTTGTTGGGGGTGCTGAGGCAGGATTCGTTGCTGCAAGGGAACGCGCGTTGGGTAACGCCTGCGATGCAAAAGCTCTGTCGTCTTCTTGCAGTCTCATTTGCCGCCACCTTCGCGCCCGTGAATTGGGCGCAAACTGTCACTGCGGTGACGCCACTGGCCTTTGGTAGATTCACGGCTGGCGCCGGGACTGTCACCATTGACACCAGCGGCAATCGCAGTGTGACGGGTGTCAAGGGGGTATCGAGTACTTACACTGCGGCGACGTTCAAGTTGGACGGGAACGATGGCGCTCCAGGAAAGAAGGGGAAAAATGCGAAGTCCTACTCGTACAACCCCAGTTCCAGCCTTTGCACTACGGGGTTGGAGGGTGCCGGGACCCCGATGATGCTCACTAACTTCACAACCGACCCGACAGACTTGTTTGAGAAAAACAGCAAGAAGAACTCGATCAAGCTGACCGGTGACTTGAAGGTGACCGTGACGATCGGCGCGACGGCTACGGTAAAGAGCGGCCAGGCCAGCGGCGACTACACCTGCAATTTGAATTTGATCGTCGACTTCTACGACTAGTGATGCAGTTTTCAAACCGGAGGCTGACCGTCTTTACTTCCGTTCTTGCTGTCCGGTACGCTGCGGCGGGAGTCTTTCGCTTCCCGATGCGGCAGCGCCGTTTCAGCCTGCAAAGCCTCGTCGGGCCGCTGGGCGCTTGCTTCATGCTGTTTGCCGCGTCGCCGGCTTACGCCGACCTGATGCTGTTCCCGACACGCATCGTGTTTGAAAAGAACCAGCGTTCAGCGCAACTGGAACTGATCAACAACGGCAAGGAGACAACCACTTACCGCGTCAAACTCGTGAACCGGCGCATGGGCGAGACCGGGGAATTTTCTGCAGTCGAAAGCCCTTTGCCGGGCGAACAGTTCGCTGACGCAATGCTGAGCTACTCGCCGCGGCAGGTGACGCTGGCGCCGGACCAGAGCCAGACCATCCGCATCCTGGTGCGAAAGCCGGGCAATCTTCCTGCTGGCGAATACCGCTCGCACCTGCAGCTCGACCTGGTCCCCGAGACCAGCGCAGCCACCAGTATCGAGGCCGCGGGCCCGAAGCTGGGCCCGGACGAAATAGGCGTGCAGTTGAAGGCACTGGTCGGCGTCTCGATCCCGGTGATCGTGCGCCAAGGTGACACCGAGGCCACCGTTACGCTGTCGGGCCTTGAACTGCTTCAGCCCGCTGCAGGCCAGGCGCCAACTCTTGCTGCTGTGTTGCAGCGCAGTGGCAACCGCTCGGTCTACGGCGATCTGGCCGCCACGTTCACGCCGCGCGGCGGTGCCGCGCAAGAAGTCGGCAAGGCCGGTGGCGTTGCGGTTTACATCCCCAACCCCTTGCGCCGGTTCAAGCTGCAGTTGCAGCCGCCGGCCGGGGTCGCGCTGGCGCGGGGCACGCTGCGAGTGACATTCAGCGAACGAGCCGACGCCGGCGGCAAGCTGCTGGCCGAAGCGACGATTGAAGTGCGCTGAACGATCGAAGGCGGATCATGCCCGCATGGCCGCGGCAGATTTTCAAGCTGATCTGTCATTGTCTTTTCCAGCGTTTCGTCCATGGCTTCCTGCGCAGCCAGGTCGGAAGTCTCAGAACCCGGGCTGTGCTGCTGCTGGCACTCTCGCCGGCATTCGTGCTTGCCGAGATCGCGGTCACATCCGCATCGCTGGAAACAACCCCAAGCCTGACCCGTGTCGTGATCGAGTCCGACGTGGAAATACGCTTCAGTCTGGTCGCGTTGAAACGAACAAAAGGGGTGACGCTGGAACTCGAAGGTGTCGCGCTCAATCCTGCGCTGCTGGGTCTTGCCGACAAGGTGGCTGCCGATCATCCATACCTCTCACCGATCAAGGTCAGGGCGTCAACGTCAGGGGTCGCGGCCACGCAACTCGAGTTCGGCATCAAAGCCGAGGCCGAACCCAGCGTCGTTGCGCACAAGCCGCAGGCAGGGCAGGGCCACAGGATAGTCATGGAGTTTGCACCATCGGCAGCAACGCGCAGAGCCGCTGCACCGGACGACTCCAGTCTCATGCTGCTGGAGGTCAGGCTCGACAACGATGTGCTGGCCGACGCGATCACGACCTACCAGTTCGGCCGTGAGACCTTTCTGCCCCTGGGCGAACTGGCGAGGCTGCTGACGCTGGCGATCAAGACGCAGCCCGAACAGGGCACCGCCGATGGCTTTGTGCTGAGCGAGGCGCGGGGCTTCAGCCTGAACGTGGTGCAGGCCCGGATCACGCTCGCCGAGCAGCCCCAGTTCTTCGACCCGGCGCGGGTGCGCTGGCAGAGCGATGACATTTACGTCGCGGCTTCGCTGCTGTCGCGCTGGCTGCCGATCGATTTTGAGGTGAACCGGTCCAGCCTGAGCTTGCTGGTGCGGCCCAGGGAACGCCTGCCGTTGCAGGAGCGTCTGGATCGCGAACGCCTGGGGGCCAGGGTCGGTGCCCGCGGCGGTTACATCGACCCGGGCTACCCGCGGCAAGACGTGCCTTACCGACTGCTGGATACGCCCTTCATCGATCAAACCTTCGGCGTCGGGCTCAGCTCGGGGAACGGCAGCCGTCAGACCAGTGCCAACTACACCGCTTACCTGACCGGCGACCTGCTTGGCGTGGAGTCGGCATTTTTTGTCAGCAGCACCAAGGACAACCCGACGCCGGAGGCGCGCTTCACTCTCGCTCGTCACGACCCGGATGCCGGCCTGCTCGGCCCGCTGCAGGCGCGCTCGGTGATGTTCGGCAGTGGCGTCACCACGCCCAGCGTCGCCAACGTCGGCGAACGCAGCGTGATCGGCGATGGGTATGGGCTGACGGTGAGCAATCGTCCCTTCACCCAGCCCACGAGTTTCGACCGCCATACGCTGCAGGGTGACTTGCCGCCGGGCTGGGACGTGCAGCTGTATTTCAACGACGCTCTGGTTGGGTTTCAGTTCTCGCGCGCCGATGGCCGCTACAGCTTTGACGACCAACCTCTGGTCTTCGGGTTGAATGAGTTCGTGCTGGCGTTTCACGGCCCGCTGGGCCAGCAGAGGGTGGAGCGGCAAAGTTTCTTGCTGGAGCAATCGAGCACGCCCCCCGGTGCCTTCTATTACATCCTGAGCCTGCTGCGGGACAAGGAAGGCGGGTTGCATTCGGTGGCCCAATTTGACTGGGGCCTGAACAAGTACTTTTCTGCCACCGGTGGTCTTGTTCGCTCGCCGACGCTGGTTACTGCCAGCGGCGGTACGCCAACGCTGCCGGGCGGCATTGCCAAAGAACAGATCTACACCAATCTGGGCTTGCGTTCCTTCTGGGAATCGTTCATCGCCACCACTGATTTCTACAGGGATCCGAGGGGCGGGCTGCTGAACGAGACGGGGCTCAAGACCGGGTTCGGCAGGTTGTCGATGACCTACAGCCGCATTTGGCTCAATGATTACATCAGCGCGATCTACTTGCCCAGTACAGACCCCTTGCGCACGCGCGACAAATTGCGGTTTGACGGCGCGATTCCGGAGTGGGTGTTGCCGGCCCTGCCGCTGACACTGGAGGTATCGCGCGACAAGCTTGAGTCGGGCACCAGCAGCATGGCCTTGGCGGGCCGCATCGCCGCCTATCTGGGCGGGACATCGGTTTCAAACCAGACAACCTGGCAAAGTTCCGGCGGCATCAGCACCGCCAGCGGCGCCCTGCAACTGAACCGTCGGGTGGGCGACATGGGCTTGAGCACGGAGCTGGCGTACAGCCTGCGGCCAGACTCGAAACTGAGCAGCGTCAAGCTCGCGGCCGACAAGCGGCTGGGTGACGCCTACCAGCTCAACCTGGGTCTGGTTCACTCGGTCGGCAGCAGCGATACGCAGTTCACCTCGGCTCTGAACAAGAGCCTGGGCAGCTTCGCGATGGGAGCGAACATGAGCTATTCGGCCAGCGCGGGCTATGCAGTCGGGCTGCAGTTTTTCATTGCGACGAGCCGCGAGCCGCGCCAGCCAGAGTGGCGCTTCAGTGCGCAGCCCAAGGCTGATACCGGGGCCGCATCGGTGCGGCTTTTCGTGGACAGCAATGGCAATGGGGTCATGGATGATGGAGAGGAACCGATTCAAAACGCCTCGCTGACCGTCAACGGCAACCGGACGCCGGTGAAGACCGGTGCCAACGGCGTGGCCTGGCTCGAACACCTGCCGATCAGGCAACGCGTCGACATCGCAGTCGACACGCAGACGCTGGAAGACCCCTACTGGCTACCGCAACGCAAGGGCGTCAGTCTGGTTCCGCGCCCGGGCCGCGTCGCTGAACTTGATTTCCCCATCATCCTGACGAGCGAAATCGACGGTACGGTGTACCTGGTTGACAAGACCACGAGGCGCGGCATCGGCGATGTGGTCATCGAATTGCTTGACGTCAACCGCAGGCTAGTGAGTACGGTCAAGACCGGTTCGGACGGCTACTACATTGTTCCGGCAGTACCGCTGGGGCGCTTCTATTTGCGCGTATCACCGGAGCAGGTCAAGCAGTTCGGCCTGATCGATCCGGGTGTGCGCGAAATCCAAATTCAGCCCGACGGGAAGTTCATCAATGGCGTAGACTTCTCGCTGAGCAAACGCCCGGCCGCACGGGTGCCGAATCCTTCGCGCGAGGAGTCGCCTTGAAGACTGATGCCCTGCAACCCAACTTGCTGCTGCGTGCAGGCATCTGCATTCTTGGCATCAGCGGTTTGCTCATGGTGATCAGCAGCGACGCCGCAACCGCGGTGGGCAGGGCAAGTGCAACCGTGGTGCCGTCGGTGGAACTCGACATCAGGCCGGAGCCGCCACCGCCTTCGGTTTCCGCGGTGACCGCCGCGGACGGTGCATGCAGTTCTCGAGGTGCGGCCCCACCCAAACGTGACGCTCCCGCACGCAGTGACAAATGCGATGCTGACGTGCCGACTGCCGCCCCCAGCGCGACCGTCACGGTGACACGCAACGCCGATGGCTCTTGGAGCGTGAGTGGCGGGGCGGGCATCACGATTGCCGTGTGGCAGCCCAGCGCTGGCTCGATCAATATCGAATACAACTAAGGGCGCGACTGCCAGGCCCCTGCGCCTGAGCTTGCCCTCGATCGACGTCGTCAAGACCGCGCCTGGTGACGCGGCTGCGCGGCTTTCCTTGACTGGCACGCTTGCCTCGGCAAGCTGTTGGCCATCAGCGCCAGCGGCCACACGACATCTTCGTTAATTTTCGATGTTGAAGTTCTCGGCTGGAGAGTCGTGGAACAAGGCAGCGCCGTCACGCACCAGCTGATCAAGTTCGTGACGCATTGCCAGCCTGGCCACAAGGCCCGACGCCAAGCAATCGATGTGTTCAACGAACTTGAGCATTTTCTGATGATCGCAGCGACGCGCGATAGCGTGCACGATGCCGCGCTTGCCGTTTGTTCGAAGCTCGGTCCTTGATCCTGCGGCAGCACCACCACCTTACGATTCAGACCGGTAGTGACGCCAAGCCTCCAACGAATGACCAAGGAAGCCCTTGCATCGCTGTGGCGCGTGTTGACCAGCTTTGTTCGATCGATAGATTTTCTTACAACCTGAAGGAGTGCGTGTTCATGAAGATGCTCAAAGGCTTTGCGCTTGCCCTGGTACTCGCTTCTTGCGTGATTGCTCCTGCGCAAGCCGCTGCCAAGCACAAGAAGGCGCTGAATCCGTGGGTCGACTGCGGAATCGGCGCCCAGCTTTTTCCCCGTACCGACTGGGCCGCGGTAAGTTCGAACGTGATTTGGGACCTGGGGACGACGGCGGTGATTTCCGATCAGTCATCGCAAGACACCTGCCACAGCAGAAAAGCACACGTGGCGATGTACATCGGCGCCACCTACGCCAACCTGGCTGAGGAAACCGTGCAGGGCGACGGCACACACCTGCGAGCGATGCTCCAGGTCGCGGGCTGCGAGTCAGAGGTGCATGGCAGTGTGATCGCTGCGCTTCGCACTGACTTCGGCCAGTACCTGCGCACACCGGGCTACGCTGTCAAGTCTTCTTCGGAGAAGGCACAGGACTACTACAACCTGGTGCAAACGAACGTTGAAGGCCAGTACGCCCAACAGTGCCGGGCGGTTTGAGATTGCTCTAGCCTGAAGCGGATCAAGAAGACCTGTTGACTTGTTCAACAGGTCTTTTTCTTTGCGCATCGCGAACGTGCTCGCCGCCGAAGGTGCGGCGCAACGGCCGCATTCGAGTCACGCCGAGCACTCTGCGTCTTCGCCTCCCACCTTAGCGCCCTGCGGGGCAGGCCATGCGACACGCCGCGCTTTTTTTCCTCAGCATCTGTCTCTCGCAGCCTGCCTGCCCAGGCGCGCGCGCCGACACGCCCGAGGCCGGCGTCAGCTCGCTCGTGCAACAAGCCCGGGCCAACAATCTGGCGCGCGATCCCTATTGGCTCACGTTGTTGCATTACCGCACCAAAGCCTGGCGATTCGCCGGCGACCCGGTCAGCGAGATCACTTCCGCGGATTTCTTCTTGTCGCCCCAGGGGTCCACGGATCCAGATGCCGAGTTGGCAGCAACGCTGACGGGCCTGTTCAAGCCCGCCGGGCAAGACCCCGACGCCCACGCGCAGTGCCGATTCGTCGCGCGCCACCAGTGGCTGCGCAAGGCGCTGGACTGGGGCTCGCTGCGGCCGCCGGCCGTGTCATGCCCGGCCTATCTTGCATACACCAACAATCACAGGATCGAGTCGCTGAGCCTGGTGTTCGCCACCGGCTACCTCAGCAATCCCGCCTCGTTTTTCGGGCATATCCTGCTCAAGTTCAACACGCAGCGCAGCGCTGTTTCCAGCGCTCTTCTTGATCGCAGCGTGAATTTCGGAGCCGACGTCCCGGCCCATGAGAACGGCTTCAAGTACGTTTTCAACGGCCTGTTCGGCGGCTATCGAGCCAGCTTCTCGCACCACCAGTTCTATACCTTCAACCATGCCTATGCCGAAAACGAGTTGCGTGATCTGTGGGAGTACGTCCTCGACCTGAAGGACGACGAAGTCGATCAGCTCCTGGCGCATTCCTGGGAGCTCCTGGGTCGAAAGTACGTGTACTACTTTCTCAATGAGAATTGCGCCTACCACATGGCGGGGCTTCTCAACCTGGTGATCGAGCAGCCCTTGCTTCCGGCGCTTCCCTGGTCATTGCCTTCGGCGCTATTCGAGAAGATTGCGGCGGTTCAACGCAACGGTGTGCCGTTGGTCAAGCAGGTTCGCCGCATACCGTCACGCCAAAGTCGATTCCACGACGGATTCCTGGCGCTGGATGCGCAGGCCCAGGCTGTCGCAGGCAAGCTCGTTGACAACGAGGTGAACCTCGCTGACGCCGACTATGCGATGCTGCCCGAGCCGCGCAAGATTGCAGTCACCGACACATTGCTTGACTACTACGAATATCGAATCGTCACCGACCGACAGAGTGTTGCACTGCAAAGTGCCAAGCAGGAGGTGCTGATCGAGCGCGCGGGTCTGCGCGCGGTGGATTTGTCTGCCGGAGGGAATGCCGAGACGCCTTCGCAGCCCGCTGCGCCGCACGAAGGGACTTTGCCGTTCTTGTTCAGGGCCGGTCCGGTTCACAACAGCCAGTTCGGCACCGGGATGGAATTGCAGCTGCGGCCCGGAGACCACGATCGCCTGGCGCTGGATGTCGCGCGCGTCCCGGGTTCACACCTCACGATCCTCGACCTCAGGATGACTTATCGCGACGACACGCTGACGCTGCGAAGCCTCGACCTGCTGGCGATCGAAAACCCGAATCTGCCGGCGACGCGCCTTCCCGGCGACGCAGGCTGGGCCTGGAAATTCCGCACCGCGCTGGAAGACCACGATCTCGCGTGCAGCCAATGCAAGGTATGGAAGCTGGAAGGTGGGCTTGGCAAGGCGCTCCCGATGTCAAGCCATGGCGTGGCTTTGGGCATGCTCGATCTGGCCGTGCAGCAACGCTATCAGGATGGCGGATCCGTCGCATTCACGCCGCAGCTCGGGTTCATCTTCACGCCAAGTCCATACTGGAAATCACGCGGCACGATTGGCGTGCAGTCCGATCTGAACGGTGCCCGAGGCAGTGACCGCATCGTGCGCTGGGAAAACAGGTTCGGCAGCAGCCGCCACTGGGACCTTCGCCTGTCGTACGAGGAGCGCCGGGCGCGCGAGGTTCTTGCGGCGATCTCCATCTACCTGTAGTACCGCGACCCAGAGATTTCGAAACATGAAACCGCGTCTTCGGCCCGATGGCGTCGTTGCAAGCCTTGCGGGCCGCGCTGGGCCTGAGGCCCAGCCCCTCGCCTGGCGAGCGCAGTCCGCAGGGACTGCGTTCGTCCGGGCTCGGCCTCGCGATACCAGGAGGTATCGCTGCGGTTTGCGCCTAGCCCTCGAACCGAATCCATCGCTTTCATTTTGTTCCGAAACCTCTGGGCCGCGGTACTAGAGCCACGCATCGCATGCAACACTTTGAACCAGAATTCGCAATGCGCCAAGGCCGGCATTCGGGGCGGAATCTGGTGCTTCGCAAGCAACTGCGCCGAGCATCGCGGATGCTGTTGCGCGCCGTGGTCACGGTTCTGGTCGTCGCGCACTTGTGCAGTTGCAGCGGCGTGTTCTTTCAGCCCAAACGTACCTGGGTCCGAACCCCCACTGACATCGGGCTGCGCTACGAGGATGTGCGAATCAAAGCCGCCGATGGCTCGACGCTGAGTGCCTGGTTCCTGCCTGCACCGCAGAAGGCGAACGCGACGCTGCTGTTCCTGCACGGCAATGCCGAGAACATCAGCACGCACATCGCGGCGGTGCACTGGCTGCCGCCACGAGGCTTCAATGTGCTTCTGCTCGATTACCGCGGATACGGCGCCTCGGAGGGACAGCCTACAGTTGCAGGCGCGCAGCAGGACATCGACAGCGCGATGCGCTATCTGCTAGCGCGACGCGACATCGACCCCAGCCGCATCATCGTTCTCGCGCAGAGCCTGGGTGGCGCGCTCGGGCTGCACTACGTCGCGCATTCGGCCTATCGCGAGCAGATTCGCGGCGTGATCATTGACAGCGCCTTCATCGGCTACCGCGACATCGCCCGCGAAAAGCTGCAAAGGTCCTGGCTCACCTGGCTTTTCGCGGTGCCGCTCTCCCTCACCGTGACGGAAGACTTTCGCCCGATCGACGCTGCGCCGAAGATCGCGCCGATTCCACTGCTCTTGATTCATGGTGACAGGGATGTCGTGGTCCCGGTCCACCACAGCGAATGGCTCTACGACGCCGCGCAACAGCCGAAGGAGGTTTGGATCGTTCCAGGCGCGGGCCATATCCAGTCCCTCGGCCAGGCCGAGGTGCGCGAGCGGCTCGTCGCCTGGTTGCAGGTACAACTGGCGAAGTAGGTCGGCGGCTTCGGCGTGGTGCGGCAAGACTGACACGAGCATCAGCACAGCGGCGAGCGCCCGAATTGATGGCATGCGGTCTCGGGCGCGTCGGGCAAGCGAAGGCGGCCAGGCGCACGCGAGTCGCATCAAGGCGCTGCTGCCACGCTACCTGTGGCGAGCTTCGGCAGATGCGTCGCTACACTGCACAGCCATGAATGCACCTGCTCTTGCCGCCTCTGCGCACGTGACACTGGGCCGCAGCGAATTGCGAGTCACGCCGATCTGCCTGGGCACGATGACGTTCGGCGAGCAGGTCGATGCGGTCACGGCACACCGCATCCTGGACCGCGCACTGGAACTCGGCGTGAACTTCATTGACACGGCCGAGATGTACTCGGTGCCGACGCGTCGCGAAACCTATGGCGCAACGGAATCCATCATCGGGCAGTGGCTGCAAGCGAGGCAGGGTGCGCGCCGCAACATCGTGCTCGCGAGCAAGCTTGCCGGCCCGGCGCGCGGCATGGACTGGGTGCGCGGCGGCAAGGCCAACGTCACGCCGGCCGACTTCGTGCAGGCCTGCGATGCTTCTCTTGTGCGCCTGAAGACCGATGTCATCGACCTGTACCAGATCCACTGGCCGATCCGCAACACACCGCTTTTCGGCGGCATCTACTTCGACCCGAACAAGGACGCCGACTTCACGAGCATTCGTGCCCAGCTCGAGGCGCTGGCCGGCCTCATCCGGGCGGGCAAGGTGCGGCACGTCGGCGTGTCCAACGAAACGCCGTGGGGCTTGAGCGAATTCGTGCGCCTGGCCGAGCAACATGGCCTGCCACGCATCGTGAGCCTGCAAAATCCTTACTCGCTCGTGAACCGGGTGGTCGACAACGGGCTCGATGAGATCCTGCACCGCAGCGGCGTGTCGCTGCTCGGTTATTCGCCGCTGGCGTTCGGCGTGCTGACGGGCAAGTACGACGCCAGGGGCTTTGAGCCCGACCCACAGGGCGGGCGCATCGCGCGCTTCGAATCGATGCGCAAGCAGCGCTGGGGCCGGCCCGAGACCCTGGCCGCGGCGCGCAAGTACAACGCCCTTGCAAGAGAACATGGCATGACGCCGGCGCGCCTGGCGCTCGCTTTTTGCTACGGCAACTGGCGCGTCGCGAGCACCATCATCGGCGTCACGACGCTGGAGCAGTTGGACGAAAACGTCGCCGCCTGGGGCACGCAATTGCCGCGCGAACTGCTCGACGCGATCGACGCATTGCGCTGGGCGCATCGCGATCCGGCGCAGTAGGCTGGTGTCAGGCGCAGCGCGGGCGCCGAGCGAACCGGGCGCGCCTTGCCCATCAGCGCGCCACGCCCATCAGCGCCTGCGGCAGCGCGGTCACGATGGCCGGAAATAGCGTGATCAGGGCCACGCCAAGCACCATGCAAAAGAAGAACGGCAGCGTGACGCGCGCGATCCAGCCGATCTCGCGCCCGGTCATGCCCTGCAGCACGAACAGGTTGAACCCCACCGGCGGCGTGATCTGCGCCATCTCGACCACGAGCACGATGAAGATGCCGAACCAGAGCGGGTCGATTCCGGCCTTGGTCACCGTCGGCATGATCACTCCCATCGTCAGCACGACCATCGAAATGCCATCGAGAAAGCAGCCGAGCACGATGTAGAAGAGCAGCAGCGCGAACAGCAACTGCCACTGCGTCAGTCCGAGCGTCGCAATCCATTCGGCCAGGTGCCGCGGCAGCCCAATGTAGCCCATGCTCAGCGTGAGGAAGGCGGCTCCGGCCAGGATCAGCGCGATCATGCAGTACAGCCTCGTGCCGCCGAGCAGCGACGCCTTGAACGTGCCCCAGTTCATCGAGCCCTGCAGCGCCGAGATCAGCAACGCGCCGACGACGCCGACGGCCGCGGCCTCGGTGGCGGTGGCGATGCCGGCGTAGATTGAGCCGAGCACGGCGCCGATCAGCAGCAGCACCGGGATCAGGTGTCGCACCTCGTGCACCTTCTGCATGAAGGCCATCGACGAGTCCGCTGCCGGCACCTGTTCCGGGTGGCGCGAGGCCCAGAGCACGATGTAGCCCGAAAACAACCCAGCCAGCATGATGCCGGGCAGGATCCCGGCCATGAACAGCTGCGCGATCGAGACTTCGGCGGCGACGCCGTAGACGATCATGATGATCGAGGGCGGGATCAGCAGCCCGAGTGTGCCGGCACCGGCGAGAGAACCGATCGCGATCGCGTCAGGGTAGCCGCGACGCGCCAGCTCGGGCAGGCTCATCTTGCCGATCGTCGCGCAGGTGGCCGCGCTCGAGCCCGAGACCGCGGCAAAGATCGCGCAGCCGACCACATTCGTGTGCAACAGGCGCCCGGGCAGCGACTGCATCCACGGCGCCAGGCCACGGAACAGGTCGCTCGACAAGCGCGTGCGGAACAGGATCTCGCCCATCCAGTTGAAGAGCGGCAACGCGGTCAGCGTCCAGCTCGACGTCGCGCCCCAGATCGTCACCGCCATCGCGGCGCCTGCCGGGCGCGACGCGAACAGCTGCATGCCGAT